>NZ_CP030117.1:550000-850000 GCF_001039275.2 Brevibacillus brevis
GCAGTGAAGCCGTACTGGAAAGAGCGGTGGAGCGCTTGGAAGTGAGAATGCCGGTGTAAGTAGCGAAAAGACAAGTGAGAATCTTGTCCACCGAAAGCCTAAGGTTTCCTGGGGAAGGCTCGTCCTCCCAGGGTTAGTCGGGACCTAAGCTGAGGCCGAAAGGCGTAGGCGATGGACAACAGGTTGATATTCCTGTACCACCTCTGTTCCGCTTGAGCAATGGCGTGACGCAGGAGGATAGGGTGAGCGGCCTACTGGATGGCCGTCCAAGCAGTAAGTGTGGTGTGTAGGCAAATCCGCACACCGTTAAGCATGAGCTGTGATGGCGAGGGAAATTTAAGTACCGAAGTCCCTGATTTCACACTGCCAAGAAAAGCGTCTAGCGAGGAACAAGGTGCCCGTACCGCAAACCGACACAGGTAGGCGAGGAGAGAATCCTAAGGTGCGCGGGATAACTCTTGCTAAGGAACTCGGCAAAATGGCCCCGTAACTTCGGGAGAAGGGGCGCCTCGGTAGGGTTAATAGCCCGAGGGGGCCGCAGTGAAAAGGCCCAAGCGACTGTTTAGCAAAAACACAGGTCTCTGCGAAGCCGCAAGGCGAAGTATAGGGGCTGACGCCTGCCCGGTGCTGGAAGGTTAAGGGGATGAGTTAGCGCAAGCGAAGCTTTGAACCGAAGCCCCAGTAAACGGCGGCCGTAACTATAACGGTCCTAAGGTAGCGAAATTCCTTGTCGGGTAAGTTCCGACCCGCACGAAAGGCGTAACGACTTGGGCGCTGTCTCGGCAAGAGACCCGGTGAAATCATAATACCTGTGAAGATGCAGGTTACCCGCGACAAGACGGAAAGACCCCATGGAGCTTTACTGTAGCCTGGTATTGGAACTTTGTGCATCATGTACAGGATAGGTGGGAAGCTGAGAAGCAGGGGCGCCAGCCTCTGTGGAGCTGTCGGTGGGATACCACCCTTGATGTACGGAGTTTCTAACTCGTCGCCCTTATCGGGCGAGAGGACCATGCCAGGTGGGCAGTTTGACTGGGGCGGTCGCCTCCTAAAAGGTAACGGAGGCGCCCAAAGGTTCCCTCAGAATGGTCGGAAATCATTCGTAGAGTGTAAAGGCAGAAGGGAGCTTGACTGCGAGACCTACAAGTCGAGCAGGGACGAAAGTCGGGCTTAGTGATCCGGTGGTTCCGCATGGAAGGGCCATCGCTCAACGGATAAAAGCTACCCTGGGGATAACAGGCTTATCTCCCCCAAGAGTCCACATCGACGGGGAGGTTTGGCACCTCGATGTCGGCTCATCGCATCCTGGGGCTGAAGTAGGTCCCAAGGGTTGGGCTGTTCGCCCATTAAAGCGGTACGCGAGCTGGGTTCAGAACGTCGTGAGACAGTTCGGTCCCTATCTGTCGCGGGCGTAGGAAGTTTGAGGAGAGCTGTCCTTAGTACGAGAGGACCGGGATGGACGCACCGCTGGTGCACCAGTTGTCACGCCAGTGGCACAGCTGGGTAGCTATGTGCGGACGGGATAAGCGCTGAAAGCATCTAAGCGTGAAGCCCCCTCCAAGATGAGACTTCCCACAGCGCAAGCTGGTAAGACCCCTCATAGACGATGAGGTTGATAGGTTCGGTGTGGAAGCGCGGTAACGCGTGGAGCTGACGAATACTAATCGGTCGAGGACTTATCCACACACTCTTAGCAATCATGCGTATTCAGTTTTGAAGGAATAAATCCTTCAAAAACGTTCCTCGGTAGCTCAGTTGGTAGAGCAATCGGCTGTTAACCGATCGGTCGGCGGTTCGAGTCCGTCCCGAGGAGCCATATATACGGAGAGTTACCCAAGAGGCCGAAGGGGACGGTTTGCTAAACCGTTAGTATGCGCAAGCGTAGCGAGGGTTCGAATCCCTCACTCTCCGCCATATGTTTTAATCTCATAGCTTCATGGCGGTGTAGCTCAGCTGGTTAGAGCGTTCGGTTCATACCCGAAAGGTCGGGGGTTCGATTCCCTCCGCCGCTACCATATTAGTTGCGGTCGTGGTGGAATTGGCAGACACACCATCTTGAGGGGGTGGCGGGGCGACCCGTGCGAGTTCGAGTCTCGCCGACCGCACCATACTTCATAATCTTGGCCCGTTGGTGAAGCGGTTTAACACAGCAGCCTTTCACGCTGTCATTCAGGGGTTCGAATCCCCTACGGGTCACCTAGCAAAATGCCCTGCAATCGCAGGGGTTCTGGAGGCTTAGCTCAGCTGGGAGAGCATCTGCCTTACAAGCAGAGGGTCGGCGGTTCGATCCCGTCAGCCTCCACCACTTATATTAATGGACAAGGAAGGTCAGCTAAAAACGCCACGTCCTGTGGCAACACTGACACTCAGTCGTCCTAACTATCGCGGGATGGAGCAGCTCGGTAGCTCGTCGGGCTCATAACCCGAAGGTCGCAGGTTCAAATCCTGCTCCCGCAACCAAATATGGAGCTGTGGTGAAGTTGGAGTTCACGCCGGTCTGTCACACCGGAGGTCGCGGGTTCGAGTCCCGTCAGCTCCGCCATTTTTCTTAAAGAATGGCGAAGATCAATCATAAATGGCTCGGTAGCTCAGTCGGTAGAGCAGAGGACTGAAAATCCTCGTGTCGGCGGTTCGATTCCGTCCCGAGCCACCACTAATTAAATTTAACAGCGCCGGTATAGCTCAATTGGTAGAGCACCTGACTTGTAATCAGGGGGTTGTGGGTTCAAGTCCTATTGCCGGCACCACCATTGGGGTATAGCCAAGCGGTAAGGCAACGGACTTTGACTCCGTCATTCCTAGGTTCAAATCCTAGTACCCCAGCCATTTGCGAGCCATTAGCTCAGTTGGTAGAGCATCTGACTTTTAATCAGAGGGTCGAAGGTTCGAGTCCTTCATGGCTCACCAGTTTTTTGTTCAATAAGCAAAGCTGCGTGATAGTAACAGTAATGCCTTTTCTGTTCTAAGTAAAATGCGGGTGTGGCGGAATGGCAGACGCACCAGATTTAGGTTCTGGCGGGCAACCGTGGGGGTTCAAGTCCCTTCACCCGCACCATACTATGACAGAAAGCTTTGCTCTCAGTACAAACCACATAAGATGTAACATGCGGACGTAGCTCAATTGGTAGAGCGTCGCCTTGCCAAGGCGAAGGTCGAGGGTTCGAGACCCTTCGTCCGCTCCATTTATTTGTGCCCTTAGCTCAGCTGGATAGAGCGTTTGACTACGAATCAAAAGGTCGGGAGTTCGAATCTCTCAGGGCACGCCATATTTCATATGAAACCGAAGAGTAGGAATAGATCCTACTCTTTTTTTTATAATGACTTGTGTATTTTTGCAAATTTTAAGCATTTTTCCCTTGTATCTCCTATTTGCATCCATTACTTTAGAATTACGCTGAAAGCATGGAGGAACAGCTGTTACAAACCTGCGGAAGAATATCATGGAACAGGAGTTGTATCAACATGAACCCTATCAAATTGGAACAAGTAAATCCTGCAATAGCCAGTTTAATCGATAATATAGAAAAAGTATTGATTGGTAAACGCTCTGTAATTGAGCTGATGGTAGCGGCTGTTCTAGCGAATGGTCACGTTTTGCTCGAAGATGTACCAGGCGTTGGGAAGACCATGATGGTACGTGCATTGTCCAAATCAATCAGTGGTGAGTTTAGACGAATTCAATTTACCCCAGATTTGTTGCCAACGGATGTGACAGGGGTTGCTATCTTTAATCAAAAAAGTCTGGAGTTTGAGTTCCGTCAAGGGCCGATTTTTGCAAATGTCATTCTTGCAGACGAAATTAACCGGACTTCGCCAAAAACACAATCCGCACTCTTGGAAGCAATGGAAGAGCGATCGGTAACAATCGATGGTGCTACGTATCGATTGGCAGAGCCGTTTTTTGTGATGGCTACACAAAACCCATTAGAGTATGAAGGGACCTTCCCATTACCTGAAGCTCAATTGGACCGATTTTTCATGCAATTAAGCTTGGGGTATCCAACAGTAGAGGAAGAAATGCGGATGTTGTCCAGATTCTCTACGGCGAATCCATTGGAAGAGCTTCAGCCGGTTATAACCACAGCGGAGCTTGCGGAACTGCAACGCCAGGTATCGACGATCAAGGTATCGGAAGGAATAAAAGAATACATCGTGCGTCTGTGTCATCGTACGCGTGAGCATCATCATATTTATCTAGGCGTGAGCCCGCGCGGTTCCCTTGCTCTTTTCCGGGCTGTTCAGGCGTTGGCATTCGTTCGTGGACGTGACTATGTCATTCCAGATGACGTGAAGGAACTAGTTCCAGTAGTGTTTGCACACCGTATGATTGTGAAACCAGAAGCAAGACTGGAAGGAGCAACCGTAGATCGGGTGTTGGCTATGATCTTGTCTGAGACCCGTGTCCCGGTGAGCTAAGGCGGTGATTGCAGATGAGAAAGCAAAGGTGGGGTAGGCTCAAGGCGATCGCATTAGTCCTGATCACTTATGTATTCGCAAAATTTCAAGGCGGCTTCTCAAGCTGGTTTCTTTTCTATAGTAGTTTGGTGTTTCTCCTGTATGAAATTGTCGCTTATGTACTCATGTTCACGAAGCTAGAGGTCGAGCGTGAACTAGATCGCAATCGTCTACAGGATGGGGAAGATGTCATTGTAACGATACGTCTGCGCCGAAGAATTTGGTTTCCGCTTGGATGGAATATGATTATGGAGCCATTGCCGGCGAGACTGGCTGGCGTGTATGAGCCGCATCGACAACTGATATTCCCGTGGTTCAAAAGGGAAGTCGAGTTTCGATATGTTATACCCAATGTACCACGGGGATACTATCGTCTCGATGAATGTGTAGTGAGCGGTGGGGATTTTTTCGGATTTTTTGAGCGCCGCAAAGTTTATTCGATTTCTCAGGAGTTTCTCGTTTATCCAAAATACAAAGAATTGACCCATTGGGCCCTGGGGGATGGGAGCTTTAGTGGGACTGTGCATGTTTCCCATCGACGGTCTGATGACGTAGCAGCAGTACGCGGCGTAAGAGATTATCATCGGGGCGATCGCTTGAGCCAAATTCATTGGCGAGCTTCTGCACGGGGGACGGGTCTAAAGACGAAGGAGTTTGAGCATCAGGCGATGAATCAGGCGGTCTTTTTCCTTGATGTAGAGAAGGCGAGCTACCAAGGGAAGCCTGTGCACTTGTTCGAAACAGCAGTGAAGCTAGCCGCGAGTCTGATCGCCTACGCCAATCGGAATCAATACCATTATGGGCTCGTGTACAAGCAAGCAGAACGCATATCGATACCACCAGGTCTGTCCCATGCCCATTTCCTCAGAGTTTTTGATCAATTAGCTCGTGTCGCGCCAGAAGGACAAGAGTTATTTGCAAGAATTGTGGGAAGAGAAGCATTGGAGCAGCCTCAAGGTGTTACTTTGATTATTATTACACCGCATGTAGAAAAAACGTTGATCAGTCGTTTGGTCACACTCGCCCAAAAAGGCAGACGCGTGCAGTTGTTTCTCATGCAGAGCGAGTTAACGATTTCGCAGGAACAAAAGCAAGCGTTGCAGCTGCTTGGCGCAAACAAAGTAACATGTACGTCTATTCACATGGATGATCAAGAGTGGAAACGGATAGGAGGTGCATAGACTCATGAGCGTTTGGAAGCGTCCAACGATTTGGGAATGGGTCTTGGCCCTTCTTCTGTTCCTGATGTTAAGAGAGTGGCTTATTCCTCTACAGACATTAACCGATACGGGCGTTCTGTGGCCATTTTATGCGATTGTGGCTGGCGTCATTATTATTGACCTGTTGATCCCTTATCGGTGGCTAACCTTGCCGATCAAGGCTATAGGGCTAATGGTGCTTTTGCATGCTACTTTATTTGACAAACCGTTTTTTGACACGGAATGGATTGGTGCATTGTACAGGCAGATGATTCACGATCTTCCGTTAGCGTTTCAACAGGATTGGGCCAGCATGTCGATCTTGTCGCGGAATACCATGTTTGATCTCGTTTTGGTGTTGTTAGCGACGATGTTAACGTATCTGGTGCTGGAACAACGGCAAGGCTTATGGTTTGTCTTTTTGACGGAACTGTATTTGGCGGTGTTGGATACGTTTCTCCCGTATGATGCCAGTGCAGGGGTTGTACGGACGCTGACCATTGGTTTCCTGATGCTGGCCATTAGCCATCTGATGAAGATGACGAACATGGCGACACTGACAGGGAAGAGAAGCCGAATCATGCTCAACTCGCTGCTGGCTTCGGTGATGGTCATTATGGCTTGTATAGGCATCGGTTATGCTGCACCGAAGACAGGACCGTCATGGCCTGATCCGATCGCCTTTTTAACAGGGAAAGGAAACGATACCCCTGTTGGTGTGATGAAAAAAGTAGGATACGACAACAACGATGAACGGTTGGGTGGTCCTTTCCTGCAAGATAACACATTAGTATTTATTGCAAAGACGAACGAACGCAGCTATTGGCGTGGTGACTCGAAGGACGTGTATACGGGAGTTGGCTGGGAAAAAGGCGATAGAGAGTACGAGTCAATCCTGGACCCGCAAACCTATACATGGGAAAATACGCTGTTCCAAGGGCTTGAAACGAAGAAGGTACAAGCGACATTAGAATTTAAGGGTCCGCAGCAATTCCCGACTGTCTTTTATCAAGGTCAGCTGAAAAAGGTGAGCAACTACGCTCCACCAGAGGCAACCGTTGTTTATGACAAAATGAATCAGCAATTGGAAGTACGGGCAGGAAAAATCAACTTGGTTCAGCTGAGTGAGAAAAACGGTCGGCCAGAGTACGGCCCTAATCCGCTTTTGCTCAAACTGAATCAATACAAGGTCGAGACAGAGGTACCGATTGTCAGTGAAAAGGCCGTGACAAATGCGGGGACGAACTATCCGGATGATATCAAAGAGCGCTATTTGCAAGTGCCAGCCTCGGTGCCTCCGCGAGTGAGAGAGCTCGCTGCAACGATTACCAAGGACGCGAAGACTCCTTATGACAAAGTGAGAGCGATCGAGAATTACTTGCGCTCAAGTGGAAAATATAAGTATGAAACGAAAGACGTTCCAGTCGCCGCAGAAGGTCAGGATTTTGTCGATCACTTCTTGTTTGACAGCCTTCGAGGGTACTGTGATCATTTCTCCACCTCGATGGCGGTTATGCTGCGTACTCTGGATATCCCGACACGTTGGGTCAAGGGCTTCGCACCTGGTGAACGAGTGGGAACGGATGCGTTTAACTACGAGACTGTAGAAGTGCGTAACAAGGACGCTCACTCGTGGGTAGAGGTATACTTCCCGGGGGTTGGTTGGGTTCCTTTTGAAGCGACGAGTACATTCATGTCACCTGTTCGTTTTAATTACGATCTGGTCACCTCAAAGCCGGAGATCCCTATCCCGTTGCCAAACATGGAGAATCAAACGGACATCGATCGTGGGAATGGACGTTTCAATGAGTTGGAAGAGGGCGACAGCCCAGCAGGCAGTTGGATTAAAATTCCATGGCAAGTAAACGCGGGCTTGGCAGTAGCCGCTGTCGTGGCAGGAATTATCGCCTGGCGTCGCAGACAAGACATCCAGCTATGGTGGATGCGCAGACAACTGAATCAAGAGCGAAGCAGTGAGTTCCCGGATCGGTACCATCTGCTAATGCGAATGATGGAGCGAGTCTACACGCGCAGACAGCCAGGAGAAACGTTGCGCGAGTACGTGGGCAGGATGACCCTGCCGGCAGACAAGCGACAAGACCTGCGCTATTTGACAGAGCTGTACGAACGTACCGTGTATGGCTACAAACAAATGGAACAAAAGGCAAGAACAATAGCAGAGCAAATACTCGAACGGTTAATCCGTCAATTGAAACCTTGATCAATGCCGTTTCATCTGCTAGAATGACGATCAATGAGACTCGTATAATGATCAGGAATAGGGCCTGAAAGTTTCTACCGCTAGACCGTAAATTTGGCGACTACGAGGAGAGCACATCGGATTTTTGTACATGCAAACCGCACATGTGTACACAAGCTGGGACGTTGCCTCCGTATTGTTTATCGGAGATAGCAGTCCCGGCTTTTTTGCAAATATGCGACAACTTCGCATGGCATGCCGACACTTGCACGTCCTGTATGTTACAGGAGAAGGGGGATATGATGGACAAGTCAATGGAAATGGTCGTCGTACTTGATTTCGGAGGCCAGTACAATCAGTTGATCGCGCGCCGTGTACGCGATCTGGGTGTTTACAGTGAATTGATACCGTTCAATACACCTGTTGAAAAGATTAAAGAGATGAATCCAAAAGGGATTATTTTCTCTGGCGGACCTGCCAGCGTGTACGAAGAGGGAGCACCAACTGTAGACCCTGCAATTTTTGATCTGGGCTTGCCTGTATTGGGTATTTGCTACGGTATGCAGTTGATGAGCCATTTGACGGGCGGAAAAGTAGAACGCGCAGGTAAACGTGAGTACGGAAAAGCTGAATTGCGTATGCAGCAAAAACACAGCTTGTACGACAAGTGGGATGCGAACGAAATCGTGTGGATGAGCCACTCTGACAAAGTAGTGGAGCTCCCAACCGGATTTGTCATTGATGCGGTAAGCGACAGCTGCCCAGTAGCCGCGATCAGCAACCCTGAGCGTCAGTTGTATGGCGTACAGTTCCATCCGGAAGTAGTTCATACGGCAAAAGGTACTGAGTTCATCGGAAACTTCCTGTTCAACATTTGTGGATGTGAAGCGACTTGGAGCATGACGACGTTCATCGAGGACGAGCTGGTTCGCATTCGTGAAACAGTCGGCAACAAGCAAGTACTGTGTGCGTTGAGCGGTGGTGTGGATTCTTCCGTAGTAGCAGCACTGATTCACAAAGCGATTGGCGATCAATTGACGTGTATGTTCGTTGACCACGGTCTTCTTCGCCAAGGGGAAGCAGAAGGGGTAATGGAGACATTCTCTGAGAAATTCTCCATGAAAGTGATCAAGATCGATGCTCGCGAGCGTTTCATGAGCAAGCTCAAAGGTGTATCTGACCCAGAGCAAAAGCGCAAAATCATCGGTAACGAGTTCATTTACGTATTCGATGAAGAAGCTGCGAAGCTGACAGATATGGACTTCCTGGCACAAGGTACGCTGTACACCGATATCGTGGAGAGCGGGACAGCAACTGCACAAACGATCAAATCGCACCACAACGTAGGCGGTTTGCCAGAAGACATGAAGTTCACGTTGATTGAACCATTGAAAACATTGTTCAAAGACGAAGTACGCAAACTGGGTACAGAGCTGGGCTTGCCAGATGAGATTGTTTGGCGTCAGCCGTTCCCAGGACCAGGCCTCGGCATTCGTGTTTTGGGTGAAGTGACGGAAGAAAAACTGAAGATCGTTCGTGAATCCGATGCGATCTTGCGTGAGGAAATTGCCAAGGCAGGTCTTGATCGGGAAATCTGGCAGTACTTCACGGCTTTGCCAAACATGACGACCGTTGGTGTAATGGGAGATGTTCGTACGTATTCTTACACAGTAGGGATTCGTGCGGTAACGTCCATTGATGGTATGACTGCTGACTGGGCGCGCATTCCGTGGGATGTATTGGAGAAAATCTCTGTGCGTATCGTGAATGAAGTAGACAATGTAAACCGCATTGTGTATGATGTAACGTCCAAACCACCAGCAACAATTGAGTGGGAATAGGAGCAAAAAATGACTCTCTTTTATTTGCGTGATTGGCGAATAAAAGAGAGTTTTTTTATGCAAAAATTATCTCGTTCCATACATCATAAGAAGCTCTCCATTTTCTTTTGCCAGAGCAATATAAATGACCCCGCCTAGCCATCCCGGAGGAAGAGTTCCTTCGATAATCCAAGCTTCTGCAATAGGGTTGAAGCTGATAGCGAAGGGAGTTTCCTCCAAAAACTGAGAATAGTGCTCCGCTAAATAGGAGAAGATTGCCCTGGCAACTGCATGTTCATCTGTAAGCTCACCAAAAGCAAATTCATCTCCAAACCGATTTTGCTTGCGAAGAGTGTCGCGATCTGCGAAATAGAGTTCAAACCGCCCCAATAAATTCTCATCATATAAATCACGTTCTACCAGGCCATATTCGATGACCTTTTCCTTTTGGTGAACGTTGTGCTTGCTCTTTTTCTTATCGTCGATCCGTATGGTAATTCGATTGACTCGAAGCCGGTCACGTTCTCGTTCCTGCTCCGCTATTATTTGCTCCCAAGCATCCATAAAGCTCATTTTGGATCTCCTCCATCTAATTATGAAGTATAACACAGGCTTTCTTAGAAAATATCCGGATATTAAGCTCTTTCCAAAAATGAACGTTCGTATTTTCGTTGACATTCCCTATGTCACCTGATACACTTCTCAATGTGAGTAGGTAATATAGGAAGGTTCGTATATTCTTGAGAATATGGCTCAAGAGTTTCTACATGGTCGCCGTTAACGACCTGGCTACGAACAAAATGTCATCGGGATCTGATTTTGTTATTATATTTGGAATTATTCCCGGAGTGTTTTGTTTGATGGCCAGGCGCATGATAAGAGCGTCCGGGCCTTTTTTTTGTGAAAAACGTCTCGACGTTTTTCATTTACGGTCGGCAAAAAACAGATAGACTGTTTTTTCAACAAGATTAGTATGGGGGGACTTATAGGTGCGGAAGTATTTCGAGTTTGACAAGCTAGGCACCAATTACCGTCGCGAAATCATCGCGGGTATCACTACTTTTTTGGCAATGGCATATATCTTGGCTGTCAATCCATTCATTCTCAGTGGGGCTGATCTGCCGCCAGATTTGAAAGCAAACTATCCTGAATTTGGGGCTGTCTTTACCGCAACGGCGTTGGCTGCTGCTCTCGGTACACTGTTAATGGGTATTCTCGGACGTTTGCCGATCGGTCAAGCTCCGGGGATGGGATTGAACGCATTTTTCACTTATACCGTCGTTCTGACGATGCAAATTCCTTGGCAACAGGCTTTGGCTGGCGTATTCCTCTCTTGTACGATCTTTTTGATCCTGTCTCTGACAGGGGTTCGTGAAGCGATCATCAAAGCGATTCCACAAAGCTTGAAATACGCAGTTTCGGCAGGGATTGGTCTTTTTATCGCGTTTATCGGTTTGAAAAACGCGGGTATTATCGTAGCAAATGATGCGACCTTCGTAGCACTGGGGCATCTCACCTTCTATCACGAGGGCATGAAGCCGGAAGCAATTTTGGCAGCGAAAAATGCATTGCTTGCTGTGTTTGGTCTGATCGTGACGGTCATTCTGCTTTCTCGCAAAGTCAATGCAGGTATCTTTATCGGAATGTTGATTACGGCGATTACCGGGATGTTTTTCGGACTGGTGAATCTGCCTGAGCAAGTCGTTTCTGCACCACCGAGCCTTGCTCCTACATTCGGTGCTGCGTTCCAATATCTCGGTGATCCATCTGCATTGTTCACCGTGAATATGCTGATTGTTGTTTTGACGTTTTTGTTTGTAGACTTTTTCGATGCGACGGGTACGCTCTTGGGTGTAGCCAACCAAGCGGGATTGCTTCGCGAAGACGGCAATTTGCCACGTCCAGGAAAAGCACTCGCTTCCGATGCGATTGCAGGTATGGCAGGTGCGGTACTCGGAACTTCTACCACTACGGCTTATGTTGAATCGACAGCAGGGGTAGCGGCAGGCGGACGCTCCGGATTTACCGCAGTTGTCACAGGGATCATGTTCCTTCTGGCGTTGTTCTTCTCACCGATTCTCGCAATTGTGACACCAGCGGTTACAGCACCAGCGCTCATTATCGTCGGTGTTCTGATGGCTTCTCACATTGCAAAAGTGGCTTGGGATGACCTGGATGAAGCGTTCCCTGCATTCCTGACGATTTTGTTGATGCCATTGACTTACAGTATTGCAACAGGGATCGCGACAGGCTTCATCGTTTATCCGGTGATGAAGGTAATGAAAGGCAAGGCTCGCGAAGTACATCCGGCGATGTATGTGCTGTTCTTCGTCTTCCTGGCGTACTTCATCTGGTTGCGCGAATAGGATTTTTTGGGAATCAAGCTCTTCGTCCGCTGGACGGGGAGCTTTTTTTGCGCTATGATAGGAAAAATCTTTTTTCACGGAAGGATGGACCGATTCCCATGACAGGTCTCAACATGTTCCTTCAACAGCATCACCACACGTAGAGCGTTTGTATCTTCGGAAATTTTTCCGCAGGTGCAAGCGCTTCTTGTGCTTCGTGCCTGCGGTGGTGTATTTAGGAAGCCATGCGGGCAGGAAGTTGCCTTGCATGGCTTTTTTGGTTTTCTTTATCTGAAAAAAGAAAGGGTGTTATTCATGGAGAACGAAGTATTAAAAACGGTAAAAGGCACCAAAGATTTCATGCCGCAGGAGCAAATGCAACGAAACTGGATTCGACGGACGCTCGAAGCAGTATTCGAGACATACGGCTGCAAACCGTTGGAGACGCCTATGCTACAGCACTACGAATTGCTGGCATCCAAGTACGGTGGCGGGGATGAAATCTTGAAGGAAGTGTATCGCTTGAGCGATCAAGGAGATAGAGAGCTTGGGCTACGCTACGATTTGACCGTACCGTTGACGAAGGTGGTGGGCATGAATCCTGAGATGCGGATGCCGTTCAAGCGGTATGAGATTGGAAAAGTATTTCGGGACGGTCCAGTAAAAACCGGGCGCTTGCGCGAATTTATTCAATGCGATGTCGATATCGTGGGAACGACGTCGGTGCTGGCTGAAGCAGAATTGCTCAGTATGGGGTTTGAGGCATTCAAGCGGCTGGGGCTCGACGTGTACATTGAGGTCAACAACCGCAAGCTGTTATCTGGGGTGCTTCAGGAGCTGGGAGTTCCCGTAGAGCGGGCTGGGGATGTCATGCTGTCGCTGGATAAGCTCGAGAAAATCGGCGTGGACGGAGTGCGTGATGATTTGCGAGAGCGAAACGTCGAGGAGTCACTCGTTTTGGCGATTACATCTTTCTTGCACGAAGGTGTGATTACCCTGGATCTGTTGGCAGAGCGTTTTTCATCCCCGCTTGTTCAGGAAGGGATTCGGGAGCTGCGCGATATGCTTGCCTATATAAAAGGAGCGGGTGTGGGTGGGGAGCTTCGTTTCTCGCCATTTTTAGCAAGAGGCTTAGGGATCTATACAGGGATTGTGTATGAGATCTTTTTGCAGGATGGAAGTATTACGTCCAGTATCGGCAGTGGGGGACGTTACGATCAGATTATCGGTCGGCTTTTGGATGATGGAAGAGAGTATCCCGCTGTAGGGATTTCGTTTGGCTTGGATGTCATTCTTGCAGCGTTGGCAAATCGCAATACGGAGGAGCAGAGAGCTGCCGATGTATTCGTCATTCCCCTCGGGACAGAAGCATCCAGTCTCGGCTTGGCCAATCGATTGCGCGAGAGCGGCATCAGAGTCGAGCTGGAGCTGACTGGTAGACGGCTGAAAAAAGCACTCGATTATGCAAACAAAGAAGGCTTTGCTTTTGCCTTGATCTATGGGGAAAACGAAGTGAACAGTGGGCAGGTCGTCGTCCGAGATATGCGAGAGGGAACGGAACAGCCGGTTCCTTTGGAGTTGGTTGAAAAGTGGCTGTCCGACAAGCTATCAGGGTAAAGCGGAAAGATAGTCTTTTTCTTCCATTTTTTGTACAGTAGAGAAAAGGGGGAGATGGCGTGAAGAAATGGGTCTCAATGGCCGGTTGTAGCTTATTGTTTTTGACGTGGATGTTGCCTGTAAATGCTGAGGAGGGTACTGCGCTTACGCGTAAACCACTCTATCAGGCTGATGTGCGAATTGATCCTATCAAGAAAGAAGTAGCAGGAACCGTAACGATTACCTTTTGGCCAAAAGACCCTACTCGTGCCTATCTCCATCTTTACCCGAACGTATTTACAGAAGAGCATCAAGGCATGCTATGGGAGGAACTTTTAGGCAATGCCCCAATGCCTGGCTCATACACTAATAAAAAGCTCTTGGTCGATGGAGTAGCGGTTGTCGGTAAAAAGACGAACGACCTGAACATCCTCGAAGTGCCTCTAGAAGGACAGACGGGCCCACGAAAGATTGTGTTGGAGTTCGAGATGACTCTTCCGCGAAACGACGGCAGGATGTCGTACGATGACCAATCGATCTGGCTGGGGAACTGGCTTCCGGTTCTTGCGGTGTACGACAAAGAAGGATGGCATCTCGATCCGTACGAGCCTGTCGGTGATCCATTTTACAGTGAGAGCGCAGATTATGAAGTGAGCGTGACGCTGCCAAAAGACTATCAATTGGCGAGCACGGCGCCAGACAGGGCTGCGAAGCAGGTATCTGCTCGTGAGGGAGAAAAGACAATACAGCTCGGTGCAGAAAACGTGAGGGATTTTGCCCTGGTCGTTATGGATGCCTCCTATCAGCGAAGGGAAACGAAAGTGGGAGAAACAGCCGTCCGAACATGGTGGCGGAAAACAGATGATCCGGCAACTGCTGAGCAGATTCATGAAGCAGCAGTGAAGTCTCTCGCCTATTTTCATGATCAATTGGGTGCCTATCCATATCCCGAATACGATGTGGTAAGGACTGGTGGCGCGATTAATGGAATGGAGTACCCAGCATTGGTCTTTCTCGATGGGCGTCATTTCTTTTCCGGGGAAGAAACAGGTATCGTCACGGTTGTCCATGAGACGGCACATCAGTGGTTTTACGGCTTGCTCGGAAATAATCAGGTAAAGGAAGCGTGGCTGGATGAGGGATTCACGGAGTACGTGACACTCTCGTACTTATCTCAGCAAGACCCGCTGTTGGGAGCAGAACGGGTGCGCAGACGGCTGGAGCAGGGCACCTCTGTTCAGTATTACGTGGCAGAGGAACTGCGTCCTTGGCAAGCGCTGTCAGCATTCCCAGATAATCAGAGTTATAGCGATCTCGTCTATTCCCGACCGTCCTCGATGCTGTGGCTATTGCAGGGAGCGTGGGGGGAAGAAAGGGTACATGACGTTTTGAAGCAGTTTGTTGAGAAGTACCGTTATCAGGTTGTGACCGGAAAGGATTGGGAAGCCTTTCTATCTGAGATGGCAGGAGAAGATGCGAGTGCTTTCTTGGATTATTGGTTGAAAGTAGACATGTCCCAGCAGGAACAGGCAGCAGCCTGGCTGGAGCGCCAACGTCTCAAGCATCAGAAGAAGTAATCGAAGGCAGGGGATTACGATGTGGCGGAAGCATTGGGTGGTCATCGTGGCAGTAGGAGTCGTTTTGACTGTATTATTGACCATTCGTCCTTGGACAGGGCAGGCAGGCTTAGATGCTCAGGAGATTGTGCCGATTGGTCAAAGGCAGGCTGCAGTCACTTACAAGGCCGACGTACAAATCGATATGAACAAGCACGTGGTGAAAGGCATGCTGACGGCTCGCTTTGTCCCACAAGATGACCAAGCTTTTTTTCATTTATATCCCAATGCTTTTTCTGCGAATGCTGCTCTCAGTGGAGAGAACTGGGAGGTTGTGCTGGGCAAACAGCGTGAGCCCGGTGGTATCAAGATAAGCGAAGTACGGGTAAACGGAAAAAGTGTCGGCGTACAGTATGCAGGAAAGACCAAAACGCTTTTACAAGTGCCCCTTCCTGCAAGAACATCGTCTGCTGAGACGGTAGTGGAGATGAATTTTCAGCTCGAGGTTCCTTATAACAACGGGCGAATGTCTTACCATGATCATGCGATGTGGCTGGGCAACTGGCTCCCAATCCTGGCGGTAAAGGATGCAGGAGGCTGGCGGCTCGATCCTTATTCCGCGATTGGCGATCCTTTTTACTCGGATGTGGCGAATTATCATTTGCGTGTGCAATTATCAGAGGGGTACCAGCTTGCTACGAGTGGATTGGAGAGCGTGGCTGTCATCACCGAGACGAGACCGCAACGGCTAAAAATCTATGAGGTGGACGCCTGGAACGTTCGGGATTTTGCCCTTGTCGTTATGGACGAAACGTACCAGCCCATATCTGGCAAGGTCGGAGAAACCATCGTACGTACGTGGGTGCAGAAAAGTGATGACCCGCAAAACGTAGAACGAATACATGAGACTGCCAGGGAGTCACTCGATTATTACGGAAAACAGTTCGGGGTGTATCCGTATAAGGAATATGATGTTGTCAAAACAGGCGGCTTCTTTGGCGGGATGGAGTACCCGAGCCTCGTTTTTATTGCCCAGGAGTATTTTGAGCGGAGCGATGGCATGGGGGAAGCGGTCGTAGCGCACGAAACGGCACATCAGTGGTTTTACGGGTTGGTCGGAAACGATGAGGTGCGAGAGGCTTGGCTGGATGAGGGACTGACGGATTATGCGACGATGGTATTTTTACAGCAAAAGTCCCTCGCACGTTCACAAGCGTATATTCAGATGCGCCTAGGCCAAGCACGTGCAGCGGAAGGATATGCGAACCAAGGAGTCACAGCGAAGTCGTCCGTGGAGGCTTTTCCAGACTGGAGGAGCTACAATGACCTCGTCTACGGGCGAGCGGGTGCCATGTGGTGGAACTTGAAAGAAGAATGGGGAGTCGAACGACTGCATCAGGTGTTGCGTCAATATGTACGGGATCATCAATACAAGCAGGCGAATGGGGAGCAAATTACAGCGCTATTGACTGCAACTGCGGGGGCGGATGCCAGTCCCTATTTGGATTATTGGCTTCGGGTTGAGCTAGAGAAAGCCGAAGCGGCAAGCAATTGGGTAGAAAAAGGCAAACACGAATAATTTTTGATCTCTCATTTTTAAATGTTCGGAAACGAGGTTGACAGGCAAACTTTCTCCCTGCTACACTGAATACGTTGAGTGAAAACGAGTTCGAATAGCCCAGGCGATGAGAGCGGCGCGAAAAGCCGTTAGTCGGTTGGGTTTTCTTCTGATGTTACAAAACGTAGGGGGCGAATGGTTCATGCTACAGCCTTTGGTAGGAGTCATTATGGGTAGTACGTCAGACTGGGAAACAATGAAGGAAGCTTGCGCAATCTTGGACGAATTGCAGGTACCGTACGAAAAGAAGGTCGTGTCTGCACACAGAACGCCAGACTTGATGTTTACGTATGCCGAGACCGCGAAAAGCCGCGGTTTGGAAGTCATTATTGCGGGTGCTGGCGGGGCAGCTCATTTGCCAGGAATGGTAGCGGCCAAGACAGAGTTGCCTGTTATTGGTGTCCCGGTGAAATCATCCAACTTGAATGGTCTCGACTCGCTTTTGTCGATTGTGCAAATGCCAGGTGGCGTGCCTGTAGCGACAGTTGCGATCGGAAAAGCTGGAGCCATCAATGCAGGGCTATTGGCTGCGCAAATTTTGGGGATCAAATATCCAGACGTACAAGAGCGGTTCGTGCAAAGACGTGATGATGTATGCAATAAGGTGCTGGAGGCTAGTGAACTCGAATGACAACCAAAGACCGTAAGCAAATCAAACCAGGATCGACCCTAGGATTACTCGGTGGAGGACAGCTTGGACGGATGATTGCTCTTGCGGGACGAGCTATGGGCTACCGTTTTGTCACAATGGACCCGACAGCAGACGCACCATGCGGCCAAACGGCAGATCGGCAAATTGTTGCCAGCTACGATGATGTAGAAGCAGCGATGCAGCTTGCCTCGGTCAGTGATGTCATCTCTTATGAATTTGAAAATGTGGATGCGCAGGTCGCTGAAGTGTTAGAGAGCCGCGCTTACGTACCGCAGGGAAGCCGCCTTTTGCGTATCACCCAAAACCGGATTCGGGAAAAGACCGCCATTCGCGAGATCGGCATCCCTGTTGCTCCGTTTTGTGTCGTGAATAGCCTGGAGGATTTGCAGGACGCCGTGCGTGAACTGGGACTGCCTGCTGTTATGAAGACGGCAACTGGCGGGTATGACGGTAAAGGACAATGGGTATTGAGAAGCGAGGCTGAGCTGGCGGAGGCGTATGAAACGTTGTCCAAAGCAGGTACAGAGCTGATCGTGGAACAATTTGTACCATTCCAAATGGAGCTGTCTGTTATTGCTGCACGCAATCCTGCGGGAGAACTGGCTGTTTTTCCTGTGTCAGAAAATATTCATCAGGAAAACATCCTGCACCTGAGCATCGTACCCGCTCGTATTTCGGCTGAAGTAGCAGCCCGTGCGGAAGAAATTGCTCGCACGATTGTAGAAAAGCTGGATGTGATCGGACTCATTGCCGTTGAGCTGTTTTTGACCGAAGATGGTCAGTTGTATGTGAATGAATTGGCACCTCGACCGCATAACTCTGGGCATTTTACCATGGATGCTTGTGTCACCTCGCAGTTTGAGCAGCATGTTCGGGCGGTTTGTAATCTGCCTTTGGGATCTACAGAGTTGCTCTCGAGCGTTGTGATGGTTAATATTTTGGGAGAGCATCTACAGCCTGTGATCGATCAGATCGACAAGCTGCCGCACACAGCCAAGCTCCATTTGTACGGAAAAGCAGAGAGCAAGGCCAAGCGAAAAATGGGGCATATCAATGTGCTCGCCCCTACTGTAGAAGAAGCGCTCACCCTGATTGATGAGCTGAAAATCTGGACGAATACATCGGAGGTATTATCATGATCGAACGTTACTCCCGACCGGAAATGCGCGCCATTTGGACGGAAGAAAACAAATTCAAAGCGTGGCTGGAAGTAGAAATTCTCGCGTGTGAAGCATGGTCCAAGCTGGGCGTCATTCCTGAGGAAGACGTGAAAAAGCTGTGGGAAAAAGCTACTTTTGACATGAACAGAATCTATGAGATCGAAGAAGAGACACGCCATGATGTGGTGGCGTTTACCCGTGCGGTATCGGAGACCTTGGGCGAAGAAAAGAAGTGGGTGCATTACGGACTAACTTCTACAGATGTGGTGGATACTGCGCTGTCTTACCTGCTGCGTCAGGCGAACGAGATTTTGGAGAAGGATATCGAAGACTTCATCGAGATTTTGGCAGACAAAGCTCGTGAGCACAAGGATACGGTTTGCATGGGCAGAACGCATGGTGTGCATGCGGAGCCTACGACTTTTGGCTTGAAGCTGGCCCTGTGGCATGAAGAAATGAAGCGCAACCTGGCGCGTTTTCAGGCTGCGAAAAAAGAAGTGGCGTACGGGAAAATCTCTGGCGCAGTAGGAACATACGCAAACATCGATCCGTTCGTGGAAGCATACGTGTGCGAGAAGCTGGGACTGTCGGCAGCGCCTATCTCGACCCAAACCTTACAGCGTGATCGCCACGCCGAGTACATGGCAACATTGGCATTGATCGCAACATCTTTGGAGAAATTTGCGACAGAAATTCGTGGTCTGCAAAAGAGTGAAATGCGCGAGGTGGAAGAAGCCTTTGCCAAAGGACAAAAAGGTTCTTCTGCAATGCCGCACAAGCGCAACCCAATCGGCAGCGAAAACATTTGCGGTCTGGCTCGTGTTATTCGCGGTCACATGCTCACTTCTTATGAAAATGTTTCCCTCTGGCATGAGCGGGATATTTCGCACTCCTCTGCGGAGCGCGTGATTTTGCCAGATGCGACGCAAGCGTTGAACTATATGCTGCGCCGTTTCATGAACATCGTGAAAAACTTGACGGTATTCCCTGAGAACATGAAGCGCAATATGGACCGTACCTTTGGATTGATCTACTCGCAGCAAGTGATGCTCAAGCTGATCGAAAAAGGCATGAGCCGCGAGCAAGCCTATGATACAGTACAGCCTCGTGCGATGCAGGCTTGGGAAGAGCAACGTTCCTTCCGTGCGATCGTCGAGGAGGATGCAACGGTCAGCTCTACACTGTCCAAGGAAGAGCTGGATGAGTGCTTTGATTACCGTTACCACCTGAAGCATGTGGATACGATTTTCCAACGTCTCGGATTGATTTAAATGCAAGTGCCCTCGAATTATTTCGGGGGCGTTTCTTTTTATATAGTAGCCTCGGTGGGGGAGAAGCGCAGCTTTTTGTAAAAAGCTTGACAGTGAATTCAAGACTACCTTCAATTGTCAATGAGCGGTCAAGCGGCTACTATTATTGGAAACTCATACCGATAGAAGGAGGACTAATATGAATCCACTACTGCTCTCTTTTCCGGAACATTTTGAAACTCAGCGATTATTGATTAGAGCACCGCAATGGGGGGATGGTCAATTTGTAAATGAAGCCATACGTGAGAGTGTAAATGAGATGCGCCCCTGGCTTCCGTTTGTAAAAAACCTCCCATCTATTGACGATTCGGAAGCCTACGTGCGTAAGGCCAGGCTCAATTTTCTAGAGCGCACAGACTTAGTGCTACATATATTCGAAAAGAATACAGGGCAGTTTGTGGGCAGTAGTGGGCTCCATCGCTTTGATTGGTATGTACGCAAATTTGAAATTGGATATTGGCTACGCACATCGCGTACTGGTGAGGGTCTAATGACAGAGGCAGTAAAAGGTGTCGTTGCCTTTACCATTTCAGAGTTGGAAGCTAACCGCCTTGAAATTCGCTGTGATACTCGGAATAACGCAAGTATAGCTGTAGCTAAGAAGGCAGGTTTTACGTTGGAGGGTACTTTACGCAATGTGAACCGACATGACTCAGGAGAACTGACTGATACCCATATCTTTTCATTAGCAAAAGGTTATGAATATCATTGATAACTGAGTTAACGGATGTGAAAGTATCAGTCTACTCCCCCCACCAAAAACGGTTTTGAAGACAACTTAAAAAATTCCTTAAGAAATTTTTAAAGATTTCTTTTGAAAGTTGTAACCGAAATGAAACCTCTTCCGTACCTACTTGTGCGAGCTTACAACGAGCCCATAAGTACCTTACAAAAGTGTAAGCTTCCTGAAATATAACTCGATGGTTCCTGCTTCGTTTCGAGCGTACAATGAAATCAATTCATACGGATCACGAAACGGGAGATCGATTATGTCAACAGCAATCATGTATCCAAAATTAAGTCACCAACAAATTTACGAAGATTACTCTGCTAAAATATATCGCTATTTCCGCTACCGGGTAAAAAACGTCTGGGATGTGGAAGACCTGACAACGACTGTGTTTATCAAGGTGTACTCCAAGCTTGAGCAGTACGATGGCCGCCATCCTTTTGGCGCCTGGATTTTCCGAATTGCGCACAATGCTTTGATTGACTATATGCGCAAGAAGCGGGAGAGTCCGGTAGATCAGGACACATTTAGCAATATGGTCGCAACAGATAAGCTGCCGGAGGAGTGCCTTCTGAATCAGGAGACAACCGAGGGCTTGTGGGATAAGGTGCACACGCTGACAAAGGATCAGCGCAATGTGATCGCCCTGCGCTATCTCGGAGATTTGCGAATGAATGAGATCGCGGAAATTTTGGGTAAGACAGAGGCTTCGGTGAAAATCCTGCACTTCCGTGGGATTAAGAAGCTACAGCAATTGATGGAGAATCAAGCATAAAGGGGGGACAACAGTCCTACCCTTTTTTCTATTGAGGAGCTGTAGTGAAGAGAAGAATATTTCCATGCTAGGCTCCGGGCTTCGTCCTGCTGTGGGTCAAGACTGTCCGCTCCGAAGGGATTCGCGGGGAAACGCAAAAGTGGTAGCCGCTTCGTAGCACGGGCACGGTTGCGTTTCTTTTGCCCGCGAATCCCATCTCCGCTCAGTAGGACTCCACAAGTCGCTACGCCTGGAAATATTCTTCTCTGGCGTTACTGATGGCATTCTTCAATCTATTAAGGCATTTAAATCGGATCACACGGAAAGCTCGTAGAGGAAACAGGAGAAATAAGCGAAGATCTTAGGGACACCGACCGAGACGCAATGCAAAAAGCGAAACATGCCCTTAAGCGTCCACCTCTGAAACACATCCTGAAAGGACAACTTTGGACGCGGTTTCACTTTTTGCATGGAGTCGTGCAGAGGGTCCCACAGGGGGTGGCCCTAGAAGCTAAGCGTTTTCTCCTGTTTCCTCTCCTCCACAACAGCAACGTACAAGCCGCTTTTTCAATAGACATCAAAGTAAGAGAAACGCCAAAGGCTTGGCGTAGTCTAGTTTTCTAATGGTATAGTAAAGAATAAAATGGAGGAGACTCAAGACGAGAGGAGTATGAGTGATGTCCACAATTATGATTGTAGAAGACGACCCGAAAATCAACCAGCTGCTGCAAGAACAACTGGAAAAATACGGATTTCAAACAGTCAATGTTGAACATTTCGATAGAGTCATGGAGGTATTTACCCAAGGTCGTCCTGATCTGGTTCTGTTGGATGTGAATCTACCGAAATTTGATGGATTTTATTGGTGCCGGCAAATGCGCCAAGAGTCCAACTGCCCGATCCTGTTCATCTCAGCACGAGAAAGTAAAATGGACCAGGTGATGGCCTTGGAAAATGGGGCTGATGACTATATCACAAAGCCGTTTGACTACGATGTGGTCTTGGCCAAAATCCGCAGTCAGCTACGCCGTGCTTACGGACAATATGCTCCGCAAGAAGGGGAGCGTACAGTTGAGGTAGCGGGGCTCAAGCTGTTTTTGGAGCGAATGGAGCTGTCCATGTACGATACCAAAATCGAGCTGAGCAAAAAGGAAGCGTTACTGCTCGAAGCCTTGATGAATCAACATCCACGTGTCGTCAGCCGTGAGCGATTGCTAGAAAAGCTGTGGGATGAACAGTTTGTCGATGAAAACACGCTGAATGTCTACATCACACGCGTGCGCGGCAAGCTAAAGGACTTGGGCTTAGAGGGAGCTGTCGAGACAGTTCGCGGTTCTGGATATCGCCTACGTGCGACTTGGGAGGAAGGGCAATGAAGCTGTTCCTTCGAGATCAATGGCCATTCGCAGCGTTTTTTCTCGTCCAATTGATCTTATTGATTATGATTTTTGCGATGGATGGGTACTGGAATGAATCATTGATGATCTACGTCATGTTTTTATCTGTTTTTTTCGCGGGGGCTTTTCTCGCCATCCGTTATTTGTCTCACCGCGCAATCTATCAGCGACTGAGCAAGCCGGTAGAGTCATTAGAGGAGCTGACCCAGACATACGGGAATTCACCGTTGTGCCGCGCGATGGATGACATCAGTCAGGAGCAATACCGACTCTACAAAGAACAGCTTCATGCCTACGAAAACAAGCAACGGGACCATACGACGTTTATTCAGCAGTGGGTTCATCAGATGAAGACGCCGATTTCGGTTATTCATCTGTTGCTGCAAAATGAAGACGATCCAACAGCCGAAAGCGTCCGTGAAGAAGTGGACCGGATCAAGCGTGGACTGGAAACCGTTTTGTACATAGCTCGCCTCGACCGTTTTGAACAGGACTTCCTGATTGAGCCCGTAACGCTGCGTTCTTTGGTGCAGAATGTGTTGGCTGAAAACAAGCGGCTGTTTATTCGCAACCAGGTGTATCCTGAGGTAAAAGTGGATGAAAGTTGGCGAGTGGAATCGGACGATAAGTGGCTTGCTTTTGTCCTCAACCAATTGTTGACGAATGCCGTTCGTTATTCAGCAGGGAAAAGCAACAAGGTCACCATTCGTGCGTATGAACGCGGAGCACATGCCATACTGGAAGTGCAGGATTATGGAATCGGGATCCCTAGCGAAGATATTCGTCGCGTGTTCAAGCCGTATTTTACAGGAGAAAACGGGCGCAAATACCCTGAATCCACCGGGATGGGGCTGTACTTGGTGAAAGAAATTTGCGGGCGGCTCCATCATGGGGTGGAAATGGAATCAGAAGTGGGCGAGGGGACAACCGTACGTATTGTCTTGTCTGCCGTCGTCCCAACCTTACAAGAAAGTAAGATAGCTGAAAGTTAATTCGATAGTTGCACTATGCGCACTTTCGTATAGTTGAAGAGGTAGTTCAAAAAGTCGTCTTTTGATCACGAAGTAATTAAGAAAGCTGATTCGACATCGAAAGAGGTGTTCACCTTTAAAGTCCGGTGCTCATGTAGATTCCTACACTCTGCTCCTCCTTTTGCAGGTTCTCTCCTCTTTCTCGGTGCTGAAAAGACGAATTTGAAAGTGCAAGAAAGGGGAATGGCGCATGGAAATGCTTGCTGTAAATAGCTTAAGTAAAATATACGGGGGCAAGGTAACCTACCGCGCGCTGACCGATATCGATTTTTCGATTCGCAAGGGCGAATTCGTCGGTATTATGGGCCCCTCAGGCAGTGGCAAGACTACGCTATTAAACATGATCTCCACCATTGATACACCAACCTCTGGTGCGGTTCTTTTGAACGGTACGAATCCGCATCATTTAAAAAAAGATAAACTAGCCCTGTTTCGTCGCCGTGAGCTCGGTTTTGTGTTCCAAGATTTCAATCTCTTGGACACGTTGACGATTGGGGAAAATATCGTGTTGCCACTGACGCTGGACAATGAGAAAGTATCGGTCATGGAAGAAAAGCTGCAAAGTGTTGCAGAGAAGCTAGGGATTCAGGACATTTTGGAAAAGCGGACCTTCGAGGTATCTGGGGGACAACGCCAACGGACGGCAATTGCCAGGGCGATCATTCATTCCCCATCGCTTTTGCTCGCTGACGAGCCGACAGGAAATCTTGATTCCAAGTCTTCACGCAATGTGATGGAGACACTGGAAGCGATCAATAAGAGGGACAATACCACCATGATGATGGTGACGCATGATGCTTTGGCGGCCAGCTATTGCCATCGGGTGATTTTTATTAAAGACGGACAGCTCCATAACGAGATGTATCGTGGTGAGAGTCGACAGGTATTCTTCCAGAAAATTATTGACTCATTGTCGTTTTTGGGAGGGAACACCTATGACCTTTCGACAATTCGCGTGTAATAACGTTGTACGAAATAAACGGATGTACGCTGCGTTTTTCATGAGTAGCGTTTTTTCTGTCTTAATCTTTTTCGTTTATGCGATGTTCATTTTTCATCCGGAAATTATCGGACAGGAGATCCATGAATCCGTAGCCACTGGGATGATGGCGGCTGAGTACGTCATTTTTCTGTTCTCCTTCTTTTTTCTCTTTTACTGTGTTGGAGCTTTCCTGAAAAAGAGGGAGAAGGAGTTCGGCATCCTTTTTATCCAGGGCATGACACCGCTACAGCGGAATACGCTGATATTTATGGAAAACATGCTGATTGGGATTGTCTCGATTGCCATCGGGATTGGGCTTGGGTTGGTTCTCGCCAAGCTGTTTTTCCAATTCGCCGGATTTTTGCTGGATGTAAAAGCACTCGGGTTTTACTTCCCGTGGAAAGCGATCGGTTTGACAGTGGTGGCGTTTCTCATCTTGTATGCAGCCATTTCACTGTTTACCGTCCTCGTGCTGCGAAGCCGTAGTCTGTTGGATCTGTTGCAAGGAAGTGGTCGGCCTAAGCGTGAGCCGAGGGCATCGTTAGTGCTGTCTCTGGTCGCAGTAGCTTTGTTGGGAATGAGCTATGCCTTAGCCCTCACGGCTGATGGCGTGAATGTGCTCGTGCTGATGCTTCCGGTCATTGCGCTGACGACTGTAGGAACGTATCTGTTGTTTACTCAGTTAAGCGTCATCTTCATCGATTTTCTGAAGAAGCGTCGCGTTTTCTATTGGAAAGGTACGAATCTCCTGACGCTCTCTGATCTGGCCTATCGGATGAAGGATAATGCACGGATGTTCTTTTTGGTCAGCATCGTCTCTACCGTTGCTTTTTGTGCGATTGGCACGCTGGCAGCTTTGGCTGGATCGATTCAGATCACGGTGATGAAAACACATCCGTTTGCGTTTGAATACCAGTCCAAACAAAGCGATGCGGAGAGAGCGCAGCATCTGGCGTTAATCGAAACGAGCTTGCAGCAAAGTGGCTTTTCCTTCGAAAAATATCAAGTGGCAATGCGAGTTTTGCCAGATATGGTTCAGGAGGAAAGGGTCGGAGTAGTCAAGCTGTCTGACTACAATCGGCTGGCGGTAGCATCCAATTCGACTGTACTCGAAATGACGAATAAAGAGGCCTTCGTACTGCTCAATTGGATTGGTGATTCGGTAGCGAGCAAAACGCTGCAAGTGGGGAAGGCACAGCTCGCAGTCAAAACAGATACGAATATGACTCCATTGATCAGAGGGATTGAATTTGAGCGATTGGTTGTCGTACCGAATCAGGTGTATGACCAGCTTCCGAAAATGAAGGAAGAAAAGCGCTTTGTTTACGAGGTGCCAAGATGGAAGGAAACGCAGGATCTTAGTCTCAAGCTTCAGGAAGATATTCCTCATTTCGAAGAAAATTATTCGTTTTCAGCTCGTGCGCCCTACTACCACACCATGAAACAAATGGCGAATATGGGACTCTTTATCGGATTGTTTGTGGGCGTGTTGTTCTTTGTAGCCGCAGCAAGCTTTCTCTATTTCCGTCTGTACACGGATCTGGAATACGACAAGCGGCATTATGGAGCGCTTTCCAAGATTGGACTCACGGATGCGGAATTGACGCGGATCGTCACGACCCAGGTTGCCCTGTTGTTCTTCGTGCCGATTGTGGTAGCCATTATTCACAGCATGGTGGCGTTCGTTTCCCTGCAAAGCTTGTTGAAGCTAATTCTTGTCGCGTCTGTGGTCAAACCGACCGCGATTGTCCTATGCAGCTTCGTTGTTGTTCAAGGTGTGTATTTCTGGATCATTCGAAACCGTTACTTGTTCCATTTAAAGCAATCAATGAACCGCTAATGACTTTTCCATCATGTCCAGATGCGCATGGACATAGGATAAAAGGAGACGGATGCGAGGGGGCAGGCGGATGGAACAAGAGGCATGGATGGGTCAAGCCGTACAGATTGCGTTTGAAAATGTACGTGATAAAATAGGCGGACCGTTTGGAGCCATTGTCGTGAAGGAGGGGCAGATTATCGGGCGAGGGCGCAATGAAGTGACGACGAGTAATGACCCTACGGCACATGCTGAAATTCAAGCAATTCGGGAAGCATGTCGTCATCTCCAAACCTTTCAGTTAAACGATTGTGACCTGTATACGAGCTGTGAGCCGTGTCCGATGTGTCTGGGAGCCATCTATTGGGCCAGACCGCGCAATGTCTATTACGCTTGCACGAAAGAAGATGCGGCGCATGTCGGTTTTGATGATCAGTTTATTTATGAGCAGATAGTTCTCCCTCATGAGGAGCGCAGCATTCCTTTTCAGAGAATCAATCTTGCGAATAGACAGAGTCCATTTGAAGCATGGTCTCAATCTCAGGACCGTATCGAATATTAATAAAGAGCCTCTCCTGTGTGGAGTAGGCTCTTTTTCTTCGTTTTATTTATAGCAAGAATAGATGGAAAGAAAAAAATAAAATGAAAATGCTTTCAAAATGAAATTTTCAGATAAAGGTATTGCACTATGTCGAAAATCGTATTATAGTAACAACAATCATTATGGAATTCGACCTATTTTCATAAAATATAGCTGTAATAAGGTTGGATTATGCTGAAAAAAGACGAATAAAGGTGTGTTTATATGGAAGAAACTTTTCGAAGATCACTTTATCCTGATTTAGATGACATCGACTATGGGATCATTCGGGCCTTGCAAGGAAATGCGCGCTTGCCGTTTACACAGATTGCGAAGGACCTCGGGGTCACGGAAAAGACGATCCGCATGCGCGTTCAGCAATTGCAGGACGAAGGCGCCCTGAGTCTGGTCGGTATTGTCAATCCAGTCAAGGCAGGGTTTCACGTACAGGCGATGATTCAAGTGGCTGTGGATGCGGAAAAGCTGGACGATGTGGTTGCTGCGTTAACGGAAACCGTAGAGATCAGGCTCATCGTACTCACTTCTGGTGAATATCAGCTTTTCACACAGGTGCTCGTAACAAGTAACGAAGAATTATCGCAATTTTTACTCAAAAAGCTACACAAAATTCCTGGTATCTCCAAAACGAATGTCATTAACGAACTGAAAATACTGAAGTCCAAGTATAACTTTATCCGTTAAGCACGAGTGACCTTGGAAGGGGGAATGCCATCGGACGAAAATCCGCTGGGATGATGAAATGAATGACGAACGATTCTGAGAAGAGACTAGAGAAAATATGAGAGAAAAGGGGTCATCCTATGTTTTCGACCAAAGTGAGCAAAGCGATGCTCAGTGCTGTTCTGGGGACAGTTTTATTGGTAACAGGCTGTGGAGGAGGAAATAGTGCGACTACAGATAACGGCAAAGCCGCAACAACAGCACCAGCCTCCGGCAAAAAAGTACTGAATATTGGGTTAAAGGCAGACCCGCCATCAATGGACCCAAACACTTCGACTTCGCTGTACGACCGTCAAGTATACGTGAGCCTCTATGACAAGCTGTTTGATATCGACTCAGAAGGAAAAATAGTGCCAATGCTGGCGGAATCGCATGAAGTAACGCCAGACGGCAAGACCTATACATTGAAGCTAAAGCAAGGCGTGAAATTCCACGATGGCACCGAGTTTGACGCTGAGGCCGTGAAATTCAACTTCGAGCGCAACATGAACGATGAGAAGTCTCGCCGGAAAGGCGAATTGAAATTCGTAGATTCGGTTGCCGTAGTGGACAAGCATACCGTAAAAATCCAGATGAAAGAGCCTTTCGCTCCATTCTTGTCCGTATTGACTGACCGTTCGGGCATTATGGTATCGCCAAAAGCAGTGAAGGAACATGGCGATCAATACCTCAATCATCCGGTTGGTACAGGCCCATACGTATTTGTAGAGCAAGTAAAAGGCGACCACGTGACGCTGAAGAAAAATGAAAACTACTGGAATGGTCAAGTGAAGATCGATGAAGTGAACTACAAAGTATTCACGAATGGAACAGCGAAAGTACAAAATCTGCGCTCCGGCATGCTGGATATCATCGATGATACCCCTGTAAAAGAAATCCCTGCCATCAAGGGCGATGCGAACCTGCAATTGGTTGCGGAATCCGGCATGGGTTACCAAGGTCTTTACTTGAACAACTCTCGCCCGCCGTTTGACAACAAGTATCTCCGTCAGGCTGTGGATCGTGCTATTGACCGTGAAGCCCTGGTAAAAGTACTGTTTAACGGCTATGCGGCACCAGCTCGCACAGCATTTACAAAAGGCAGTCTGGCTTTCAATGAAGCACTGAACACACCGAAGCCGCCGGATGCAGCGGAAATCAAGGATTTGCTCGCGAAGGGCGGTCAACCAAACGGATTTAACTTCAAGCTGTACATCTCTACTTCTCCGGAGAATGAGCAACTGGGTGCGGTATTGCAAAACATGCTGAAACAACACAACATCAACGTGACATTGGAAAAATTGGAATATGGACAATTGATCGAAACAGGCGATAAAGGCGAATTTGAAGCGATGCAATTGGGTTGGTCTGGACGTCAGGACCCTGACCAAAACTTCCATGACTTCGTCGTAACGGATACATCAAACAACGATGGCCGCATTTCCATTCCGAAGCTGGATGAACTGGTCATCAAAGCACGTGGTGAGCTGGACGAAACAAAACGTAAGGCGCTGTATGACGAAGCTGCCACATTGCTGCAAGAAGAAGCGGGCTATGCCTACATGTACCACCAATATGTACTGATTGGCATGAACAAGAAAGTAACCGGCTTTACGTATGTCCCAGACGGTTTGATCCGTACAGCCAATTTGGACAAGCAATAGGTAACGCAACACTATAACAGCAAGAGCAAGGAGGAATTGTCATGATGTTCATAGTCAGGCGTCTATTGCTGACAATCCCGATTCTCCTGCTGGTGTCGATTATGACATTCTCTTTGATTCATATGATCCCGGGCGATCCTGCCCGGGTCATTTTAGGAGAGGAAGCGACACCGGAAGCCTATAGGGCACTGCGAACCGAGCTGGGATTGGATCAGCCGATCGTGGTGCAGTATTTTTCCTGGTTAGGAAAAGTGGTAACGGGTGATTTGGGAATATCGATTACGGACCGTGTACCGGTCGCAGACTTAATAATGCAAAGACTCCCGGCTACCGTGGAATTGACGATCGGAACATTCCTGGTAGCGATTCTGATTGCGTTTCCTGCGGGAATTCTCGCAGCAGTGCGACGTGGGACCTGGATTGACTATACAAGTACTTTTACTGCGCTAGGCGGTATGAGTATCCCCAGCTTCTGGCTGGCGATGATGATGATTATTTTCTTTGCCGTGGAAAACCAGTGGCTGCCTTCATCTGGTTATGTACCGTTTTCCGAGAATCCTACACAAAACCTGATGGCCATGATTCTGCCCTGTTTGGCAACGGGCTTGCGGGAATCTGCCGTATTGATGCGAATGCTGCGTTCTTCTTTGCTCGATGTCGTGAGCATGGACTTTATTCGGACAGCGAAAGCGAAGGGATTGAATGAGGCTCGCACGATTTTGGGGCATGCGCTGAGAAATGCGATGGTTCCAGTGGTAACGACCTCGGGTTTGATGATCGCAGGCTTGTTGGGTGGTCTGGTGATTACCGAGTCGATTTTTTCGATTCCTGGCTTTGGCCGTCTGATTGTGGAATCTGTCTTCAAACGTGACTACGTAACGGTTCAAGGAGCCATTCTTGTTTCTGCGGTTCTCGTTGTCTTGGTAAACCTGATTGTCGACATTTTGTACGCTGTCATTGATCCGCGCATCAAGGCTGGGAAAGGAGCAGGTGAGTGATGAAAACCGTGGGCAAATTTCTCCGGAATGGTTTGGGCGTCATCGGAGCGGTGATTATCCTCGGATTGATCGTGGTGGCGATTTTCGCGCCGCTGATCGCACCCTTCGACCCCAATGCACAAGACTATAACAAAATTTTGATATCGCCAGATGGTGAGCATTTGTTTGGGACCGATGATCTCGGTCGGGATATTTTCTCCCGTGTTGTTTACGGGGCGCGCATCTCCATTCAGGCAGCGCTGATCTCTGTTGGTATTGCGATGCTGATTGGGGTGCCGATTGGACTCTTGTCAGGTTACTACCGCGGCTTTTGGGATGAGTGGATCGTCATGCGAAGCGTCGATGCGATGCAGGCCTTTCCGTTTTTGATTCTGGCTCTGGCGATTTCGGCGGTGCTTGGTTCAGGCTTCGGGAATGCCATGCTGGCGATTGGGATTGGTTTTGCCCCTGCTTTTATACGGATTACACGCGGTCAGGTTCTTTCCCTTCGAAATATGGAGTATATTCAAGCAGCACGTTCGGTTGGGGTAAAGGATGCACGCATTATTTTCCGCCACATTTTGCCGAACGCCATGAACCCGATTGTGATTCAAGCGACGTTGGCAATGGCATCCGGGATTATCGCAGAAGCATCCTTGTCCTATCTCGGATTGGGTGTACAGCCGCCGACTCCCTCCTGGGGCAGCATGCTAAACCAAGCACAAACGCTTATGTCCGTCGCCCCCTATGCGACGTTTTATCCGGGGATTGCCATCTTCTTAGTTGTGCTGGGCTTCAACTTGTTGGGGGATGGTCTACAGCAAGTTCTGGACCCACGCGCACGTAAATAATGAATGCCCTACACGGGAGAAAAGGAGTGGAGCAGATGACGACCATCTTGGAAGTGGAGCAACTGAGAACCCGTTTTCGCACGGACAGCGGTGTCGTCAGTGTCGTGGACGGCGTCGACTTCTTTATCCGTGCTGGTGAAACGCTTGGCGTCGTGGGCGAATCGGGCTGTGGGAAGAGTGTAACCAGCCTGTCGATCATGCGCTTGCTGCCGCCCAACGGAAGCACGGAAGGATCGATTCGCTTCAATGGGAAGAACGTGCTTGCGCTGTCGGAAAAAGAGATGCAAGGTGTACGCGGTAATGAAATCGCGATGATTTTTCAAGAGCCAATGACATCCCTCAATCCGCTGCATACCGTAGGCAAACAGATTGAGGAAGCAGTCATGCTACATCGCAAGGTAACGAAGGCAGAGGCAAAGGACCGGGCGATTGCGATGCTAAAAGCAGTCGGAATGCCTCGTGCCGAAGAGATTTACGGAGAATTTCCGCATCAGCTCTCAGGAGGGATGCGCCAGCGTGTAATGATTGCGATGGCGATGTCCTGCGATCCGAAGCTGATTATTGCAGACGAGCCGACAACGGCACTGGATGTGACGATTCAGGCGCAAATTCTTGATTTGATGCGCGATTTAAAAGAGAAGACCGGAACCTCCATCATGCTGATTACACATGATTTGGGTGTGGTAGCCGAGATGTGCGACCGTGTTATCGTCATGTATGCCGGACAAGTCGTTGAGGAGACTGATGTCGATACGCTGTTTGACAATCCAAAGCATCCGTATACGATCGGGCTGATGAACTCGATTCCTGAGCTGGACGAAGAGCGCGAATATCTGGAAACCATTCCGGGAGCAGTTCCTTTGCCTTATCAAATGCCAGTGGGCTGTCGTTTTGCCCCGCGCTGTTCGCAAGCCATTGCGATTTGTCACGAAAAGCCCCCAGAACTCTTGCAACTGGACAATCAAAAATGTCGCTGCTGGCTGTATACGAAGGAGGGAGAACAGGCATGACGACACCTCTCTTAGAAGTAAAAGGGCTGCAACAGCATTTTCCCATCAAGGGTGGCTTTTTGAAGCGGACGACGGGACATGTCAAAGCAGTCGATGGTATTGATTTGACAGTGTATCCCGGTGAAACACTTGGCATTGTAGGGGAATCGGGCTGCGGCAAGTCTACGACGGGCCGAACGATTCTACGCCTTTTGGAGCCGACAGCAGGAGAAGTCTGGTTTGATGGCAAAGATTTAGCGAAGCTTCCCAAAGAAGAAATGCGCATCATGCGCCGAAACCTGCAAATGATTTTTCAGGACCCATACGCTTCACTGAATCCACGGATGACGATCAAGCAGATTTTGATGGAGTCGCTGATGGTACACAACATCGGGACAAAGGTAGAGCGGGAAAAAGTCATCGAAGAGATTATTCAGGTCGTTGGCTTGCGAAAAGAACATCTGAACCGCCATCCACACGATTTTTCCGGCGGACAGAGGCAGCGGATCGGAATCGCCCGCGCACTGGTCGTAAAACCAAAGCTGATCATTGCCGATGAGCCCGTATCTGCATTGGACGTATCGATTCAATCACAGGTACTCAATTTGTTGAAGGATTTGAAAAAAGAATTCAATCTCACCCTGATGTTCATTTCGCATGATTTGTCGGTCGTGAAGCACTTGTGCGACCGGATCGCGGTGATGTATTTGGGACGGATTGTAGAAATTGCTGACAAGCGGACGCTATTTGAGAACCCGAGTCATCCGTATACACGGGCGCTGCTCTCGGCTGTTCCAGTAGCGAAACCACGGCAAAAGCGCGAACGGATCTTGTTGACAGGCGATTTGCCGAGTCCCGCAAATCCACCGAGCGGCTGCACGTTTCACCCACGTTGTCCGTATGCGACCGAGATTTGCAAGACACAGGTGCCCAGTCTGTCAGACATCGGCGACGGCCAATTGGTATCCTGTCATTTGGTACAATCGGGCGAACTTTTCCGCTAGGCAAGGACGGAGGTACAGCTATGATTTACTGGCAATTATTTCTCGCCTTTTTCCGCATCGGAATCTTCGGGTTTGGGGGAGGACCTACGATGGTTCCTCTCTTTTACACCGAATGCGTGAAAAAGTACAAATGGGTGACAGATGAGGACTTTTCCGACAATCTGGCGCTAGGCAACGCTCTTCCAGGGCCCATTGCGACCAAGCTGGCCGCCTTTATCGGCTATCGGGTAAAAGGCTGGAAGGGTGCATTGGTGGCAAACATCGCAGTAGTGATGCCAATCGTGCTTGTGATGATCGGTTTGCTGCAAGTCATTTATCAATGGAAGGATGCGCCGGGTGTATACGGCATGATCCAGGCAATCGGTCCGGTAATCGCAGTCATGACAGGCGTCCTTACGTGGGAATTCCTTTCAAAGGGCTGGAAGGGAGCGTCCAGCAAAGCAGGTGTGAGCCTTTCCCTCGCCCTCTCACTCGTAGCGTTGCTCTTCCTTGATTGGCATCCGGGCATCGTCGTAGGGATTGCGCTGGCCGTTTCATTTGCCTACTCTACTTGGTCTGTCCGCAAGCGCAAGGACAAGGACGGCAAGGAGGGAGTAGCATGATCTATCTGCAATTATTTTGGGCCTTTTTCATCTCCAACATTTTGGGGTACGGGGGAGGACCACCGAGCATCCCTTTGATCCAAAATGAAGTGGTTGACCATTACCAGTGGATGAGTGTACAGGAATTCGGAGAAGTGCTGGCGGTAGGAAATGCACTGCCCAGCCCAATCGCGACCAAGCTTGCTGGATACATTGGCTATCAGGTAGCGGGCGTACCGGGTGCAGTAGTCGCATTATTTGCAACGGTTGCTCCGACAGCGATTGCGATGGTCTTATTGATGGGTTTTATTAACTTATTCCGCAGTGCTCCACAGGTAAAAGCGATGACCCAATCGGTACGCCCAGTCGTTACTGTCTTGCTCGGAACGATGACGTATCAATTCCTGATGGGTGCAGTCGAGGGAATCGGCTGGATGCAAACAGGGATTTTGACAGTGGCATCCTACCTTCTGCTCGAAACATGGAAGATCCATCCCGCTTTTGTCATTCTGGGAGCGATGGTGTACGGGTTTGTTTTCATCGGCTAGGAAAGTTTACGTAAGCTGGTAAGAAGAAAAAGCACAGGGCTCGTAGACCTTGACTAAGCCTACCCAGTCGGAACTTCCAAAAGGGGACCCGCTTGTCGAACACGTCTTCCCTGAGAAACTTCCGCCCGTAGGGTGGCTTTGGCTCGACGGTCCCCTTTTGGAAGTGGAGACGGACAGTAAATCCCAGATGCTGGCGTGTCAGTGTCGAGAGAACTGTGCTTTTTCTTCTCCTCCACTATGTTGACTCAAACCAAAAGGACCTTCAGTGCATCTCTTATGGTCTTTCTTATCGGCTAAACGAACGATTTAGGAGGCTTGAATCATGGTTAATTATGACGCAATGGAATACCCATACGCATCGAAGCGCGTGACGACTTTTGCCAAGAACGGCATGGTAGCGACCTCGCAGCCACTGGCGGCACAAGCTGGTCTCGATATATTGAAAAAGGGCGGAAATGCAGTGGATGCTGCGATTGCAACGGCTGCGTGCCTGACTGTAGTAGAACCGACCTCGAACGGCATCGGGGGAGACGCGTTTGCCCTCGTGTGGATCAAAGACGAGCTGCATGGACTGAATGCAAGCGGGCCTGCACCACAAGGAATCTCCATTGAGGCATTAAAAGCAAAAGGTCTGGAAGAAATGCCGACCTACGGCTGGACACCTGTTACTGTACCAGGAGCTCCTGCTGCCTGGGCCGCCTTGTCCGAGCGTTTTGGACGCCTTCCGCTGACAGAGGTTTTGCAGCCAGCGATTGATTATGCGGAAAATGGCTATCCGGTATCGCCAACATTGGCGCATTATTGGAACGCTGCACACAAAAAGTTTTCCCAGCAATGCAAAGGGGAAGAGTTCGCTCATTGGTTCTCCACCTTTACGCCAGATGGCAAGGTGCCAAAAGCGGGCGACATCTGGAAGTCGCCGGGTCATGCTGAGACGCTGCGTCAAATCGCGGAAACAAATGCAGAGAGCTTCTATCGTGGAGAGCTGGCAGACAAGATCGATGCGTTCTCCCGGGAGTGTGACGGCTATTTGCGCAAAGAAGACTTGGCTGCCTATGCGCCGGAATGGGTGAAGCCGATCAGTGTCAACTACCGCGGCTATGACGTGTGGGAGATCCCGCCGAATGGGCAAGGGATGATCGGTCTAATGGCGCTGAACATTTTGAAGGGCTTTGATTTTGACGCAAAAGACACGACGGAAACATATCACAAGCAAATTGAAGCGATGAAGCTGGCATTTGTCGATGGATTGAAATACATCACAGAAGAGAGCAAAATGAAAGTCTCCAAGGAAGCATTGCTGTCTGAGGAATACGCTGCCACTCGCCGTGCACTGATTGGTCATGAAGCCTTGACGCCAGAGCCGGGTCAGCCGAAAACGAGCGGCACGGTCTATTTGGCGACTGCTGACGGTGAGGGCAACATGGTTTCCTTTATCCAAAGCAATTACATGGGTTTTGGTTCCGGGGTAGTTGTGCCGGGGACAGGGATCGCCATGCAAAACCGCGGTCATAACTTCTCGCTGGACCCTGCTCATGACAATTGCTTGGAGCCAGGCAAAAGAACGTTCCACACCATTATCCCGGGCTTCTTGACGAAGGACGGAAAAGCAGTGGGGCCATTCGGCGTCATGGGCGGCTTCATGCAGCCACAAGGACATGTGCAGGTGGTCATGAACACGATCGACTTTCACCTCAACCCACAAGCCTCACTTGATGCGCCGCGTTGGCAGTGGATGGAAGGCAAAACGGTGGAGCTGGAGCGTCATTTCCCTGAGCATTTGGCACAAGCTTTGGAGCGCAGGGGCCATACAATCAAGTGGGCACAGCTCGGCAATTATTTCGGGCGTGGACAAATCATTTGGCGTGATGAAAATGGTGTGCTGAGCGGTGGTACGGATATGCGTACGGATAGTTGTATTGCAGCTTGGTAGGAAAAAGAGAATCGAATAGAAGAGTGAATTCAGCCGAAGCAGATGCTTCGGCTTTTTTTGTTTGCGGTTCTTTGTGCCTGTTTTTTCTTTTGGTGATGTTCTCTTGTTCAGAAGTTGTCTAGATGTTCCGAGTAGAATGTAGAAAATGATCAGATTATGTCGTTTTTGCGTATAGTAAACCTCTTATGGCGGTTCGAAAGTCGTGGTATAAAAGATAGGAGAAAATAATTTGGATGAATAGCATTTTAATTGTTGATGATACAGCGTTTACGAGACTCGTGCTGCGAAACATGTTTGAGAAATTAGGTATTAAGGTAGTTGCAGAAGCTGATTCAGGGGAAGAGGCTGTTAGAAATTATTGTTTGTATCGACCGTCACTTGTCATGATGGATATTACCATGCCAGGCATGAACGGTTTGGCTGCTTCCCGAAAAATCATGGAGCTGGATAAGGATGCGAAGATCATTATTTGTTCCGCAGTTGCACGACGCGACACTGTCATCAAAGCGATCCAGGCAGGTGCACGTGATTTCATCGCAAAGCCCTTACAGTTCGAGAGGATTGAATGGGCTGTTCAACATTTGTTGGAAACAGATACTAGGTGAAACAAACTAGCAGTGATGTTAGTATGGAATTTTGATCACAGGAAGTTATGGGTTCATTGTTGAGTGAAGGCGGAGTCCTCTCTACCTTTTTAACGGATGGATTATAATAGGAAGTGCGACACCTTTCGCTGGGGTACATGGAAACTGGATGAATCGTAGCGAGATAGAAACTTATGTTAAAAAGGCGTGAGCATGTTGAAAGATTTTCGCTTTCCCATTATAGCAGTCTCCCTACTTGTCCTCATCTTGAGCGGATGTTTTTTTCAGGGGGTGCCGTCTGCCATGAAAACGGAACAGAATACCATTGGCTCCAAATACGTCAGGCTTTTGCCGGGCGAGCTCTTTATCAAGGAGCATTTGACGAACGACGATCTGACCTTGAAAACGAATATGAAGCCCGCTACATCTAATGACCCGAATGTTGCAAAAGGGACAGAGACCCTTTCGGAATCGCTGGGTCTGTGGATGCTGTACGCAGTGGAAAAAGGGGATCAATCCCTCTTCGCTCAGAATGTAGAGGTCTTGAAAGCCTATGATTATCAGGATGGTTGGATTGCCTGGAAAGCGGGTGGAGAGAATGAGACTCCAGTCGCGACCAATGCATTGGTAGATGACCTGAGGATCGCAGAAGCTCTTTACATGGCAGGCGAAAAATGGGGAGACGAGACCTATATTCAATTGGCCAATGAAGTTGGACAAAGCATCGTGAAGAACCAGAGTCGAGAGGGACTGCTGGTCGATTTTTACGATCGCCATTATAAGGTAGCCAGTGATTCCCTGACACTCTCCTATTTGAATGCTGCTGCCGTTCAATTGATGGAGAAGCATCAACAGGTGAGCAAAGAATTGAGCAATCAAGTACATTCCTTTCTGAACACGTTGCCGACCCAAAACGGTTTTTTTCCATTTTCTTATCAGTTGGGCAGCAAGGAGTATGTCTATCATCAGGAAGTGAATCTGATCGACCAGTTGTACATCGGCTACCATCGCGCACAAGTAGGCATATCATCTCCAGAGCTGTGGGCGTTTCTCAAAGATGAGTTTGCGCGTAATGGACTATTGTATGGCAGATACGATGCCAGTACCAAGAAACCGCTGGTAACGTACGAGTCTCCAGCCGTGTACAGCTTGGCGATTTTGACAGCAAGCGAGCTTAAGGATTACACGTTTGCCCGTGATTTATATGAACGGATGGTTCGTCAGCAGATTCGGCGTCCAGAAAGCGAGTTCTATGGCGGTTACGTGGACACGAGTCAGATGGACACGCATTCGTTTGACAATCTGCTTCCACTGCTCGCAGAAAGGAGGCTGTTCAATGAGGGAACGCTTCAGTAAAAACAGTAAATTTATCAGCTATCAAGTGTTGTTTTTGCTTTTCATCATTATGCTCGCCCTGTTCGCGGTGGGTATGCCTGCTCTGCCGCTGGTTCCAGCCTTACTGTTGGTCTGGACACTGGTCATTAGCCTGACGGGTATCATTTTTGGGCTGTTGGCTAGCCTGGGGCTCTCCCTGATCAGCTTGTTCGCTTTTGGCAGTATGATGATTTGGGGTATGTATGCCGGATGGACGATTTCCTTTTCTTTCTCTGACATCGTCATCTGGATGGGACTCTTTCTCGGTGCTGCCGTTCTGACCGGCTTGATCCATCGCTTGGTGAGGCAGACAGTGGCCGAGCATCAGGAGATGGCTGGGAAGTTTGATGAGCTGGTGACGATCGATGAAGTGACGGGTTTTTCCAATGAGAAACGACTACTCTTTGATTTGGAAGAAGAATATAGCCGCTCTCGCCGGACAGGCATCCCTTTTTCGCTGATGCTCATTGAAGTCCTGTATCTCGATTCCTTCTATCGCTTGTACGGACCCAAGGAGGGAGATTATCTGCTCAGCTCGCTCTCAACCATTCTACGCAACAACACGCGATTGACAGACCGCAAGTTTCGTCTCGACCGCGGGGAGCAGGGCTCAGGAACTTTCGCTGTTATTTTGAGCAACAGCCATGAGGAAGGGGCGGAAGTAGTCGTCAAAAAGATCGAAAGGCTCCTATCCGTCCACAATTTGGAGAATGACAAAAAGCAGGTCACACTGACGATCGGGTTTGGAATCAGTCATTACGCAGAAGATGTAAGTGACCATTTGGAGATGGTGCAACGTGCCAAACAAGAGCTGGAACAATACATTCAATAATCGCTGCCGCATAGTCGTGTCTATGCTCATGGTGCTCTTGCTGCTGACTGGAACAGGGGATAAGCTGTACGCTGCGGAGGGAGCGGGACAAGAGCCAGAGGTACTGATTGTCTACTCGACCCAAGACGGAGCCTTGACGGATGAAGTGCGCATGCTTGACATGGTGCTGGGACATTACAGCTCAAAGCTCACCTATGTGGCGGATGAGGTATTGACCGAGCGAGATTTGGATGGAGTCACACACCTCGTCTATTACGGTAGCATCTCGAAAGATTTAAGCAGTTCTTCGAGGCAAATCATGCAACGCTTTCCTGGCACCTGGCTTGCGCTTGGCAAAAACGTGGAGCAGTTGGGAGCGCGGTTTTCCTTTTTCCAGGTGAACGGACAGGTGGATATCCAGAAGGTATCAAAGCCTAAGGGTGTTGACCAAGTCCTGCTGAATGACAACTATTTGGTGGGGCATGTCTCGCTATCTAAAGGAGATGTTTTGCTTGAGGGCTGGAAGGGGATGTATACATACCCGCTGATGGTTCAGTACGGAAAGACAGCGTATTTTGCCAGCTCAAATTTCACTTCGCCCTTCTCCCTCTTTGTGTCAGAAGCACTGCACGAGGTTTTCAAGCAGCCGCATGACGCGGGGCGTTACGCGTTGATCCGTCTGGAGGATGTACACCCTCACTCTGATCCGAAGCTGGTCTGGGAGGCGGGGAGTTATTTAGCAGACAAGGGGATTCCTTTCGTCATTGCGCTTATCCCGGTGTACGAAAACTCCGAGACGCACGAGATGGTCCATCTGAAGGATCGCCCAGAGATGCTCAAGGTGCTGCGGGAATTGCAAAAAAGAGGAGCAAGCATCGTATTGCACGGATACATGCACCACTATCGCAATTCAGAAACAGGGGAAGGGTCTGAGTTTTGGGACATTGAAAACAATACGCCAATCTCCAAAGCTCCGGAAGATGAGACGCCTTTGAAGAAAAGATATGCGTTCGCATCTCAGGCCGAGTATGAGACTTATCAGCAGTCGCTGAAAGAATATGAGGAGCATTATATACAGACACGCATGGAGACAGGAATCAAGGAACTGACCGAGTTGGGGCTTGCTCCTGTCGCTTTTGAAGCTCCGCACTACACGATGAGCCAAAAAGGGTACGAGGTCATGGCTCGCTACTTTCCTTATGTCCTTGGCCAGCTTCAGTTTAATGACAGGGACTGGGTACACATGGGAGCACCTCCTTTTGTGTCGAAGCCGGCCTTTTTGCACGGAATGACCCTCCTGCCGGAAACAATCGGGTATTATGATCCCTCCTCTTCTACCCCGATGCAGGATATCAAGGACAAATACAGAGAAGTCAGCTTTGTACGAGATGGCATGGTCAGCATGTTTTTTCACCCATATTTAGGAGTAAAGCCTTTAAAAGAAATGATTGCCTACGTGGAAACCCTGCCTGATGTGAAGTGGATAGACGTCCGCGGGCTGAGTGGACAGGAAATCAGTCTGGATAGCGGTCAGGAAGCCAGTGAGCCAACTATCCTCGCCGAGTCTTTAGAAGAGCAGGGTACGACGTTGAAGATTACGGATATTTACCAAAATCTTCACGATTTCCTGCGTGAAAATGGGTGGGTACAGCTCGTGCTATGGGGCATTGCCGGACTCGTGTCTGTCATGGTCATGCTGTTTATGCTGTATACGTGGCGCAATCGGGCTAACCTGCGCAAACAACTATTTATGGAGCGTGATCTCGATGGCTAATGCTTTATTTTATCTCTCCCTGTCTGTCATCTGGATTATGCTCTTGTACCATATGTTCTTGATGCAGGGTGGGTATTTTCACTACCTGCGATATAGACGCCCTATTCCAGAGTGGGAAAAAAACCAGCATCCGCTGCCAAAGGTAAGCGTCCTGATCCCCGCTCACAATGAGGAAGTCGTCATCGAACGGACCATCAAGGCGATGCTGAGGTTGGATTATCCGAAAGATAAGCTGGAGATTGTCGTCATCAATGACAACTCGCGTGATCGCACGGGGGAAATCGCCGATAAATACGCCAGCAAATACCCGTACGTGAAGGTGGTCCACACCAAGCCTCCTCATGCCGGAAAAGGAAAATCGGGTGCGCTTAACCAGGGCTTGGCTCATTCCACAGGAGACGTCATCGTGGTCTATGACGCTGATAATACGCCAGAGCGCAAAGCCGTCTACTACCTCGTTCTGGCACTGTTAAACGACCCAAAGGCAGGGGCTGTTGTTGGCAAGTTCAGGGTGGTCAACGCCGCCACGAATTTGCTTACCCGTTTTATCAACATCGAGACGATCTGCTTCCAATGGATGGCGCAGGCAGGACGATTTTTCTGGTTCCGGGTGACGACGATTCCGGGGACCAACTTTGCCATTCGCCGCAGCCTGGTTGAGGAACTGGGTGGCTGGGATGAAAAAGCTCTCGCGGAAGACACCGAGCTGACGATCCGTGTCTACAATGAGGGCTACTATATTCGTTTCTTCCCGGCGGCGATCACCTGGGAGCAGGAGCCTGAAAGCTGGAAGGTGTGGTGGAAGCAAAGGACGCGATGGGCGCGAGGGAATCAGTACGTTGTGCTGAAGTTCATGTGGAGAATTTTCTCTTTGCGAAAGAAAAGCATCATGTTTGATTTGATCTACTTCTTCTTCACCTATTTCCTGTTCTTTATGGGTGTAATCGTATCGGATGTACTTTTTGTGACGAATATGTTCGTTGATTTGCATTTGCAGGTAGGCATTGTCGCTATGATTCTCTGGATTTTGGCTTATTTCCTGTACGTCACGGAAGTAATGATCGCACTTAGTATTGAACGGACTGAATTGAATGTAAAAAACTTCTTGATTGTATTGTTGATGTATTTTACGTACTCGCAGCTCTGGATTGTCCTGGTCGTCTATGCCTTGTACCTGGAGTTCAAGCGGGTTGTATTTCGACAGGAGCTTAAATGGTATAAGACAGAGCGTTTCGCGGCAGATAAGAAGTCCGCACCGCCAGTAGAAAGACAGGTGTAAAACATGAAGAGAAACAATTGGAAACCGGCGTTTGCGCTATTGACCGTAACCGCCCTCCTTTTTGGGCAAGGCGTGGGTACGATCTACGCTCAAGGTACGACAGCACCGACACAAGCCGGGGCAACTGCGCCATCGGGACAGGCGATACGCCAAGCTGTGTTTACCTTTTCAAACCTAGCCAAGCAAGCAAAAACGACATACGCATCCAATGGAATTGACAAGACACCAGGAACTGTTTTGCGTTTTACGAGCGAACCGGTCACATTGGATGGGGTCAACGAGTCCTTTGCTTACTTCTACAGTGTTCCGCGTGCAACCATTGGAAGCAACAACTATCTGGAAATCTCATTTAGTCACTCCGAGCTGCTGAACGGCACACGTTCTACTTTGACGGTAAGTGTCGACGACAAGCCGTTGAAAAGCGTGTTTTTAACCAAGGAGACTGCCCAGCAAGGGAAAATCAGAATACCGCTGGGAGCGGACGAGACGGCGCTCGGCTTCCACAAAATTACCATCACCAAGCATAGCCTGCTCACCGACAACATTTGCGACGATCAGAACGATCCTGCGAACTGGGTAAAAATCGATAAAAGCTCCTTTGCTTTTCTGGATACGCAGGCCGTAACCTCGTCTGCCGATCTGTTGAGAGAGTACCCGGTACCGTTTGTAGAGCCGGGCAATTCGACTGAAGTGTTTACCAAGATCGTCGTTCCTGATGCCGCCGATCAAGATGTGGTAGCAGCCGCACTGAAGGTAGCCACATCCTTGTCTGCCCAGACAGCTACGAAACGCCCGATCCCGATCATGACAGAGAGCGAGTGGAAAGCAAAGGGAGAATTGGGACACGTCATCGCGCTCGGCAATCCGGAAGGCTGGACTGGCCCGCTTAAAACACTGGTTGCTGAACAGGGGATTGCAACCAGGGAACAAAAGCTGGGGCTCGATTACTATCAGATGAGAGTGAATCAATCTGCTGAGGCCAAGCTCATGCTCTTGGTGTCGAGAGGCAAGGAGACAAACTTTGCCGAGACGATTCATCTGCTGACAGATAAGGAAATGAACAAGCAGTTGGCAGGGAATCAACTGACTGTCAAGCAGGTTCCCCGTGTACAGGCAGCAGAGCAAAGTCCGATTTCTCTGTCGTTGGCTTCAGGCGGATATTCGCATGTGATGCTTGAGCACGGAAGCAGCCGTACCGAGCAGGTGACCTTGAAAATTCCGTCTCATTGGAAGATTACCGGGGATGTCACGCTTGATTTGAAACTGAAGATTTCCCCACTGCTCATGCAAAAGTACGAAGGGGAAGATAAGCCACAGCACCAGTTGACTGTAACGGTAAATGGCGTACCTTATACGGTCATGCTCCAGCAGTTGAAAGCAGTGGACGATAACGATAACTACCACGTGAGTATTCCCATTTCACAGTCTGTCATCAAAGAGGCGAATCATGCTCTGACGGTCTCTTTCTCGGCTTCGATGAACCAGAAGGGGGATGTGTGCGCGCCTGAGAACAACATGGGACGTTGGGTGTTTGTGGATAAGGAAAGTAGCCTGAACGTGCCACACGAGGTACCTGCACAGCGCAGCTTCCGATACTGGCCCGCTCCTTATGTGCAGGATGCAGGATTGAAGGACACCGCCTTCCTGCTGCCGGAAAAATGGACAGGTTCCTATTTGTCCCAGTTTTCGATGCTAATGAATAATATGCTGTCGGAGGTAAGCAATCAGAAGGGAAGCTCCTTCGTTATTTTCCAGGAACCGCTGAACGAGAAGGCCTTGCAGGAGATCGCCTCGTACAATGTGATTGCAATGGGGGATATTGAGCAGTACCCGAGTTTGCAGAAGGTTCAGGGACAGCTTTTGATCAATGAGGCCAAGCAGTTGAACCAATACCACGTCATTAACGAGACGAGCCGTTATGTGGCCTGGGTCCAGCCCTCGATCTGGAATCAAGAGCGGACGTTGAGTGTTTTCCAATCCGCAGACAAGAGTAAGGCTAGTCAGGGAACCTTCCTTCATGCTGATCTACTTGAATATCTGAAGAATTCCAACGAAGATGGGCAAATTGTTGTGATGAGCAAATCAAACGAGGTTCTCTCTATTCAGCTCGAAGATCATGAAGAGAAACAGACAAAAGGCATAAATGAGGTAGTAGGCAATATCCCGCTCTGGTTAATCGGAGTGATTTTGGTGGTATTCCTGATTGTATTGGTGATCTTTATTCGCTTGTTGAAAAAAGAGAAAGAAAAGTCTCGTAGACGAAAATAGTGTAAAAACATGAAGAAAAACAGGGATCAGATGCCGCATAGGTAACTGTCCCTGTTTTTCTTTTTAAATAACGGGGGAACGGAGACATCTGATTGTCTTTTGATTTTTGTTCAGAAATTGTTGAGATGACCCTAGTAGACTAGGTAAAGCTACATGTCGGAGGTCTTTATGCCTATGGAAATAAAAGTTACGAGACAGTAACTTTGGTTGGTAGTGAAAATAGGAATATATTACTATAATAAAATAGTCCGAAAGGTATGGTTGGATAGGATGGGAGATAGCGTTTTGGATGAATAGCATTCTGATTGTTGATGATACGGCGTTTACGAGACATGTGCTGCGCAGCATATTTGAGACATTAGGACTGCATGTCGTTGCGGAAGCTGCTTCGGGAGAGGAGGCTGTTAGAAATTACTGCTTGTACAAACCATCACTCGTCACGATGGATATTACCATGCCCGGCATGAACGGTTTAACTGCTTCACGCAAAATCATGGAGTTGGATAAGGATGCCAAGATCATTATTTGCTCAGCAGTGTCTAGGCACGATACCGTCATTAAGGCGATTCAGGCAGGTGCGCGGGATTTCATCGCGAAGCCGCTGCAGCTGGAGCGAATCGAATGGGCTGTCCAAAAAGTGCTGGGAACAGGGGTAGATATTCGTCGTAGGGATAGACATGTGAAACAAATAGCTGAGGTGTTAGTATGAAAGTTTTGATCACAGGTGGTTATGGGTTCATCGGTTCTTTTGTCGGGGAGAGATTTTATAAGGAAGGGTATAAAGTTTTCATCCTCGACAATCTCAGCTCAGGCAATCAGAAGAATGTCACATTTCCGCATAAGGCATACGAGCTGGATGTAGCGGATAAAAAATGTGATGAAGTATTTAAGAGCAACAAGTTCGATGTCGTCATACATTTAGCGGCCCAAGTGAGTGTTGCTGCATCCATGGAGGACCCCCTGCTGGATTCGAATACGAACATTCTTGGACTCGTGAATATGCTGAAGCTATCGAGCAAATATGGTGTGTCCAAATTTATTTTTGCGTCATCAGCCGCCGTTTACGGCATGAATGAAAATACACCGTTACTCGAAGATTCAGCGTGTGATCCGGTATCTGTTTATGGAATAAACAAGCATATCGGCGAAATGTATTGCCGCAAATGGACGGAAATGTACGGTTTGCGAACGGTAGCCTTTCGCTTGGCGAATGTGTACGGCCCCAGACAAAGTTCAGTAGGGGAAGGCGGCGTTATCTCTACTTTTTTAACCCAGATCAACAATGGGAAAGAAATAGTTTTGCATGGGGATGGCAGCCAAACGAGAGATTTTATTTATGTAGAGGATGTAGCTGATGCTATTTTCCGTTCCGTTACCGCGGATGATACCGGTGTGATGAATTTGTCTACGAATCAGGAAAGCAGCATTAATGAGCTGATTGACGTTCTCGGGGCTAACCAGCCTCTCCAGGGAATCTTACGAAGGGAAAAACGCCCAGGAGACGTAGATAAGTCGGTTTTGGATAATACGCGGGCAAAGAGAAGGCTAGATTGGATCCCGATGTATTCATTAGCGGAGGGGCTGGAAAAAACGGCGCAGTGGTATCAAGAGACCATCGCAGAGAAAGAACAAGAGCAAGAGAGCGAAGCGAAGAAAACGATCCTTTGGTTCCGTTCATGGGATGCAAGGCCGTACATAGAGAACATTCTTGCTTTCGTTCTGGTGATTTTCGCCACAGTTGGAACGGTTAATAGCGGTGTCTTTGATCTCAAGCTGATTTACATCGTGTTGATTGGCGCCATTTACGGAACGAAGCAATCCCTCTTGTCTGTTATCCTTGCTTGTGGACTTTTCATCGGAGAAAGCCTGCATAATGGACGCGATGTCGTATCGCTCTTATATGACGCGAATGTTCTGTTTCATATCGCTGTCTATTTTATTATCGGGATTGCTGTTGGTTATTCGATCGACAAACGAAACAGGGACGTACTGTCAAAGGAGCTGCAAAGGCAGGCCATTGAAGAAAAGTACGATTTTTTAAAGGACATTTACAATGATGTACTGTTGGTCAAGCAAGAATTACAGCAGCAGATCGTGAATTCGGAAGACAGCTTTGGAAAAATCTACAACATCACCAAAGAGCTGGACAGCCTCGAGCCTGAACGGGTATTGCAGAAATCGGTCAAGGTACTGGAAAGAATCATGAAGTCCGATGAGATCGCTATTTATACGATGAATCAAAATGGCTCTTTCTTGCGATTGATGGCCAAATCGAATAAAGCGGGCTTTGATCTGCCACGATCATTGAAAATGAGTGAGCATGCTTATCTTACTGAATTAATGACAATGAAGAAGATCATCGTGAATAAAGAGCTACGTCACGACATGCCCCTTATAGCAGCTCCTATTTTTGACAAGGGAAAAATGGTCGCGGTGGTCACATTGCAACAGCTCGGATTTGAAAATTTTACAATGTACACCCAAAACCTCTTCCAAGTCGCCGTTCAATTGATCTCATCCGCTTTGTCCCGTTCTCTCCGATACTTAAACTCTACACAAAAGGACCGATATCTTGAAGATACCTCTATCCTGATTCCTGCTTATTTTTCAGCAATGGTGAAGAACAAAAGGGATGCCAAGCAACAGTTGAACACTGACTTTACCCTTTTGGCAGTGGATTCAGCGCAAATGGACCATCATACTCTTTCTGCCTATATCGCCAGTTCTCTTCGCGAAGCAGATTATATGGGAATGGACGAAGCAGGAGATGTCTATATCATTCTCTCCAATTCCAACGAGGAAGAAGCCAATATCGTGATTGATAGACTTGGTAGACTCGGTATTGCATCGAGAATTGTGCAGGAGAAAGACCAGGATCGCTTCTCCCTGAAGGATGGCGTCTATGCTTAATCTAGTCCTCCTCCATGTCTTGGTGTCTGTTGGTTACAGTTGGATGCAAAGCCGCGGCAAAAACAAGCAGGTGCTTATAATGCGAATGCTTGTTGCTGGCTTTCTTCCCATTTTTGGCCTCCTGTTATTGGGGATTACGGATGTGTACAAACGAACATCGAAAAAGAATGCGAATGAACTGATGCTAGAAAGCGATTTGCTGAAACTAGCTGAGGGATCGAATATTTTCCGAAGAGCGGACTTGGAAAAGGAAATGAACATCGTACCTGTGGAGGACATTTTGTTTTTGAACGACACGAGCACGCGCCGAAAGATGCTGATCGATGTCTTGAAAGAGCAGACCATTTGGCAGATCGGCACATTGGAGACAGCCTTGCAAAACGAGGATTCGGAAACGGTCCACTACGCGGCAGCCGCTCTAACGGAAATGCGTCGCAACCTTCAGCTCCAATTGCAGGATTTATCAGTGAAATACGAGGAGAACAAGCAGGATCTTGAGGTTTTACGCGCCTACGCAGACGTATTGAAGAAGTATCTGGACAGTTCACTCATTGATCAACGCACCTTTGTGAAATACAGCTACACGTATTCGTTTGTTTTGGAGTCATTATTGGACATTTATCAGGAAGAAGAAAGCTATTTTGTGGACAAAATCAATTGCGAGCTGGTGAACCAGTCCTATGAAAAAGCCGCACAATACTGTCATTTGTTTCATGAGTATCATCCGGAAAGCGAGCAGCCATATGTCATGTCGCTTAAGCGCTTCTTTACGATCAGAGACTACGCAGGTTTTGTGGCAGAAATGAATCGGTTAAAAAGCTCGTCGGTTAAAATCTCCCACGCTACGCTGATGATGATTCGCTACTGGAACGATGAGCAAGACAAGAGTATTGAGCATTGGCATGACGATGAGCAAGACGGCGATTGGGAGGAAGTCGCTGTTGCACAGGAAATAGGTACGAATCTGAAAGAGATGAGCGATACAAAATGAGAATGACAAGGTTCAGGAGAAGGAAAAGAGACAGGGAAAATGACAGAGAATGGAGCAAGTCGAGGTCCAACGATATTCCCGTGAAAAAAAACATCTACATCATTCTGATCTTTGTGGCGATTCTGGGGATCACCATAGAAGCTACCCGATCTCAGTTCATCCTTCAGGTGAGCAGTAATAAGTCAGAAAACTCGGGAGTGCAGACTGACGAGCCGAAGCAAAACGCGATCAGTCAAGAGGAAATCGCCAAGCTAGTAAGGGAGAAATTCCTCATTCTGCATGATCCCAAGGATGAGAGCAGCATGGCAATCGCGAGGAATGTGGAGCAAGTGCTGCGGTATATGAAAAAGGAGTACGATCTCGCTGACGTTAAGCAGTTCTCGCAGCCTGATCCACAATACATGACGGTCTTTGTCACCATAGAAAATCTGGGCATGCTAGCCAATCTCGATGGGTTGATGCAATATGCGCACAATGGTGGAAATGTGTTCTTTTCACGTACGCCTGAATACAATGACAGCTTGTACCGCATATACCGAAAACTAGGGATCAATTCCATCAATCTCCCTATCGTGACAAACGGCATTCAGATGACATCCAATCTCTTGATTCAAGGAGAAGATGCAAAAATCGGCGCAGATTCCATTGTTAATTCCTCGATTCCCGTAGAGCTGGATAGGCAAGCGAAGGTTCACGCAGTTTCTGCCGACAATATGCCGTTGCTATGGGAGACTCGGTATGGACAGGGAAAGGTCATGGTCTATAACGGGACGAATATGCAATCTGCAATGAACAGAGGACTGATTGCTGGTGGCATCAGTTTATTGAATCAAGATTTCATGTACCCCATTTTCAATATGAAAATCATGTATATTGACGATTTTCCGGCCCCTTTTCGACAGGGGATCGAGCCGAGTATTTACCGCGAGTACCGCAAAGATATTCCCAGCTTCTATCGGGATGTGTGGTGGCCGGACATGATCAGGCTTGCTGCCGATTACGATGTGACCTACACGGGAGCTATTATCAAAACCTACAATAACCGAGTTGCCCCGCCCTTCACTGATGAGGAAGGAACGGATTCGAACAATTTGATTACGTACGGCAGGGATTTGTTGAAATTAGGTGGCGAATTGGGCATCCACGGATACAATCATCAATCACTGGTTACCGATCAAGCGACGGCGAGCCATTACGAGTATAAGGCTTGGCCTGATGAAGCAAGTATGGCTGAGTCACTAACGTATCTGGACAATTATATCAAGAAGGTCTTCTCGTCATATGACATACAGGTGTATGTCCCGCCTTCCAACGTGTTGGGAGAGGAAGGGCGTCGAGCGCTGAAAAAGTCTTTCCCTGATCTGAGAGTCATTGCCTCCTTGTATGCGGAATCAGATAGCATGCACGAATACATTCAGGAGTTTTCCGTGGCCGAAGATGGCATTGTAGAGCTGCCGCGTATTACCTCAGGATACAGTCGCACAGACATTCATGATTGGTACATAACGAATGCGATCACATCCATCGGTGTTTTTTCTCATTTTGTTCACCCAGACGATGTGTTGGACAAGGAGAGAAGCAATAACAAGTCGTGGTCGGAATTGGTAAAAGACTTCCAACTCATGATGGAAGAACTTTACCAGCAGTATCCATGGCTGCGTAGCCAGACTGCTTCCGATGCGGCAGCAGGTCTTGAGAGCTATATGCAGACGGATGTATATATCTCGCATACGGATAAAAAAATGACAGGCTACATGAACAATTTCTCCGAAGAAATGTATTACATCTTGCGGACAAACAAAAAAATGACGAGCTTGGTCAATTGCACAGTAGAAAAAATAGAGGAAGGCGTCTATCTCGTGCATGCAACGGGTGCAAAATTTGAAATAGGACTGGAAGAGTAAGCGATGAAAATTTGTCTGATTGCCGAAGGATCTTACCCTTATATTACAGGGGGAGTCTCTAGCTGGATTCATTCCTTAATCGCTAGCATGCCAGAGCATGAGTTTATCATTTATGCGATTGGTGCAGAAGAGAAAAACAGGGGGAAATACGTCTACCAGCTCCCCCCGAATGTGGTGGAAATCAAAGAGGTATTTCTGGATGCCTATCTGAAAGAAGAGGCTGCACCGGGCAAGCGTCTGGGTCTGACTGAGGATGAGCAGCAAGCGTTGCTTTCGTTGCTCGATGGCAGCAAAGGCGACTGGCATGCTCTGTTTTCCGTGTTGTCGGGGAGTAAGGTGCCATCCGTAGCCGAGTTGCTAACGAGCAAGGACTTTTTCGAGGTCATTCAACGTCTTTGCGAGCAAAAATACCCGCAAATTCCTTTTACCGAAATGATCTGGATGATTCGCTCGATGGTGTTGCCGCTATGTCTGATCATTCAAAACGGCATGCCGCAAGCGGATTTGTATCACAGTGTTTGTACAGGATATGGCGGTGTAGCAGGGAGTCTCGGGAAGTATCTGCATGCGAAGCCGTTTTTGCTGACGGAGCATGGAATTTATACCCGCGAGCGGGAAGAAGAAATTATCAAGGCAAACTGGATCAAGGGTCACTTTAAAGATATTTGGATTGATTATTTCCATAATCTTTCTGCATGTGCTTACTCCTACGCGGATGAGGTAATCACATTGTTTGAGCGAAACAAGGAAATTCAGATCGAGCTAGGCTGTGATCCTTCCAAAGTCTCAGTGATCCCGAACGGTGTAAAAGTGAGTGATTATGCTGACATCGTGGAGGAAAAAAAGAACGACACAATTACCATTGGCGCTGTCGTCCGCGTCGTACCTATCAAGGATATTAAAACAATGCTGCAAAGCTTCGGGCTCGTCAAAGAACAAGTGCCACACGCAACCTTTGTTATCATGGGCCCGACGGATGAAGACGAGGAGTACTACACAGAATGCCTGCAATTGGTCGACAGCCTGCAACTGGAGGATGTTACGTTTACAGGTGCGGTCAATGTGAAAGAGCATCTCGGAAAAATGGACATGCTTGTTTTGACCAGCATCAGTGAAGGCCAACCGCTCGTTATTTTGGAAGGGATGGCATGCAGAAAGCCCTTCGTCACAACGGACGTGGGAAGCTGTCGGGAATTGTTGTACGGAAATGGTGACAACTATGGCAACGCAGGGATAACGGTACCCGTTATGCATTTTACCCAAATTGCCCAAGCGATCATTACATTGTCTCAAAACGAACCATTGAGACGGCGTATGGGCAGATGCGGATTCCAGAGAGTGTCAGCTATTTACACACATGAGAACTTCTTGGCGGGATATCGCAATATGTATCGGAAATACGAGGTGTAAGAAACATGGCGGGCATTGGCTTTGAACTGAAGAAAATGTTTCGGAATAAAGGGTATTTGTCCAGTGTGAAGGCGTATGCATTTTCTTCGCTGGTCACAGTCGGACCGATGCTGATTTGTATGGTCATGATCACGGTGCTACAGCAAATCCTGCTTCAATTGAATGTCAGTTATTTGGAGCGGATGTCTTTTTTAGCCGCTGTCGTTTATGCATTCGTGTTTTCGCTGTTAATTACCTGCGGTTTTTCCATGGTCATTTCTCGCTATATTGCAGACAAAATTTACTTGCGCGAGTACAACGACATCATTGCGTCTTTGTATGGAGTTATCGCTGTATGCCTGGGCTTGGGGGGAATTCTCGGCGGTGCTTTTTACTGGCTTGCACCTTTGCCGTCTGGCTTTAAGCTCGTAGCCTACCTTCTTTTTGTGGAACTGATTGTCGTATGGCTGCAATCCGCCTATTTGTCCGCATTAAAGGATTATATGCGCATTATTCGCGGGTATTTGGCGGCTGTTGCCGTTACGCTTCTGGCTGCGTTTCTGCTGTTGAATCTGACTGAATTGGAAAAAGGAATCGCAATGCTGATTTCTTTGGATCTTGGCTTTTTTACAATGATCGTTCTGTCGATGGTTCATCTGGAGAGCTATTTTCCAAAGCGGGAGAGGAACTACTTTGATTTCCTGAAGTACGTGAAAAAATACCCAAGCCTGCTGGGGGTGGGTCTCTTTTGCTCTCTCGGCTTCTATGTACACCATTTTATTTACTGGCTGGGGAGTCCGCTTCAAGAAGTCGTGGCGAATACATACGTGATTGCGCCATTTTATGACGTGCCTGCGTTCTATGCCTCCTTGAGCATACTGCCTACCATGGTCATGTTTGTTGTATCAGTGGAGACCGCTTTTTATGAGAAGTATCGGGCGTATTACGGGACGATATTGGGCACAGGCTCGGTGCAGGATATCAAGCGGGCAAAAACAGACATGGTCCAAACGTTGATGCAAGAACTTAGCTTCATGATGGAAGTGCAGCTGTTCTTTTCCTTCGTTGCATTGGCTCTGGGAATTACGCTGCTTCCGCACATCGGTTTTACGTCCGAGCAGATGGAGCGGTACAACATCCTGGTTATCGCGGGATACTTGTACGCTGTTATGTTTGTGATCGTGCTGATGTTGCTCTATTTTGACGATCGGAAGGGAGCGCTTGCGGTGACGACCTTATTTCTCATCAGTACGGTTGTCATCACCATAGCGATGCTGCCCCTTCAGAACTACGGTTTTTCATTTTTTATGGCTTCGTTTCTTGCGCTGGTAGCCGGTCTCGGCAGGCTGATCTATTACTTGAAAAATATCGATTATTACACCTATTGCCTACAGCCGCTCTTTGTCAAAGGAAAGCGAATGGAATAGATGGGGACTGATGGATTGGGGAGGACTTAGGTTGAAGAAAAAACGATTCATACTGAGCCTGCTCGTAGCATTAGGAGTTGTATCGACTGGTTGTACACAGGATGTACCTGAACCGCCAGTGTCAGACAACTCGTCAGCAACGAGTCAGGTGGCGCCAACTCAGCAGATGAACGAGGGGCTAATTGAGAATAGAAGCGTATACGATCAGGATGTGGATGGGAGCATCGTCCATTTATATGTGACGATAGTCAACGAAGAAAATTCAAAACTGAAAACAACCACCTTTTCGGAACTCAATCTTGCTCCTAGCGGACGGAATGAAAAGGGAGAAGATCTCCAGGCCAAAGTCATTATGCAGGAAGGGACGGAGGAGGGGCCGATTCAAGGCTACTTTGGTTTTGGCGAGACGAGAGCGAACGGAACGATTGAGCTACGGGGGGAATCGAGCAGGAGAGCGGAACAAAAATCGTACAAAATCCGTTTGTTCGAAAGTGCAGGATACTGGCGGGATCAGCGCAACATCAACTTAAGCAAGCACAAGTCTGACATGACGCGTGTTCGACAAAAGCTTAGCTTTGATTATTTCGAGCAGATGCCGAATATGACCAGCTTGCGGACGCAGTTCGTTCAGGTGAAAATCAAGGATTTGACCAAAAAAAATCCGGACCGGGACTTTGTTGATTACGGTTTGTTCACTCAAATTGAACAGCCAAACAAAACATTTTTGCAGGCACACGGATTGGACCGGAATGGAAACTTATACAAGGCTATTGATTTCGAGTTCCATCGCTACGAGGATCAGATCAAGCTGGCGACCGATCCTACCTACGACAAGAAGGCATTTGAGAAAATTTTGGAGATCAAAGGTAGCGAGAACCATGAAAAGCTCATTGCCATGCTAGAGGATCTCCATAATCCTGCAATGAACACGCAGGACTTTTTGGACAAGCATTTTGATCGGGAGAACTACTATACATGGCTGGCATCCAACCTATTGATGGGGAATCACGACACGGCTGTTCACAATTTTTATTTATACAGCCCAAGCAACTCGAACAAATGGTATTTCCTCCCGTGGGACTATGACTCAACATGGGGATTTTTCGAAGAAGAGCTCAAGCGCAGTCCAGAAAAAGGACTCGGTCAATGGCAGTTTGGCATCTCCAACTACTGGGTGTCGAACCTGCATCGCCGCATTTTCAAAGACCCGGAAAACGTCAAGGCACTAAACGAAAAGGTTGAGGAAGTCAGCAAGATCATTACGAAAGAGCAAACGGAAAAATACTTGAAGAGCTATTATCCGATTGTGAGCAAATACGTGCTGCAACTACCTGATTTATATAATTTGCCGCTGGATGTCTCCTATTTTCACAATGAGCAAGCGCTTCTCTCTGGTGAACCAGAGCGTAACAAAAAGAGGTACTATGAACGCCAAGAGAATCCGATGCCCTTTTTTATGGGAGAGCCAAGAAAAGAAGGAGATAGACTCATTTTTGCTTGGGACCATTCCTATGACCTGCAAGGAGACGATCTGACCTACGATTTTGCTGTCAGTTACGATCCTGCGTTTACGAAGATACACGCGCAGGCAAAGGGGCTGACAGGAGTCCAATACACGATAAACGATCCGGGGAAAGGTCGCTTTTTCTGGAGGGTGATTGTACGCGATAGCAAAGGGAACGTACAGACGGCATTTGACAGAGTAGAGCCGGAGGATGCGATTTATCATGGGGTGAAGGAGTTCGTGTTGAAATGAAAGGAATACAGAGCACGGGCATCCAGCTCGGCAACAAGCGATTGCGGCATGAGTTGAAGTATTATCTTCGGCTGAGTCATTACGAGCCGCTACGGCAGAAATTGCGTCTGATCGCGACTCCTGACCCTCATTCTGTAAGTGAGGAAGGGTATCATATTCGGAGCCTGTATTTTGATGACTATCACGACACGGCTCTCTATGAAAAAAACTACGGGGTTTTTCAAAGAAAAAAGTATCGCATCCGCATTTACAACAAAAGTGATGCGGTCATCAAGATGGAGCGAAAGAGCAAGTTCGGCGGATACATTTGCAAAGAGTCAGCGTCGATTACGCGAGATGAGTATGAACGGATTTTGGCAGGCGAGGTTGAGTTTTTACGCGAGACGGAAAGTGCTGTGCTGCGAGATTTTTATTTGTCGTGCAAGAATCATCTGTTTCGGCCTCGTGTCATCACGGATTATGTTCGAGAGGCGTATTTGGTGAGAGAAGGGAATGTCCGAATTACGTTTGATAAGTACTTGAAGGCAAACGTCAATTCGCTTGATATTTTTGACGAACACATCATGATGGTCAGAGCGATTCATCAGCCCATGATGATCATGGAAGTGAAGTACGATCAATTCCTGCCATTCAATATTAGACATTTGCTACAAAACCTGAGTAATCAGCGGTCGGCTATCTCCAAATATGTCATTTGCAGAGAGGAAACGAAAAAGTACTATAATCTTTAGTGTGAGGAGAAGTCGAGAAACTATGGACACGACCAATACGATTAATTTTCAAGATATTATCAAAAAAAGCGTCTTAAAAATGGACCAGTTCGCCAGCATCTCGATCATCGATACCATCATAGGTCTTGTGCTGTCGGGATTGCTTGGTTTGTTCATCTACTATATTTACAAGAAAACGTTTCGTGGCGTTGTCTATACGCACACCTTTAACATCACGCTGGTGGCCATGGCCATGCTTACTTGCCTGATTATCATGACGATTAGCACGAATATCGTACTTTCTCTTGGGATGGTCGGCGCCTTGAGCATTGTGCGGTTCCGTACCGCCATCAAAGACCCGTTGGATATTGTCTTCATGTTTTGGTCGATCTCGGTAGGTATTGCGACCGGGGCAGGTGTGTACCCGGTTTCCGTCCTAGGATCATTGGTGGTGGCGGCTGTCATTGTCGTATTATCCAAGCGGCAAATGAGAGATGTTGCTTATCTGCTCATTATTACCTATCAGGATCAAGCCAATGACGGGGTCAAATACCAGTTGAACAAGCTAAAATACACCCTGAAATCAAAGACAGTCAACAAAGAGATGGTGGAATTGATTGTAGAAGTAAAAATCAAAGGAGATAATACGGCATTTGTTCAAGATATTTCAGAGGTAGAAGGTGTGAAAAACGTATCATTGGTTAGCTACGATGGCGATTATGCACCATAGCTGATTCTACAAAAAAATCCCTTTCTGACGACTCCTTTACAGGCTGTCAGGAAGGGATTTTTTCTTTGATGATCAGTCTCGTACTTGAACCTTGCCGAGTGTGTATCTTCCGTCCGCTCTTTTTCCTTCCATGGCAAATTGAATACCCGGTTCTTCCGTATCGGGATCGAGGATCGCTACACAGAGTGTATATGTTCCTTCTGGAAGATCATCGGGGATTTCCAAGCTTTGCTTGACGGTTTTCTTGCCAGGAAGCCATTTGCGGATGTCTTCGTCCGTTTTGGTCTTGGCTACGATCTCCCCATCTTCATCCGCGAGTGACAGCTCGAGAATCCACGGGAAATAAAAAGGAGCGACACCGCGGTTTTGCCAATCCATGGTCACAGCGAGGCTTTCTCCGGGCTCGACTGCTTTGGCATGTGTCTCTTTGGTGATGGAGAAGCGGTAGCCAATCGTGTTTAAAAAGCGGTCCAAATATTGTTGTTGTTCGCCATCTTTTTCGAACCGTGCAGGGGTATTGGGGCCAAGCCAGCTAATATGCGAAGCTTTGGCTTGTGAGATCACCTGGTTAATGGAAGAGCGAGTAAAATAGCTGTTTAACGAATCGGATGGAGAGAACTCCCCACCGCTCGGTGCATATTTCCAAAAGTCAGGCATGGCAGGCATTTTCTCTTTGGTCAGCCAGGATACATAGCCCTTCTGTATCCAGGACAGGTAGCTGTCTGTATCATCTTTGTTGCCGAACATGTCGTTAAACAGCCCCAGTTTGTACTCCTTGGCGACTGGATGTGGTCTTCGCATCAGTAGTATGGAATCAGGGAAGTTATCCAGATACGGTTCGACGTACTGATCCGTGATTTCTGTCGCAGGGAAAGGAATAGACGTATCGGTGTGCCATTCTCCCCAGTGACCGAGGCTTCCTAGCTGTATGAAAGCAATGCGGGGATCGTCCTTGTAACGCTCTCCCAGAGCGTCAATCAACTGTTTGTGGTATTGGATGACCAATGGATTGCTGTAGTTGGGACTATAGCCTTTGCCATAGTCGTTTCGATACCACTCGCCATCTTCAAAGTTGTCATTGTCCCCGCCGATCTCGTTGTATAGCCAATCCGGTATCTCCATGTCCGATTTTTTATGGGGAATATCCATAACGATACGGAGGATGAACTTGACATCCTTTTCTGTCCATTCTTCAAACCGGATCGCATCTTCGACCTCATCAAATGCATAATCCCCTTTGGTGGGCTCGAGCATCCTCCAGGTAAGATTGGCATAGACGAGGGTGTGTTCTTGCTCATTATTACTTGTCCGTGAGTCGGGAGCCAGTCCCATATACGGGTTTTGGAGCACGTCTTGAGTTTGTTTTGGTGAATAGGTTGCCGTTCCATAACTGGAGGCGGCGGCAGAGGAAGGTAGAATGCAAAAAGCAGCGAGAAGTACGCTGTATAGACCACTTCTGATCTTCATGAGTGCCCCCCTAAATCTAGTGAGAGAGTATTATTACTTTTGTTCAGTCTCCTGTTTCCATATGTGATACCACTTGGTAATATGTTCGTTTGCAGCAGAGCCGAGTTCAGTCTCCCACCGAGAGGTCAAGAGTTGATACTGTTCTTCTACTGCCGCATGATCGTCCAAAGAAGCGTACAACTGCATCAAGATCATGTAGCTGTCCTCTTCAAGCGGGTGCAAATGCTGAATGCGTTGGTTGACGTTGATCGCCTCTCGTACTCTGCCGTGTCCCAAATAGAAGCTGCTCATTGTTTTGGCGAGCTGTAGCCACATTCTGCGGAGTCTTTCCCGCTCGTACTCTGCCCACAAATAGTCGTAGTCTCCGAAATAATCGCCTGTATACGTCGCTAGCATTTGCTCATACTCCTGCATATTGGCAAGAGAGAGGGGGAGTAATTGTTTGAGACGATTCTCCCATTCCTCCACATCGATCGTAGCTGAATCAATCGTCAGCTTATAGCCGCCTTCTAAATTGCCTTTGTTGATCGATATCGTTTGGAGACCATAGCGTTTCAAGGTTTGCCGGATGAGGTAAATCGTCGTATATAGCTGGGTCACGCCTTTGCTTCCATCATAGTCCGGCCACAAAAGCTCGATAATCGAATCCTTGTCAATCATCTTGTTGCGATGATGCAACAAATACGCAAACAGCTCGCGGGCTTTATTCGTGCGCCACTTGATCTCCTGCGGCTCCTGATTTGACTGGTGAAACAAAATACTGTTGAAGCATTGGATGGAAACGACTGATTCTTCTTTAACAGGCTCGGCTTCCTGCGCGGACTTGATTCTCTCACGCAGACGGTCCATTGTCTTTTGCAAGCGTTGAAGCTGTACGGGCTTCATGATGTAATCCAGTGCGCACAGCTCAAAAGCATCAACGGCGTACTTATCGTACCCTGTGACAAATACGATCTCCGGGGAGTTATCGATTCCTTGCAGACGTTCTCCGATCTCCAGTCCACTGATGCGTGGCATATTAATATCCAAAAATACGACATCTGGTTGAAGGGATATTGCTTGGTCGATCGCTTCGAGAGGATTGGTGTAGGCTCCGACTACCTTAACGCCGCCAACATCTTTTTCTAGCAATCGTTGCAGATGCATCAAGGGTAGTTGCTCGTCGTCTACCAATAAGGCTCTCATCCACTGTCTCTCCTTCAAAAAACGATAAAATGCAACAGAGTGTCTTACCACTCTGATTTGTCCATACTCTCTACTCTATCATCAAAAGAGAGGTTATCCAAACCTTTACAGTGAAAGGAAATGTGAATTTTTAGCAAGCGATGGAGGTCAGAACACGCTCAAGCTCGTCAAATGATACAAACCGGGCTTGCCGAAATACTTCTTTTCCGTCCATAAACAGCAGGATAGCTGGAGCAGTAAATACGAGATACTCTCCGGAAAGATTGGGTATTTTCTCCATAGATACCACCATACTTTTCACTTGTGGATATTGTTTCAGAAGTTCTACCGTTCTAGCGTAGGTGACATCGCAAACACCACAGTTTGCCGTTTTTATAAACAACAGACTCGTCGGATGACGTTCAATCTCTGCAAGTAGTTCAGTCAGTTCGAGATACTCCTGCATGGTTCGGTATACCCACCTTTCGTCGCCGTACATTTCTACTAGAATAGCATAAAAAAAAGTTTGCCTCATGAAACGACAACGGAGGTAATCTCCAAGGGAATGAAAGCGCTTTTCCAAAAAAACATTAAAAAAGTTGGATATTTTTGCAACAATTTTCCCTGATGCACAGTCTGTAATGGTGAAATTTTCCTCAAAAAGCAGGAAGGAGGACATATGGTGTTATCTTGGTATGTCATCATTCCCATTCTTTTCGTAATGGCAGTCGCTATGTATACCGACCTACGCCGCCGTCTCATTTACGACTGGCTGACGCTTCCGGGAATTGTATATTTTCTCGTTCTGCATGCATACCTTCATCCAGAGAAATGGCTGACTTATGCGATGGGAGTTATTGTGCTGGGGGGAATTTCATTACTTATGGCGGTGATCAGCAACGGTCAGATGGGCGGAGGAGATATTAAGCTGCTCGCTTTGGTCGGCGCGGCGGTTGGATGGCAAGCGGGGTTGGTCGTGCTCGTGCTTACGTATCTGCTTGCGGGAGTCAGTGTGCTTCCCATGTGGGCCATCGCCAAAATGACAGGCAGGATGAAGCTCGGACGAGAGATCCCGTTGGCTCCATTTGTCGCCGGTGGGACCAGTATCATGTTGGTCATGATCATGTATTCCTAGTGCCTTTCTCATGGGTTGGTGGGTTCAGAATCTTGGCAATAAAACGACAAAGTATGAACATGAATGGATTTTTCGGAAAAGAGAGGGAATCTTCTGATGTTGGAATCAAAACGTAGGGCAATTATTTTTCTTGTATTATCGTTCCTACTTGCTGCACTTGCGGGCTTTCTGTTTCTGCAAAAAATCAAGGATTTGAATGCGCAACTGGGTGAAATGGTGGAAATATACGAAGCAAATGCAGATATTCCATCTCGGGCACTGATTCAACCCGACCAATTGACGGTAAGGGAAATCCCCAAAAAGTACGCGGATGATTCGTACGTTATCGATAAAGCCAGTTTGAAAAATCAAGTTACGATCGTTCCCTTGTCAAAGGGAGACGTCATCACCAAAAACATCATGAAGCCAGCCAATGTTGTGCGGGACCAGAACAACAGGCTCGTAACGGTGTTTTCATCGAGCAATGTCGTCTTTGACCAGGAGCTGGAGGCGTTAGATCGGGTGGACATCATCATCTCGCATGAGGTGAACGGGAAGCCGGTGACGGAAGTGTTCATGAAAGACGTGCCAGTCGCGATGGTGGCCAAATCGGAGAACAGCTTCAAGGGGGTAGCTCTTGAGCTGCCGTTTGAGGAAGCGCCGAAATTCATTCACCAGCAGCATTATGCCCAGATGGTTCGCATTTTAAAAGCGAATGTGGGCAAAGGAGACTTGGGTATTCCCGATCCGTTTGTGGAGCCCAAGCCGGAACAAACAAAACCGCCTGGCAAACCTGCTGAAGCGAAGCCTGCGACACCGCCTGTCACACCACCAGCAGCAGGGCAGCCGGCAGTACAGACACCACCGACGGTTCCGGCCCAGCCTCCAACGAAACCAACTTCGGTACCACCGCAGCCAACTAATCAACCACCGAAAACCGGAGGGTAAGTCATGAACAAAGATATGAAGATTCTCGTCGTTGCGGATTACGACTCTGTAAAAGACATGCTGAGGGACATTTTGACCCCGTATGAGCAAGTGCGCTACACGACTTCCATCGAAGTGAAAAAAGAAATTGACCGGATTGGACCCGATGTCGTTTTGCTTGTGCAGCCAGAAGACGGAGCGGGAGTAGAGTTGGTGCAGTACATACAAGGCGAGCTCCCGGAGGGCATCCTCATTTATCTCACGGAAAAACAGGACTTTGTCCTGCTGCGAGATGTCGTTCGCGCGGGTGCGGTGGAATACATCGTGATGCCTGATGAGCTCAACCTGTTATCCGATCGTCTCGACAAAATATCAGATTTATCCCAGATCAAACAGAGAAAAAAGGGCACAGATGCATCCGGCAAAGCTTTCGTTCGAGGGCGGGGAAAGGTGTACTCCTTTTACAGCGGAAAAGGGGGAAGCGGACGAACCCAACTAGCAACGGGCTTTGCACAAGCGTTGAAGCTGGAATCTACGGCCAGTGTGCTGCTCATCGATCTCAATCTTCAATACGGTGGAATCGAAACCTTCTTGTCCTTTGACAACAACCGTACATTGGGCGATCTCATGCCGGTTATGGACGAAATCAACGAATTTCATATTCGCAACGTAGCTCAGAGGGAGAACCATTCCAAGCTGGAGGTGCTCGTCAGCCCGCGTGATGCCGAGACGGCGGAGAATATGTCCGAGGCATTTGTCACCAGGTTGATCCGCGCTAGCCGCCGCAGCTATGACTTTGTCATTATCGACCTGCCAACACACATGAACGAGCTTACCTTTGCCGCTTTGTCAGAGTCGGACATGATTTATTACGTGATGAATCTGGACACACCGTCCGTTCAAATTTACCGACTCGTGGAAGACTTGTTCCGACGTCTGCGAATTGATACCGCAGGCAGGCTCGAAGTGGTCGTCAATCAGGTGGGAAGGGATAACGAACTGAATGTGTCTGATTTGAAAGGATTATTCACCGCACCGATTACCGCTGAAATCAGTAGAGATCATCAAGGAGTGCAAGCGGCTGTCAATCAAGGCCGACCGTTGCAAAAGGAAGCGAATGAGAAGAAGCTCTCTCCGGCTGCGAAAGACATCCGAAAATGGGTACTCAAAAAACTGTCATAAAGAGCAAGTTCAAAAAGGTGGGAGTTAGATGGCTTTATTCCGACGAAAGCAAGAGCAGACAGCGCCAGGGGATGAGGCAAAGCAGACGACACTCGCTGCCACATTAGCAGCTCCTTCCTTCAATCCGTACATCGACGAGCTGGCTGAGCACTACAAGACCCGACTCTTGCGGGAGACCAATCTGGAGAGACTGACCAGCCTTCGTTCAGATGAGATGCGTCTCGCAATCGAACGTCTCGTCTCCCAATACATGTCGGAAGAAAAAGTAGTCATTCCGCGAAATGAAAAGGATATCCTGCTTACTCGTTTGATCAATGAATCGGTGGGGCTTGGTCCACTTGAACCGCTGCTCGCCGATCCGGAAATCACGGAGATCTCGATTAACGGACACAACCTGGTATACATCGAGAAACGAGGAAGGCTGGAATTAACCGATTTAAAATTTCGCGACGAGGAACACTTGCGGCATATCGTGGACCGGATTGTGGCACCGCTTGGACGACGAATCGATGAAAGCTCGCCGATGGTCGACGCCCGGCTGAAGGATGGAAGCCGCGTGAATGCCGTCATCCCTCCGATCAGTCTCAATGGCACACTTGTTTCGATCCGTAAATTCCGCAAAGAGCCTTTCTTGATGGATGATCTGATGCAATTTGGTTCATTCAGTCAAGCGATGTCTCAGTTCATTCAAGCCGTGGTGGAAGCAAAAATGAACGTGCTGATCTCTGGCGGTACGGGTAGTGGTAAGACGACGCTGCTGAATGCGACAGCAAAAGCTATTCCGCACTATGAACGTGTCATTACCATTGAGGATTCGGCCGAGTTGAAGCTGACTCACCCCAACTGTATCGGGATGGAGGCACGCCCGCCCAATATGGAGGGAACAGGGGAAGTCACGATCCGTCAGCTCGTGCGAAACTCCCTGCGGATGAGACCAGACCGCATCATCGTCGGGGAGGTACGGGGTGCAGAGGCATTCGACATGCTGCAGGCCATGAATACCGGGCATGAAGGATCCCTGACTACTGTCCACGCCAACTCACCACAGGATGCCTTTAACCGTTTGGAAGGGATGGTCGTTATGGCCGGGATGGATTTGCCCTCCACGATTGTCCGTGAATATATCGTCAGTGCGCTGGATATCATCGTCCAGGTCACACGCCTGTCAGACGGAACACGTAAAATCGTTTCGATTTCGGAAGTAGCGAAAACGGAAGACAAACGAGTGGAGGTCAACGAGATTTTTCGTTTCCAGCGGAAGGGGATTGGCGCGAAAGGAGAAGTCCTTGGCTACTTTACGGCAACCGGGGTAATCCCGCGGTGCTTGGAGAGGCTCCAAGTTTTTGGAATCAATCTGGATGAATCCATATTCAGGGCGGAAGGAGGGAAGCAACGTGACCATGCCCATTCTGTTTAGTCTCGCGGTGTTGTTTGGCATCTGGGGCATCTACGAGTATCTCGGTTATCGGGCCAAGAAGACCGAATGGAAAAAGAAAGCGGAAGAATGGTTCGAAGTGAAGGGAAAACGAAAAAGCGTCGTCATTGTTTGGGGAGATAAATTTGACCAGACGCCCTATGCCAAAGAAATCCAAAAAAAGCTGATTAAAGCGAACTTTCCGCTTGCTCCCTCGGAGTTTTACGGAATTTTGATCGTAGGTACCATGGTGCTCGCCTTCTTGCTCAGTAACATCGTGAATATTTCTTTTCCTTTTAACATCATGATCGGGGCAGCGGTGATGTATCTCATACAGAACGTGCTGTTCTTTGTCCGACGCAACAAGTACCAGGAGCGATTGAATGAACAGTTGTCTGAAGTGTGTCGCCTTTTGGCCAACTCGCTGCGTGCAGGTCTTACGCTCTCGCAGGGGATTTCACTGGTAGCCAAGGAGATGAATTATCCCGCTGGTGATGAGTTTAGTCGTATGGCGCGTGAGCTGCAGCTAGGCGTCAGCTTTGACCGGGCGCTCTCTGATATGGAAAAACGAATTCCGACGCGAGAATTCCGTATCTTTTCTGCTACCCTGCTGATTCAACGGCGCGCAGGGGGGAATTTGAGCCAGGTGCTGCAAGAAATGGCGGAGACATTGGAGGATCGCCGCATCGTGAATCAGGAAATCAAGACGATGACGGCAGAACAGCGATACGTCTCTATCTTGGTGCCAATCATGCCAGTTGCCCTGGTGCTGATGATGAACATGATGAACAAAGGCTTCATTGATCCGTTGTTTTCCGGATTTGGTCTTTTTCTTCTGGGGTTGTTTGTAATCGGAACACTCCTGTCCTATATCCTCGTAAAGAAAGTGACCAACATAAAGGTGTGAAAACATGGATGCTCTCATAATTACATGCGTGTTCTTGTTTCTATTGCTGTTTGCCATCTGTTTGAAGGAGTGGTATCGGTACTCCATCGAGAAGCAAAAACTGCTCGCACATGTCCATGAGATGAGCGGGAACAAAAACTACGGCGTGCGCAAGCAGGAAACCTCATCCGAGCGCCTGGTCAAACGATTGCTTCGGTACGGAGACGACTATGCTGTCATGGGGCAGCGCATCAACTTTTTCAGTGAGTCGCATGAGGTTGAGGATTGGTTGCTAAAGGCTGGGCGACCGCTAGATTTGACCGTGGCCCAATTCCAAGGGGTCAAAATTTTCATGGCTCTGCTCGGGATCATTGCCGGCACACTGTTTTTCATTCTTCGCTTTCCCTTCTCGCATCTAGGGTTGATCGCTTGGCCGTTGATTGGCTATTTTTTACCCATCCTTCTGTTGAAGAAAAAAGCGCGCGATCGTCAACATCAGCTTCGCTATGACCTGCCTGAATTTCTCGACACCGTAAGCGTGACTCTTCAGGCGGGGGTGAGTCTCGATCAGGCTTTGCGCGAAGTCATCAAGTTTTTTGAAGGGCCGATTCGGGAAGAGTTTTCCCGATTCAATCAAGAGCTGGATCTCGGTGTGCAGAGGGAAAAGGCGTATGAACAATTGCTGCGAAGAAACGACAACCCGGAGTTTCAAATGCTGATCAAAGCGCTCATTCAGGGAATGCGCCTAGGGGTGCCCATTGCCGTCACGTTCAAGGCACAGGCGGAAAACATGCGGAGAATCCGCAAAGAGCTGATCAAGGAAAAGGCGGCCAAGGCGTCGCCAAAAGTAACCCTGATCACCACGTTTATCGTGACTCCTACAGCGATTATCCTGATTGGCGGTTTGATGGTATTGAATATTTTGCAGAACTTCAGCTTATTTTCCGACATCATGCCATGATCCATGGCTTCACTTCTAGGAGGTGATGCCCGTCAGCGAGATGGGAGTGCACAGTTCTTTATTTTTTATTTATCCAAATCATGAAGGGAGTAGATTTTATATGAAAAGCATGATGCTGAAATGGTATGTAAAAGGTCAGGGAGCTCTTAGAAACGAAAAAGGAGCACAGGCGATTGAGTGGATCGCGTTGGCAGGTGTGGTCATCGCTGTGTTTGGTGCGGTGATCGCCTACTTTGATAAGGACCCCGCACTCGTTGGAGAATCCATTGGGGATACATTGAGCAATATCATCAAAAAATTAGACGGAAATTAATCAACGATTGAATGCTTTTTGGGTGATGAGCATATGGAAAAGAGGTGGTGAAGGAATGCTTCTTCACCACCTGAACCATATGGCGCTTCATACATAGCAAGTCGAAATCAAGCAGGAGGTAACACTTTGATGAGACTCGTGAAGGGAATAATTGCAGTGATCCTCCTGTTGAGCCTGTTAACGGCGTGTTCGCAGGAGGCAGATACACCTCAGAACACAGAGGGGCAAAATCCTTCTGTTCCACCAAGCACGGAAACACCGCCTACGCAAAGCCAACCGCCAGACCAAACAGGGGAACCAAATGCCGAGATGACGCGAGAAGAAAAGATAAAAGCGTTAGAGGCAATGGCACAGGAAGGAATGCCACTAAAGCGGGAAACGACAGAGGACTTCGTCAATTCGCCGCCAGGACGTTTTTCCGGGGTTTCGTATGACAACAACAGGGAAGAAGTATTGCCTGAACTTAAAAAGTTCCCTACTGTTGAAAACCCGGACGAAGAAATGATTAACAAATACTACCTTGCCTTGTTGGGGCTGTTTGCACAGAGCTACCCTGATCCGCAACAAATCATGGATGAACTGAAGATGGCCTCATTTGGGAATCCGGACATCGATGATCCGCGGTTCAAGTTTAAAGAAAGCTACAATGTGGAGATTATCCTGGATGCGAGTGGCAGCATGGCCGCAAAAGCGAACGGCAAGACGAGGATGGATGCTGCCAAAGAAGCAATTCAAGCCTTTGCTGAATCTTTGCCGGAACAGGCGAATGTCGCACTGCGCGTATACGGTCACAAGGGTAGCGGGAAAGAGTCGGATCAAGCACTATCTTGCGGCAGCAGTGAACTGGTGTACGGGATGCAGCCTTACAACAAAGAAAAGCTGCAGCAATCTTTAAATCAGTTCCAGCCTACCGGATACACTCCAATTGCCTACTCTTTGCAGGAAGCGAAAAAGGATTTAAGCAAATTACCGGGAGATAAGAATACCAATATGATCTTCCTCGTCAGTGACGGAATCGAAACGTGCGATGGTGACCCTGTCGAAGCTGCCAAACAGTTGGCCCAATCCGAGATTACGCCGATTATTAACGTGATTGGATTTGGTGTAGACGGTCCCGGGCAGCAGCAGTTGAAAGAAGTCGCAAAGGCAGCAGGAGGCCGCTATGTTCTGATTCAAGATCAGAAGGAGCTGCAGGACGAATTCAATCGCGGGAAAGAAATCGCGAACAAGTGGAAAGAGTGGAAAGCCAATGCATCCTACGAAGCCGTATCCACTCGTAGTTCTCGATCGATCGACATTAGTCACTTTGCTTTGAAATGGAGCCGTATCGCCAAACGGGAAAATCATGATCTAACATCTGTGATCATGACCATGGATGCAAACAACATGATTTCAGATGAGTTCGCCGATCATCTGCGGAAGTTGAACGATGAGCAGCTAGAAATCGCGCAGAAAAAGGCAGATGAACTGGAGCAATTCCTGGATACCTTGAACGAGAAGTCCTATAAGGAAGCCGTGGATGCGATCAACCAGAAGTTTGCACAAAACACGAAAACAAACTAGAGACGAAATCTCCAAAAGGAGGTTTGTAAAGTGAGGAAATGGTTAAGAGGCCCAGTGGCAGCGGCTACTTTCGCTTTTCTGATTCTTATGATGAATCTGTTTCCGCTGGTGGGCATGGCAGCCTCCATGCAGTATCAAGGACTGCAATACGAGGCCCCGAAGTGGGATCAGCCGAATCTGGAGTCGCCACAATGGGAGCAGCTCAACCCACAAGCGCCGCAGTGGGAACTAAACCCGCAGGCTCCTGATTGGGAAAAGCTAAATCCGCAGGCGCCGAACTGGGATCGGACGAATCCGCAAGCACCAAATTGGGATCAGATAAATCCGCAAGCACCTGATTTGCAGGGGCCAAACGTCAATTACTCGAACCCGCAAGCGCCAAATGCAACTGCACCGGCACCGAATGTACAGATGCCTTCTTCTCAGCAACCCGGCGTCGATCCCGATAGCCCGAAGCCGATGACGGAGACGCTTGAATACGGTGCAGTCAAATGGACGTTCAAGGATGTCATGGGCGGTACGCTGGCATACAGCGCTGATTTGATCATGAATGGCGAAGTAGACATGGCAGCAGGACTTCGTGGCAAAGGCTTGTTCTTGGGAGATTTGGCGATAAAAGGCCTTGATCTTGCCTTCAAGAATACGCCGTATGTAAACACAGTAACAGGCTTGGGTGTCGATTCACTCGACGGGATGAACGCGTGGGCCAACTATCAATTTGTGTTGGCGCAATTGCCGAATAACAGTTTTCGAGATATTTTCCAAGGTGGTCAGCTCACAAATTCGGCAAATCCATCCGGCGTCAGAATGCCGGGGATCGTAAAGGGCTTAAATGTGGGCGTAGCAGCGATCAGCCTTCCGTTTGACATCATGGATACGTTCGGTAGTTTTGGCATGGCGTTTGATCCGAGCCAGAATGAAGCTACACAAAATGAGAAATTTGTGGATGGCGTCGGTAATTTTGGCAGTGTGCTGATGGATGCAGGGGTCATTGCTTCTGTCATCCCAGGTGGGCAGGCGGTAGGCGGTGTGCTTGTTGTCACTGGTGCGGTTTTGTGGGGATTGAGCAAACTCGTGAAGTACGCTGACAAGCTAGCCGGAGGAGCGATTACCCGTGGAATCCGGGATGGGGTCGGTAAAGCTGTTGGCTGGGTAAAATCCTTATTTGCGTAACGGAGGTCCTTGCTTATGAAAGTCGTGAATACACCACAGGTTCAGGCTCAGATCGAGCGGAATAAGCGTTTTTTAGAGAGGACAGAGCTGTATAATTACCCGGCCTACGTTGACGGAGAATATTACTACCATGTGGCGTACTGGAAATGGGGCAAAAAAGACGCTGTCGGGTACTTGGTGTTGCGACCGGATGGTGAAGTGGTTCGCCGCCATGAAGCAGAGCCCGTAGTGAAACTGTTTTTGGTGCATGCACATGCGGGGCGCAAGATTAAGAACAATCTGGCCATTGATAAGGATAAACCCATCGAGATGTACGAGCAAAAATACGAGTATCTGAGGGCGCTTTTGCCCAGCTACCAGGATAAGATGGACACGGTGCTTCGGCAAGATGCAGAGAAGCTGATCGACGTTTGCAAAACCATGATGGAAAGCCGGGACCAGCTACGTGTCATTTATGATCGAGGGATGGATCTGCTCAATCAATTTTTCGCGCGCAACTACATCATCGCGGGAGAAGAAACGGCATTGCGGGATGTGTTATTTGAATCCGACTACATTTTGTATGATCGCATTCGCAAACAGGTGCTGATCAAAGACTCGGTGGATCGGCTTTACCAGTTTTTTCAAGTGGATCGAGTAGAACTGGATCGGGTACAGGAGCAGAAACGAAAAAAGCTGAGCGACTTGCTCTCTGCTTATAAAGACAAAACGCTGCGGAATATTGCCAATGAATCCGTGAAGAGCTTTGAGACGCATACGACAGGGAAACATGAGTCTTTCCATTCGGTTGAACAGTTGCGGGAGGCCCACGAGAAGCTTAATATGACCATCTTGGAAAACGGGCTGATGGATAAGCTGCGAAACCCTTAACAGGAAAGGTGAGAGAAACCCATATGCATCCCTTCAAAGAAAGCATTCGTTTTTATGCACGGAACATCGAATCGTTGCTGCTCTTGTCCGCTGTGCTCGTGGTTCCGTTTTTTATCATCCACAACTTTACGCTGAACTACCTGAATCTGATCGCCGCGATCACGGGCGCCAAATTCGTCGCTAGCTTTTTCAATCTGTTTTTACTTCTTCTGTTTTTGCTGATCCTCCAGATCCCTTTTGCCCAGTATGTCCAAAGTGATCTGGATGGCGATGAGCGTCCGATTCGAAAGGCATTTCGGGCATTTTTTGAACACAGCTTTTCCGTGTTCGTATTTGGGATCGTGTTTAGCTTTCTTGTCTCTACAGGAATGATGCTGTTCATGATACCCGGGCTGATTCTGATGGTCTTGTTCTATTTGACGCCGTTTTTTGTAGTGCTGAAAAAACAATCGGCTTGGCGCTCTTGGCGAGCTGCCATGGAAATGGGCAAAAAGCATTTCTTCCAAATCTTTGGCCTGTTGCTACTGGTGAGTGTCGTGGAATGGCTAATCAGTATGGCGGGCTTGTTCCTCGTCACGTCGATTACAGCGACCTTCGGGGCGGTTATGTTTATTGAGTTGTTGCTCAATGTGATTGTTCTTCCGTTTTTTGCGGTCATGTTCATGATGTACGTCAATAAATGGAAGGACGAGGCGGCAAGAGCGGAAGCAGCTATAGCAGGGGGATTGCTGCTCGATGAAAGGTAGCTTGCAAATAAGTTCGAGAGGAGATGAGCGAAGAATGCGCCTGAAGAAGATCGTTTCCAATGAAAAGGGCTCGGTCACCGTAGAGTTTATCGCCATACTGCCGTTCGTCTTTCTGATCATGCTGATTTGCTGGCAGTTTCTTGTGGGCGTCTACGGCGTCATCATCTCTCAGTCGGCAGCAAATGAGGCGGCGAAGGTGTATGCCATAACGGGGAATTCGGGTGAAGCCATACAAGCTGCCAGAAACGTGGTGAACGCGGCAGGAGGCTATATTTCCTTCAGTGACGGCGATATCAGGTGGGATGGTGACGGATATTTTACAGCCAAGGTCGGCGTGCAGATGGAATTGGGGTTCCTTCCTGATTGGCTTTATATCAAAAAGGAGGACCGATATATCTCTTTTGATCGGGAAATAAAGAGCAGGGTGATGAACTAGATGGCACGTATACTGCGTCACTTGCAAAATGAACGTGGAAATATGACGATCTTCACCCTGACGATTTACTGGTTTATGTTCATGTTGGTGTTTGTTGCGCTTTTCAACTTTTCGACCATTTTTGTAGACAAGGAGCAGGCGTCGAACAGTGCGCAGCAGGCGAGTATTGCGGCGGTGAAGGATATTTATGATGAGATGGAGTGGGCTATTAAAATACATGATGCGTCACCCCAGCGGTATTATGACCAAAATTATCTCACGCTCAAACTAGGAGCTGCCAAGAGCCAGATGAGAGCATCGCACGCCGATTGGTCTCAAAGTGAAATTGAATATGGCGCGATTGACTTGGTATTGAGCAACGAATTGCCAAGCAATGTTGAGTTGCAAACTTATGTCTACGCTGGCTTGCAAACGGCAACAGCAAAAATTACTGGGGTGGTTGCCAAAGTGCTATCAGACAACAATGCAACGCTCAGCGGCTCGTCCGTCCAATTGTTCAACAGTGACAATCGGATTGAAGTAACAACTTCTGTAAAGTACGAATCGGAATCGATGGGCTTTGACTTCATTCCTGCCTATTCCGAGCAAATCTACCAGACAGGGGAAAGCAGAAGGATCGGTTTTATTGATGAAGTAAGCGGATGGGCGAATCTGCATATCCCTATGTAGGAACGGGGAGCATTGGAGGAAATGGCATGACAAGAAAGCTACAAAAAATGCAGCGGTTCTGGAATGGAATGACGGTGATCATCTATGGCGTTTTCCTGCCGCTGTCCTGTCTGTTCATGGCGTTGGGTGAAAAGCTCCCATATGCACTGCTCTTTTTTATGTTTGCTCTTCCTTATATTGAACAGGCTGGCATGGACCATTTGCGTCGAAAAGAAATGAGTCGGTGATGATCAAGTGGATGAGAAGGAAGGTGTAGGCCATGTCCAGACAAGAACGAAACTGGCAGCGCTTTTGGCGATACATGATGATTTACTTTTACGCCCTGATCGTACCGGCTACGGTCATCGGTGCATTTTATCGAGAAGAGTTTCCGTTGCAACTGCTCATACTCGCCATCGGTATGCCTTTTATCAAAAGAAACCATCTGGCGTTCATCCGAAAGAAAAACGCGGCGATCTGATCAACAGGGCAACAAGGCAAGGAGGATATGACCGAATGCGTAACACTAAAATACGGATGTCGCTCTTGATCAACAGCATCATGATCATGCTGCTGCTTTCTGGCTGTTCAATGGGCGCAATAGGAGCGGGTACAGGGATCGGGCAAAATCAATGGCCGCAGACGACACAGGAATTGATTGCTTCACAGCCTGGGCCGCTTGCTGGCACACAATTTTTCCACGCAGCTTATCCGCATCGAGCGGAGATCATACAGGTTTTGGATAAAATGCCTACCCTGGTCGACGGGATGAATGATGCTTATTTGGATTTGTACTGGAATCAGTTGCTCACTCTGTTTTCTGAGGATTACCTCAGTCCCCAAATGGTTGTAGACCGCTGGAGAATGGCTTCGTATGGCAGTCCTGACATCGAGGACGCCCGCTTTCAGTTTCGGGAGAATTTCAACGTAGAAATCATTCTGGATGCAAGCGGCAGCATGGCTGGGAAAATTGGGGACAAAACGAAAATGCAGCTCGCCAAGGAAGCGATTCAGGAATTCGCGGAAGCACTGCCTGAAGAGACGAGAATCTCGCTGCGCGTGTATGGACATAAGGGTAGCAATGCGAATGAGCATAAACAGCTCTCCTGCGGCAGTAGCGAGATGGTCTATCCATTGCAAGCCTACGATGCGAAAGGTCTTGAGCAAGCACTTGGCATGTTTGAGCCGACGGGCTGGACATCCATTGCCCACTCCTTGCGTCTCGCTCAGGAGGATTTGGCGGGATTCGAAGCGGATAAAAATACGAATGTTATCTATCTGGTCAGTGACGGTATCGAGACGTGCGATGGCAACCCGGTGGCAGTAGCCAAGGAATTGTCCCAGTCCAAAATTATGCCGTTGTTGAACGTCATCGGCTTTGACGTGAATGCAGATGGGCAGAAGCAATTGAAGGAGATTGCCCACGCGTCAGAAGGTCTGTATGCAAATGTGACGAACCGCGAGCAGTTCAAGCAAGAGCTGGAACGCGCGAAAGAAATTGCTCAGAAGTGGGAGCAGTGGAAACGGGATGCTTTGACAGAAGCAGACACTGTGCTGATCGACCGCAAAAAATGGGTGGATGCTTACGACCGGGACTGGTACGAGAAAAACTGGCGGGAGAGCCTGAACATCGGAATGGCGATCGAGCATTTGTCTGCGAGTGGCAAGATTGGCAATGAAGCGAGGGAGTACCTTACTGGGAAAAGGCAAGAAAGAGAAGCGTTGGCTACACAGTCCAAGGAGGAGCTTACCAATTACTTGGTGAGTCTCACAACCGAGACCTATCAGGAAATGAGAGAGGAAATTGAGGATAAATACAGCGGAAACTAACAGCAATGGGTTCCCCGTTACAAAAGCGATTGCAGTCGCAACGGAGAACCCACTGTAAATGTAAAGGGGAGGGAGCATCAATCATATGTGAACGTAACGACCTGTTGCAGGCCTGGGTCCACTCCGATTGCCACATCATTTAGGCCATCTGTGTAATAAAAGTAACGTTTGGCGTCATTGGAATGAGCGTCAGAAGCTTTCACCAATTGGAAGTCGTTCGTCGCAAGCAGGTTTTTCGAGCGGATGAAATCCGATGCCGTTTTTTCCAAATCTGCTTCTGTCATCGTTTTTGTCGCCATTTCTCCGTTTATTCCAATAACGTCAATCGACAGGGAAAGAATTTGCTTGGACTTCGGTTCGATGATGGCGTGAAAGCCATGGACATCGCCACTCACAGGTTCGCGTTTCAGTACGGCGTGAACAGGGACTCCTCTATATACCGAATTGGTTGGGTCCTCCAGCGTGATTTCCCGATCAGTCGTATCAACATCCATCTGATAATATTGTCTAACAGCGGCTGCAGCGATTTGCGCCGCTTCTTCTTTTCCGAGCCCATGTACTGTATCTGGTGAGCTGGAGGAGCATCCCATTAACAAAAAGACGAGAAGCGCCGTACCCAGCCATGCGAACTTTTTCATTGTGAACCCTCCAGCCATCCCAAGTCATACGTGTAGTCTTTTTTTATCCTAACAGGGATTGTTTCGACTCCCTATCGATTAACCTTTCCATTACCTTACGATGTTGTAAGCTTCGAGAAAAATAGAGGGAGTGACAGGACTTTAGGCAAAAAAAGACGAAAAATTCAGATCATAGGCAGTGTATGTGAAAAACGAGGGGGTAAATGGAATGAACGCTATCGAGCTGAATCAAGCGCTTCAAATGTATGTCAGGACCGAGACCTTTCCTGTAGGAGTTAGCATCCGAAAAGAAGAAGCCGCTCTGCCATCAAAGGCAAAGCGACCTGTCCGTGATCTGGGGTATCCGATTACCATTTGCCAAGCTGTCGGTTTTTCACGGCGTTATGGCTGGAGCATTGCGATGAATGGAGCCGATTTGTCCTGTCCGATCGCACAGGTGGCTTTTGGGTATGAAGAGCAGCCGGCGTTTTATTCAGAGGGGCATCTCGCCTGTGGGATGTATACAGATTCATTGGAAAATGGGGCGAAAAGTGAGGAGGATGTCCCGAAATTTTCAGCAGAAGAAAGCGGCTACTACGTATCGTTTCCGCTGGAGCGGGCAGAGATCGAGCCAGATGTCGTGGTGATTTACGGCAATGCGGCACAGGTCATGCGATTGGTGGCGGGGATGCTGTACAAGCGCGGTGGATCGATTCCTTCCACCTTTTCCAGTCGGGCCGACTGTGCGGACATTGCGATCAAGCCGATCCAGACGGGACAGCCACAAGTGATCGTACCGTGTTATGGCGATAGATTGTTTGCCCAGACACAGGATCATGAGATGGCCTTCAGCTTTCATTTTCGCGATGCCGCCGAGCTGGTGGAGGGATTAGTGGGAACGCAAAAAGGCGGAATCCGTTACCCGATCCCGTCCTTCTTGCGTTATCAGGCAGAGTTTCCGCCGACCTATCAAAAGCTTGCGGGGATGTTTGGAGAAAAAAACTAACCCTTCAGTCGGTTGAGCTGGAGCAGGTGATGGCGATAGTGCATTTCTACGACAGCAAACCATTCCTTGGCCGTCAGCGGTCCGAAGGCTGGGTGAGCCACCGTGTGATGCGCAGGAATTTCGTCCAGAGTCGGTTCCAGCTCTTTCATTTGTGAGAGCACGCTGATGAGTCCATCACGCAATTGCTCCTTGCTTTCTGGTTGTGCAGGTGTGTACTGTGGGGAGGCAGGGACTTTCACGCGAATGGGAGGCAAGGAGCCTTGAGCAAATATCGTCTGTCCGATCTCGGATTTTTCGGTACCTGCTTCTGTGACAGCAGGACCTCCTTGTCTACACTTCTCAAGACTTCCCAGTTGAAAATAGCGGGCAGTTTGGATCAAGTGAAGGTACATTTGACCGATCGACCATTCCTCTTCACTTGGTTTTTGCAGGAGTTGTTCCATGGTGAAGCCTTCTAATTCATGCAGGTAGTGGTTTGTCACATCTTCAAATTTGTTCACGATTTCCTTTGTATTCATGGGCGAATCAGCTCCTCTTGGTTTTCTTGCTTTTATCATATTCGAACGCTCCTGACAGCAGTATGTCAGTAGCGTTCGAATAATTTTTGGGCTTCTTCGCGAATTCGGTTACGCAAGGACTCAGGCGTAAGAACAACCGCATCTGCCCCCAACCCCAGTACCCAAGACAATATTTCTTCGATTTGTCTGACGCGCAATCTGACGAGAAAGCCGTCCGGATGTTCCGTAATCTCTTCGATAAAAAAATAGCCCGATTCTTTTACCCGATCAGCGATAGTTGGTCTGATGACGATTTGCACCTCCAGGGACCGATCGTCGAGAGGCTTGTAATCAGCAAAATGGAAATGGTCAGGGACGATAAAGCGGTCTTCCAATACAATCAGGCCGCTCATGCGGGACAGGCGGAATCGACGAATATCCTGTCGCAGATCACAATGTGCGAGCAGTATCCAAGAACCCCGAACTAGTACCAGACCATATGGAGCAACGTCACGCACTGTTTCACGATCATCCCCCTCGCCGGGCGTCCCCCTCCGATAGCGGAACCGCACCTTCCGCTCATTGATGATCGCATCGTGGAGGAGTTGTGCATGCGCTTTTTCCTGCTCGCGCAGATTGTTTGCTCTGGGGCTTACGAGGCGAAAGGTTGAGCGGATACGGCTGGCTTGTTTGCCTACATCCGCAGACAGGATCGCTTCTACTTTGCGCTGTACAGCTCTTGCGCTGTTGCCAAAGTTTTGGTCAAATGCTTGCTCGACCAAGTCCGCTCCGATCAGGAGTGCAACGGCTTCTTCTACAGAAAAGCTGACGGGCGGCAAAAAATACCCTTCCATTAACGAATATCCCTGACCCGGTGCCCCAACGATGGGAACGCCTGCTTCGCTCAATGCCTGCATATCACGATAAATCGTCCGGACACTCGTCTCGAAGGTCGCGGCCAAATCCTCTGCGCGCAACGTACCTTTTCGCTGTAGCTCCAGAACGATTGCCAACAAACGGTCTGTTTTATTCATGCTAGGCTGCTGACCTCCTCTCTATCAGCTAAGCAACTTTATAAAAATGATTGGACATCTTTAAAATTATTTTAGATTTACCCTACTTTTTATTTTAACAGTTTTCCCTATCCTACATGTGTAAGTGAAGGAGGAAGCTGTGAATGAAAAAGAGGGTTTTTTGGCTTGTCATTTTATCGCTGTTTGGATATATCGTTTTTCAAAAAATTACAGAAGGACCACCTAATGCTGGAGGACATATGGAAACAGTGGGAGAGGCTACCGGTGTGGAGTACCAATCGATACAAATAACAAAAGATCAAATTTATCAGGGAGACCTTCTCTTGGTCAATAAAGACTATCCGGTTCATGAGGCAGGGGTAAAAAACGATGTGGTTCGGTTGTCTGAGCATGAAGAACTGTTACAAGGCTATACTTTGCTCGATCATAGACTCGAAGTGTCGGAGCGTGTAGCCAAAGTATTCTTGGAGATGGTCAAAGCTGCGCAACAAGATAACGTGAGCCACTTTATCCTGAACAGCGGTTATCGAGGTAAGGAAGAACAAGAGAAGCTGTATGAAGAAATGGGGCCAGCGATCGCGATGCCAAGCGGTTATAGCGAACATAATGTAGGTTCTGCGCTGGATATTGGATCGACGCAAATGAAAATGGAGCACGCCCCTGAAGGCAAGTGGCTGGAAGATCATTCGTGGAAATACGGTTTTATTTTGCGCTACCCGAAAGACAAGGTAGCCATTACAGGAACGGTATTCGAGCCCTGGCACTTCCGCTATGTCGGTTTGCCGCATAGCGCGATCATGAAGCAGAATAACTTTTCGCTGGAAGAATACCTGGATTACGTAAAAGACAAAAGAAGTATCTCCGTGACAAGCGATGGGAAGATCTATGAAATTAACTACTACCCTGTCGATCAAGAGATGACGATCAAAGTACCGATTTCGAGCAACTATGAGATTTCGGGTGACAACATGGGCGGCGTGATTGTGACAAGCTACGTCAACGAGGAACAGAAGGAGTGAATCTAATGAAGAAATTGACTGTCGCGATTTTGTTTGGGGGATGTTCTTCGGAGTATGAAGTATCCCTTAAATCGACGAGTTCGGTGCTAGAGAGTTTGTGTCTGGAAAAATACGAGGTGATTTTGCTAGGAATTACAAGGGAAGGGCAATGGCTGCAATATACCGGCAACATCGAAAGCATTCGGAATGACAGTTGGCATCAAAGTGAGTCGTGTGTACCTGCCTTTCTCTCTCCTTGCAGACAGGTGCGGGGAATCGTAACACAGGAGAACGGTGCCATGATGATCAGGAAGGTTGATGTGGTGTTCCCGATTTTACATGGCAAAAACGGAGAGGATGGAACGGTGCAAGGGCTATTGGAGCTCGCCGGAATTCCTTTTGTCGGTTGTCACACGCTATCCTCTGCTATTTGTATGGACAAGGATATTGCCCACACGCTGGCGGAGTGCTCCGGTATCAAAACGCCAAGATCCATTACCGTTTATCCAAATACGGATCTGGCAACTGTTCAATCTGCCACCGAAGCACTGGGATTCCCTTTGTATGTCAAACCGGCAAAGGCAGGGTCTTCGATTGGGATTACGAAAGCATACAGCCCATCAGAATTGGTTTTCGGGATAGAAAACGCCCTGCTGCATGATGACAAAGTAGTCATCGAGGAAAACATCGTGGGATTTGAGGTAGGCTGCGCGGTTCTAGGAAATCGTGAGGTCATTGTGGGGGAAGTGGATGAGATCGAATTGCTCCAAGGCTTCTTCAATTATACAGAAAAGTATTCATTGGAGACTGCCCATATCCATGTCCCGGCAAGAATTGACGACGAACTCGCTCATAAAATCAAGCAAACAGCCACCCATCTCTATCAGGTTTTTGACTGTCGTGGCTTCGCTCGCGTGGATATGTTTGTCACACCGGACGGAGACATTGTGTTTAACGAAGTGAATACGATCCCTGGCTTTACCTCGAAGAGCAGGTATCCAAGCATGCTGCGTGCTGCGGGGATTTCCTATAAAGAGCTTCTGGATACGTTGATTATGCTAGCGTTGGAGGAGGACTAATCGATGACACAACCTCACGTCTCGACGATTTCTTTGAACAGCGACAATCTGCATCACGGCCATCTGATTTTGGTGAATCGTCAGTACCCGATCCGCTGGCAAACAGACGACGGTATCCTGCTGAACCGCATGCGGCTGATTGACGGAGCACACAACCATATGATGCTGGAAAACACGGCTGCGAAAATGTTTGCCAAACTGCTGAAAGCCTGCAACGCAGAGCATACAATCGTGCCAGTCAGTGGCTTTCGCAGCGAGGCGGAACAAAAGGATATTTATGATCAATCCTTGCTCGAAAATGGACAGCTGTTTACCAGTCAATTTGTCGCGCGTCCGAATGAAAGTGAGCATCAGACAGGGCTTGCGATAGATGTAGGGGAAAAGAAGGAGGAGATCGATTTTATTTGCCCTTCTTTTCCCGATCATGGCGTATGTCGAATGTTTCGCCAACGCGCCAGTCAATATGGGTTTATCAAACGCTACGACAAAGACAAGGAGCAGTTGACAGGGATTTCGGATGAGCCTTGGCATTTTCGATATGTGGGCTATCCGCATGCTGTTTTGATGGAAAAGCTTCAGTTTTGTTTGGAAGAGTATATCGAGTATGTGAAAAACTACGAATTCCATCAGGAGCATTTGCTAGTGGATGATGAGAGCATGGAAATCTACTATGTAAAGGCTACCGATACAGTTACGCACATCCCGATTGTGGCTGGTGAGAGCTACGAAATATCGGGTAACAACGTGGATGGATTTATCATTACGGTGTTTCGTCAGGAGGCACGTAATGAACGCGGGGAGTGAAAAGCAGTATGGCGAGCTAGATCGATTTCGAATCATGGCAGCGATCCTTGTCATCGCAATCCATACTTCTCCCCTGCTGTCCATAAGCGAATGGGCTGACTTTGCACTGACACGAACAATAGCCAGGGTTGCGGTTCCGTTTTTCTTTATGTGCACGGGATTTTTCTTCTTGCAAAAGCTTGGCACAGATCGCCACCGAAATGCGTCTATGCTGAAGCAGTTTTTATGGAAGGTAGGGAAGCTTTATTTGCTTTCGATTCTTCTCTATCTTCCCGTGAATGTGTACGCAGGATATTTCACGGATCAATTTACCGTATTTTCAGCAGTGAAGGACCTCTTGTTTAACGGGACCTTGTATCATCTGTGGTATTTCCCCGGCATCATGCTGGGGGTGTGTATCAGTACTTTTTTGTATACAAGACTATCCGCATGGAATACGTTTTGGGTGACTTTGCTGTTGTATGGTATCGGGCTATTGGGAGACAGCTACTTTGGATTTGCACAGATGAATCCGTATGTGGACAGTATCTACCAATCGATGTTTACCCTGTTTGATTACACGCGGAACGGTATATTTTTTGCCCCTGTGTTTATTGTCATGGGAGGGATGATTGCCAATACCCGCAGACGGAAAAAGAAAAAGGTCGTACCGTATGCTATCGGACTTGGATTGTTCGGAAGCATGCTGGTAATGGAAGGTTTGCTTTTGCACGCTTATCAACTGCAACGCCATGACAGTATGTACATTTTTTTGATACCGTGCATGTATTTTCTCTTTCAACTTCTGTTGTTCGGGAAAGGCAGTAATCGCCCAACCTTACGAAAGCTGAGCCTGTATGTGTATGTCATTCATCCGCTGTGTATTGTGCTCATTCGCGCAGCGGCCAAGGTAACGGGACTGACACCGTTGCTTGTTGAAAACAGCTTGGTGCATTTTACGCTGGTCATGGTACTGTCGTTTGTTCTTTCTGTGATGGCGATAAAGGTGATCCAGCGCATTCGAGGTAAGAAACCGGATCAAACCGGGCGAGCATGGGCTGATATCCATCTTCCTCATCTCCAACATAATGTAAGGGAAATTCAGCGGGTTCTCCCGAAGGATTGTGCAGTGATGGCAGTCGTAAAGGCGCAGGCATATGGCCACGGCGGATGGCAAATCGCGAGGTTCTTAAACAAGCTCGGGATTGATCACTTCGCAGTTGCCACAATCGACGAAGGAATCGAGCTAAGGAAGAAGGGCGTAAAAGGGGAGATTCTGGTGCTTGGCTATACCGATGAACGACGGATACGCCAAATCGCCCGTTTCAGATTGATGCAAACCGTAGTAGATGACGAATATGCCCAAAAACTCAATGGCTACAACGTGAAAATCTCTGTTCATATCAAGATCGATACGGGGATGGGGAGACTCGGGGAATCTTGGGACCACACGGAAAAAATTGCGGCCATGTATCGATATAAAAATTTGCAGGTATGCGGTACCTTTACGCATCTGAGTGTAGCTGACAGTTTGGAAGCTTCAGATATCGAATACACGAAAAATCAAATCGCCCGTTTCCAGAAAGGGATCGAACAGCTGAAAGAAAAGGGGATCGATCCACAAAAGCTGCACGTTCAGAGCAGTTACGGCGTGCTAAATTACGGGGAGCTGCAATACGATTATGCTCGGATTGGGATCGCTCTCTACGGAATGCTGAGCAAGCAGGGAGACAAGGTAAAAACAAGTGTCGACCTACGACCTGTGTTATCACTGAAAGCAAGAGTTGTGCAGGTGAAACAAGTGGAAAAAGGAGCATCCGTGGGCTATGGACGTGCCCACACAGCACAGAAAGACAGTAAGATCGCCATCGTATCCATTGGATATGCAGATGGGGTTCCGCGCATGCTGTCAGATGCGGGCGCTACCTGCTTGATCAAAGGAAAAAGGAGACCGATTATTGGCTTTGTCTGCATGGATCAGCTTATCGTAGATATTACAGATATAGAAGAGGTGCAAAGAGGGGATGTTGTGACCTTTATCGGCAGAGATCAAGAAGAGGGGATTACTGCCGAGGAAATGGCCCAACCGTGTAAAACCATTACGAACGAGCTGGTAAGCCGTTTGGGAGAACGTGTCACAAGAGTCTATCATAATTGAACTTTGGACGAAAACGAGCATAGGGAGTGGTTTATTTTTTCATGGCGAAGGGGAGACATAGCTTTCGTTCCAAAATGCTTGGGCTTCTTGGGTTTGGCATGCTTCTGTCCGGTATCGTAACCTATCTGCTCTATAAAGTACTCCAATTTTACTATCGGGCGGGGGTTAAGTACGAAGATCCGCTCGCCCAGGTTCGCTATTTCATCAGGGAGATGGGGGATATCAATTTCTTTTTGATTGTTTTTGCTCCCATTGCGATCTTGTTTTTCTATCTCCTGACCAAACGGTATGCTGGCTACTTTCGGGAGATTTCTACGGGCATTCATTATCTCGCGAGTGGAGACTTTACACGGCATGTCCATATTCCATCCAATGATGAGTTTGCAGAAATTGCCAAGGATATCAATCTAGCAAGCGAAATGCTGCAAAAGGCGGTAGAAAGAGGAGATTTCGCCGAAAGCAGCAAGGATCAGCTTGTTTTGAATCTGGCGCATGATTTACGCACACCACTGACATCTGTTCTGGGTTATCTGGATCTCATTTTGCGAGATGAGCAGATAACACAAGAACAAATGCGGCATTATGCGACGATTGCTCTTACCAAGTCGCAACGATTGGAAAAGCTGATTGATGAGCTCTTCGAAATTACGAGAATGAATTACGGCATGGTCAACCTCGAGCAAAAGATCATTGATTTGAGTGAATTGCTTGTTCAGTTAAATGAAGAGATGTATCCTTCCTTTGAGAAAAATGAGCTGGTCGCGCGGTGTACGATTGCTGCTCATTTAGTGATCGTGGGAGATGGGGAGCTGTTGGCGCGCGTATTTGAGAACATCCTGACCAATGCGATACGCTACGGGGGAGATGGTCAGTTTATCGATTTGAACGCTTATCGTGAGGGAGATGAAGTGGTTGTACAAATCATGAATTACGGTGACCAGATACCCGAAGAGGCGCTTCCGCATATTTTTGAAATGTTTTTTACGGGCGACAAAGCGCGAACGCACCAAGGGGGAGGCACAGGACTCGGCCTGTTTATTGCGAAAAATATCGTCGAGAAGCATCGGGGAACGATTTCTGTTCAAAGTGATTTGATTCGTACATGTTTTGAGGTCAGGTTGCCGTATGGGACAATCATTTAATAATGCTGTTGACTCGCGAGCAAAAGGGTGCACGTACAAGAAAAACGATTTGTCACAAATGCCGAAATCGCTGTGATTATTCTGATATGCCACGTAAGTCTCTTCATCATGGGAGGCTTATTTGTGCTTGATACCAAGTTGTTTGCGGGTTAAGAGTTTGGTACATCTTGCTGAGAGAAAGACTGTTGCCAATTGCTCCGACTGAAATTGGATTTCGAAAGTCGATTCATGTTGTGGTTATCGGCAACATCACGGGTAAATTATACGAAATTTTAAAGTGTTCAAAGTTTCAACAAAAGTAATTTGACGAACTATATTTGGTGAAATAAACTAAAATATGTAAAAATGAAAAAGGTGATCTTATTATGAATAAATACATTAAGTGTTACCTAGTTGTATTATTAAGTTTTTCTCTACTAATGTTAGCAGCTTGTGAACCAAGCAATACGAATGCACAAGTTACCAATAAGATTGATGTGCAAACGTTCAACTCAAAATTCTCACTTTTAAAAGAGAATTTTAAACCGGAGGGTTATGTTGAGGTAACTGAGGATTGGAATATTAGAAATATTGTACCAGCTATTAATGATGAGCCTAAAGAGTCACTGGATCAATTTCATGATAATAATAAAACTTTAGTTTATAAAAATGAAAAAAATGGTGTAGTAATAATGCTTGGTGTGGCACCAGGTCCTGAGGGAGATTTTCAATGGACTAATTCAGTTAGTTATTCCCCGAATTTTTACAACTCCAAGGACGAAAATAATGGTATTACTAAGGCGTATAGTGATAAATTTCCTAATACTTTTGTAAATGTATATAATTTTTCGGGAAATGGGCTGTCCGTAAGCATGGTTGCTATGACGTTAACATCACAGGATGTAGATGTTCAAAAATTATACTCAGAATTCTTAATGATGTTGCTGAATTATTTAAATAAGAAATCTTAATTTGGTTTTATAGCCTAGTAGGTTATGAAATATATGGACTTTGGCGGACTGATTATGGCATTTAAGAGAAAAGCGTTATCTACCTTTATTTTAGGATTTTCTCTCCTATCATCTAGTATTTTACCAACTACTCAAAGAGTATATTACAGTTACGGATGGTACTGAATTAAGTGCAAAATATACATCGAGTACAAAAGAAACTGTTCAGAGTACTCATGATTGGGCAGTTGGTGTAGAGTTTCCCATAAAATTAGTAAAGGTCGATTTGGGGTACAAGTTTGTTTCATCACAAACACATGAAGTCGTAAAAGGACAAGAAATTCATGCTACCTTTAAAAAGCCAGGTTCGTATGTTATCAGACAGTGGGCTGTTGCTGAGGTATACAATATATATACGGATTGGCGTGCTAAAGTTTATCCAGGAGAAGATACAGTGGTAAAACAAAGGCGTATTGGAAGGATTAAAGTGCCGACACCATTTACACACACAGAAGTGAAAGAATCAAAATAGGAGTTATTTAATGTGCGGAATTTACAAAATAAAAAGTGATCTCCCTATTTACTAAGGAGATCATCTTTGGGAAAACTGAGTATTTCTCATTCTGAGAATGACTCAGTTAGATCGTTGACTACCACCTCAACAATAAACGTTATATTACTGATTTATTGTTAGTTAGTAAAGTCACCCCGTTAGATCGTATGTAAGAAATGGGGTTCGTAGTGAATCTTATTCAAAAAAGGGCAGGGAGCCTCGTCCCTGCCCTTTTCGCTATTATGGCACTTTTTAAATCAAATTCTCCGGGTTCAAGCCTTCCAGCTCTGGCAACACAAAGCGCCCGTCTTTTCTGATCAGCACATCGTCAAACCAGATTTCGCCGCCGCCGTATTCAGGGCGTTGGATTTGGACCAAGTCCCAGTGAATGGAGGAGCGGTTGCCGTTGTCTGCTACTGTGTAAGCATTCCCTGGCGTGAAGTGGAAGCTGCCCGCGATTTTTTCGTCAAACAGGATATCCAGCATTGGGTGGAGGATGTGCGGGTTGAAGCCGATCGCGAATTCTCCGATATAGCGTGCGCCCTCGTCCGTGTCGAGGATATCGTTCAATGCTTTGGTATTGGAGCTGGTCGCTTCCACGATCTTGCCTTCTTTGAAAGTGAACTGAACATCATTGAAGGTAATGCCATTGTAGATCGATGCCGCGTTGTAGAAAATCGTTCCTTCAACGGAATCGCGTACAGGAGCGGTGTATACTTCGCCATCCGGGATATTGCGTTTGCCGTCGCACTTGATGGCATTGATTCCTTTAATGGAGAAGCGCAGGTCCGTTTTTGGACCGACGATGCGTACACGATCAGTGCGCTCCATCAGCTCTTTCAACGGAGTCATGGCAGCGGACATTTTGGCGTAGTCCAGATTGCAGACGGAGAAGTAGAAATCCTCAAAGCCCTCGAGACTCATTTTGGACAGTTGCGCCATCGACTTGTTCGGGTAGCGCAGTACAACCCAGCGTTTGTTCGGAACGCGCTCGTTCGTATGTACAGGTTGATACAGGACGCGAGCGTAAATGCCCATTTTGTCTTCCGGTACGTCGGCATACTCGTTGATGTTGTCGTAGGCGCGGATAGCGATGTAAGCGTCCATGTCCTTCATCCGGTCATATTCGTATTTTGCCATCAGGGACATGTGTTCTTCGCTCGTGCCTTGATAGAGTGCACGCATGATTTCCTGGTCTTTCAAGGTGACCAAAGGCAGAGCCCCAACTGCAAATGATTCACGCACAAGTGCACGAACGAGTTCAGGTTGCAGGCCTGTATTTTCGATCAGAACTTTTTCGCCTTTTTGCAAATGGAGTGAGTAACGGACGAGACGGCTTGCCAGTTCATTAATGCGTGGATCTGCCATAGGTGGTAACCTCCGTAGTAAAATAATTTTGATTAATGATTAATTTGTATTATTACACAACTGAACGAGGGCTCGCCAGTGTGTTTGATGCTTGGATTACAGGCAAGCCTCGTAAATCGCGATCACATCAGATTCATTCAATTTTCGTGAGCTAGGCAGATACCCGATTCCGCGTCCGCCGATGCGAACCGCTTCTTCCGCCATTTGCGCCAGCGATTGTTTGGTCACGCCGAAGTCAGACAGACATTCTGTGATTCCCATGCGCTCATACCAACGGCGAACGGCTTCAATCGTTGCTCGTGCTGCTTCGCCCTCGTCCTCCACGGTAACGCCAAAGCAATGACGTCCCATACGGGCTAGTCTCTCGGGCCGGTCTTGCAAAATCACCTGTTCGAAATAAGGAAGGGACAGGATCGCCAGTCCACGACCATGAGCCATATCGTAGATCCCGCTCAGCGGATGTTCAATTCCGTGCAACGGCATACCAGCACCGCGACCGCCAGCAGCGAAGGGACTGATGCCCAGCGTGCTCGCCCACAAAAGGGTGGATCGTGCTTCTGCATGGTCTGGTTGCTGGATCGCTGTGATGGAGTGCTCGACGACGAGACGAATGAGTGTTTCGGAAATCCCGTCCTGAACGTGGGTACCTTCCGCGCTGATCAAATGGTTTTCAAACAGATGGGAAAAGATATCGGCGCAAGATTCCGCAGTGACGCGAGCCGGAACGGTAAAGGTGATAGACGGGTCAAGAATGGCAATCTTCGGGTAAAGAGCGGGACCGTTGATCGAAGATTTTTCATGCGTGTCCCAATGAGTCAGGACGCTGATATGGTTGGCTTCCGAACCTGTAGCGGCTACTGTCGGGACGGTCATGATCGGCAGTGCTTCCTGAACGGGTACCAGCAGTTGACCAGAGCCACTCGGATTTCCCCGCATGTAATCATAGATCGGGCGTCCAGAAACGGCTGCTGCTGCAATCGCTTTGGAGGCATCCATTACGGAGCCGCCACCGATAGCCAGAATGAAGTCACACTGATGCTCACGAGCAAGAGCAGCTCCGGCATCAACCGTTGCCGTACGCGGATTCGGTTCGATTTTGTCAAAAACAAGATACGCCACTTGAGCTTCCTGCAACAGAGCCTTGGCGCGGTCTAAAAGTCCTGTACGTTTGGCCGCATTGCCGCCTGTGACGAGCAATGCTTTTTGGCCCATCGATTTTGCTTCTTGGCCCAAACGCTCCAGTTCGCCTATGCCAAAGTAAATCTTAGTAGGAAAAGACACTTCAAATGGAAACATCTGAAATTCCTTCTTTCACGTATTGGTTGTACCACTGACAATTTTATCATAAACAAAAGAAAAGAGCCTGCCCGAGGGGAAGGCTCTGCTCGTTCATGCAACGCGAAAGCGATCACTGATTTCTTGCAACCGCTCAGATAAGGATAGAAGCTCTGTAGCCAGTTGACGTGATTTTTCAATGGAAGTGAGCTGTTCGCGCGAGGCGACCAGCATTTCTTCTGTGCTGCTTTTGGTCTCTTGGGAAATGGCAACAAACGCATCCAATGCCATGTCTACCGTGTGCAAGCCTTCGGTTATGTCGGATAACCCCTCGTTGGCTATATGCAGCTCTCCCGTTGTCTGATCGACAGCTTGTCGAAGCTCAAGAAAAGCAGAGGCGGCATCTGAGAGCTTTTGCAGGCTTTGCTGAAGCTGTTCGGATGCTTGAGAGGTTTCGGAGGAAATCGCATAGGTTTGTTCCTGAACAGCGTCCATCAGCCGCGTGATTTCTAAAGTGGCGTTTTCCGACTCATTGGCAAGCTTGGCTACCTCGCTGGCCACGACTGCAAATCCACGCCCGTATTCTCCAGCGCGGGCCGCTTCAATACTCGCGTTTAAAGCGAGAAGCTTGGTTTGCTTCGCCACGTTTTGGATCAGATGAACAACATCTCCAATGGATTCTGATTGTCGACGCAGTTCAGTCATGCGGGTGTCGACCTGTGCGTACGTGTGGGAGAAGCGGTTGATCATCGTGTTCAAATCATCGATACGATCTTGTCCATTATGGGTGACTGTCTGCATCTTTTTACCGGCTTCAATCACAGAGAAAATACGCGCGAACAGTCCGTCCATCGATTGCTTGATGTGCTGAAAGGAGGCGCTGGCACCATCTGTTGCGGCAGCCGTTTGCTCGACGCCTTGGTTGACTGTATCGAGACGCAACGACAGCATCGACGAACGATCGCCTGCTTCATCGGCTGTTTGCCTGATGGCGATGCCGCCTTTGTTCAGTTCTTCAATCATGAGTTGGATCTCGGCAATAATCTCACACATTTGTTCGATCATGTGATTGAAGCTGTTAGAAATCCCGCGAATCTCTGGACCCTCGTTTTGCAGAAGGGAACGATGGGTGAGGTCGCCTGAGCTGACCTGTTGCATGGCCATAATCAACGTCTGAAAAGGCGCGGTTATCCCCTTTACAACCAGCAAGCAAAGCAACAAAGAAAAGACCAGACTAGCGAGAATGGTCACCACGATAATTTTGGTTATCTCGTGGAGAGGACCTAGATAGGACTCCTGTAAAACGTCTATGACGTATATGTAGTTCTCCTCAGGAGAATGCGTAAAGGCCAGTGTATGTATGTGACCATCGACAGGGACATGAATCACGCCGAATCGCTCCGCTTCCATCCGTATCGCGATATCTTGCGGGATCTCAATAGCGCCCTTTGTCACTTTTTCAATGGGATGAAAGGCTCCATGTTTGACCAGATATTGCTGAAGTATCAAGCCTTCCTGAGAAAGATTGCTTTCTTGCTGTTGCAATTCGTATTGAAGGCGCTTTTGGTAGGCTTGATCGTCGCTAGCGAAAGTAAACTTCAAAAGCGATATTTTTTCGGTAGTCTTGTCCGTTTCTGAGTCAAGGCGGGACTCCATTTGCGAAATCATCGCCTTTTTTGCCTGGGTGTAAAAGGTCCAGCCAATCATGCCAGAAGAAATGAGCAGGATGCATAGCAGTGGGATCGTCAGCTTGGTACGGAGCCGCACTTGCCTGTGTAAGCGAGATAAGGGAGTGAGTAAATGGCGAAAGATAGCGTGCATCTCCAGTTGCCTCCTGATAAGTGGATGGTCGAAAAGTCCCGAGACTAAGGACTATTGTAATCAGGAGATGTAAAGCCAGTATGGAGAACATGTAAACGAATGTTAACATATATAGTTCGGAAAACATGCAGTAAATCCCGAACGTTTGTCGAAGTCTATTCCAGCATTTTTCGTTGATAAATGCGTATGATTGTGTTTTAATGTAGTTGAAACGTTCGTGAATTAACCGAAACTCAACCTTTTTGACTGGGAAGGTGACTCCTACGGTGGAAAAACAGGAACAACTCTACGAAGGTAAGGCGAAACGTATTTATCGGACATCTTTGCCTGATCAGTACTGGGTAGAGTACAAAGACGACGCAACAGCATTCAATGGAGAGAAACGGGCGCAAATCACCGGAAAAGGTGAGCTGAACAACCGCATTACGGCAATCTTTTTCACCATGCTGAAGGAGCGGGGCATCGACAACCATTTTGTCCGTCTGCTGTCCGCCACAGAGCAAGTTGTTCGCAAAGTGGAGATTATCCCTTTGGAGGTAGTCGTTCGCAATATCGCAGCAGGCTCATTGGCCAAGCGTCTTGGCATGGAAGAAGGGACAGTGCTCCCGCAGCCCGTTGTCGAGTTTTACTACAAGGATGACGCACTGGGAGATCCATTGGTGAATGCCTCCCATATCAAAGTGTTGGGGATTGCGAGCGAGAGTGACCAAGCGACATTGGAGCGCATGGGTCTTGCTGTAAACGAGGTCCTCGTGCCTTACCTGCGCGAGCGCAACATTACCTTGGTCGATTTCAAACTGGAATTCGGAAAAACAGCGGATGGGGAGATTCTCCTCGCCGATGAAATATCCCCGGATACATGCCGTTTCTGGGACTCGGTAACAAATGAAAAGCTCGACAAAGACCGCTTCCGCCGCGATTTGGGCAATGTGGAGGAAGCTTACAAAGAAATGCTTACGAGACTAGGAGGAGACGTACATGTTTAAAGCTGTTGTTTATGTAACATTGCGCGAGAGTGTTTTGGACCCGCAAGGACACGCTGTAAAAGGTGCTCTGCACACTTTGGGTTTTGATGAAGTAAACAATGCGCGCATCGGGAAGTACATGGAACTGGAATTGAACACTTCTGACCGTGCGCAAGCAGAAGAACGTGTACGTGAAATGTGCGAAAAGCTGCTGGCCAATACGGTGGTAGAAGACTATCGCTTTGATATCGTGGAGGGCTAAGGATATGCGAGTAGCCGTTATCGTCTTTCCAGGCTCGAATGCCGACATTGATTTGTTTAACGCAGTTGAAGACGTAATGGGAGTGCCTGTGGATTACGTATGGCATTCCGATACCGATCTTTCCAAATATGATGCGATTCTTTTGCCAGGCGGATTCTCTTATGGAGATTATCTTCGCTGTGGTGCGGTCGCTCGTTTTTCACCCGTCATGGAGCAAGTGGTGAAGGCAGCAGAAGAAGGCAAGCTGATCATGGGAATCTGCAACGGCTTCCAGATCCTAACAGAAGTCGGGCTGTTGCCAGGAGCACTCTTGCGCAACCGTTCACTGAAATTCCGTTGCAAGCTGTCCGAATTGCGTGTAGAAAACAACAACACCTCCTTTACCCGTGATTTCGCGGCAGGGGAAATCATCCAAATTCCGATCGCGCATGGCGAAGGAAACTACTACTGTGATGAAGAAACGCTGGCGAAGCTTAAAGCGAACAATCAGATTGTTTTCCGCTATCATGGCGAGAATCCGAATGGTTCACTGGAAGACATCGCGGGCATTTGCAACGAACGTGGAAACGTACTTGGCATGATGCCTCACCCGGAGCGTGCCGTCCACTCTTGGATGACTTCCGATGACGGACGCCGCATGTTTACCTCGATCCTGAAGACTTGGAGGGAGCAGAACAGTGTCACAACTCACGCATAAAGAACCGACAGCCGAACAAATTGCCGATCAAAAACTATATAAAGAAATCGGTCTGACTGACGAAGAATATCAGCGTGTCGTAGAAATTCTCGGCCGCAAGCCGAACTGGACGGAGACAGGTCTGTACAGCGTCATGTGGTCGGAGCACTGCTCCTACAAAAACTCCAAGCCTGTCCTGCGTCGTTTCCCGACAAAAGGACCTCGCGTTTTGCAAGGACCTGGGGAAGGTGCGGGTATTGTCGACATCGGTGACAATCAGGCGGTTGTTTTCAAAATCGAAAGCCATAACCACCCATCTGCGATCGAGCCGTATCAAGGGGCTGCAACTGGTGTGGGCGGTATCATCCGTGACGTATTCTCGATGGGCGCGCGTCCGATTGCGCTGCTCAACTCGCTTCGATTCGGGGAGCTCAAGTCTCCTCGCGTCAAATATTTGTTTGAAAATGTAGTAGCTGGTATCGCAGGCTACGGGAACTGCATCGGGATTCCGACTGTAGGTGGTGAAGTGAATTTCGACCCTACGTATGAAGGGAATCCGCTTGTCAACGCGATGTGTGTCGGCTTGATCGACCACGAGAAGATTCAAAAAGGGGTAGCGTCCGGTATCGGCAACCCTGTTATCTACGTTGGTGCAAGCACGGGGCGTGACGGTATTCACGGGGCGACCTTCGCATCCGAAGAGCTCACGGAAGAGTCGGAGAAAAAACGCCCGGCAGTACAAGTCGGTGATCCATTCATGGAAAAGCTCTTGCTGGAAGCGTGCCTGGAGCTGATCGACACGGGTATCGTCGTCGGGATTCAGGACATGGGAGCGGCTGGCTTGACGAGCTCCAGCTCCGAGATGGCATCCAAGGCAGGGAACGGAATCGAGATGAATCTGGACCTGGTGCCACAGCGCGAAGCTGGCATGTCTGCATACGAAATGATGCTGTCTGAGTCTCAGGAGCGCATGCTCGTCGTCGTGGAAAAAGGTAAAGAGGCAGAAGCGATTGCGATTTTTGACAAATGGGGTCTGGCGTCCGCTGTCGTGGGCAAAGTAACCGAAGACAGCAAGCTGCGTTTGTTGCACCAAGGTGAGGTAGTAGCAGAAGTACCAGTAGACAGCTTGGCAGACGACGCACCTGTGTACCATCGTCCATCTGCGGTGCCTGCTTACTACGAAGCAAACGCGAATGTAGATGTGTTAGCAGCCATTGAAGAGCCGAAAGATCTGAATGTTACGCTGAAAAGCTTGCTGGCTCAGCCAACGGTGGCGAATAAAGCGTGGGTATATGAGCAATACGATCACATCGTGCGTGCAAACACAGCAGTAAAGCCTGGTTCTGACGCTGCTGTTGTCATGGTGCGCGGTACTCGCAAGGCCCTTGCCATGAGTACGGATTGCAATGGTCGCTATGTATACCTCGATCCGAAAGTGGGCGGTGCCATTGCGGTTGCAGAATCTGCGCGCAACGTCGTCTGCTCCGGTGCAGAGCCGCTGGCGATTACGGACTGCTTGAACTTCGGAAGCCCGGAAAAGCCTGAGGTGTTCTGGCAATTTGAAAAATCGTGCGAGGGCATGAGCGAAGCGTGCGTAGCACTCGATGCTCCGGTCATCGGCGGAAACGTATCTTTTTACAATGAACGCAGCGGTGACGCGATCTATCCAACCCCAACAGTGGGAATGGTCGGTTTGATCACTGATGTTGACCATATTACGACCCAAGAATTCAAAAATGAAGGCGACGCGATCATCCTGTTGGGCGAAACCTTCGCTGAACTGGGTGGCAGTGAGTATCAAAAGATGGCTACGGGCAGCATTTCCGGACGTCCTCCACAAATCGATCTGACTAAAGAAGCGGCTGTGCAAAAGCTGGTTCTCACAGCGATTCGCCAAGGTCTGGTGAACTCCGCACACGATCTGTCCGAAGGTGGTCTGGGTGTCGCATTGGCTGAATCTTGCTTTGGCAAAGGCTTCGGTGCGCAGGTGGCTCTTGCGTCTGAGCTGCGTGCTGACGTGCTCTTGTTCAGTGAATCTCAATCTCGCATCTTGCTCAGTGCTTCTGGGGAGCAAGCGGCGGCGATTCTCGCATTGGCAGGTGAACATGGCGTACCTGCTGAAAACATCGGTACGGTCGGCGGCGATCGTCTGGTAGTGAACGTGAATGGTACAGAAGCGATTAACGCTTCGACTCAAGAGGTGAAAGCAGCCTGGAAGGATGCGATTCCATGTTTGATCGGCTAATCTGGGACAAATTGAACGAAGAATGCGGCGTCTTTGGCATCTACAACCACAAAGAAGCATCCCAATTGACCTATCTGGGTCTGCATGCCCTTCAGCATCGCGGTCAGGAGAGCGCAGGTATCTGCGCCTCCGACGGTGAGAAATGGTATAAGCACCGCGGAATGGGTCTCGTGTCAGAGGCTTTTGGCAAGGGCGATCTGGAGAAGTTCAGCGGTCATATCGCGATTGGTCATACCCGTTATACGACTGCTGGTTCGAGCAAGATTGAAAATGCCCAACCGTTGTTCTTCCGTTACGCACAAGGCAGCATGGCTGTTGCCCACAACGGGAATCTCGTGAATGCCGCCGTGCTTAGAAAAGAGCTGGAAGCAAAAGGCTCCATTTTCCAGACGACGAGTGACACAGAAGTGATCGCACATCTAATCGCCCGCTCTGAGTGCAAGGATTTGCCTGGAGCGGTAAAGGATGCCCTGCAATATATCAAGGGAGCATATGCACTTCTCGTCATGAACGAAAACCAACTCGTGATCGCCCTTGATCCGAATGGTTTACGTCCGCTGTCATTGGGACGACTCGGAGATGCGATCACTGTCGCGTCTGAAACCTGTGCATTCGATATTATCGGCGCGCAATATTGGCGTGACGTGCAACCAGGTGAGCTGATTGTCATCGACAAGGATGGCATTACGGAAAGCAAGTTTACTGAAACAACACAGCGTTCGATTTGTACGTTTGAATACATTTATTTTGCTCGACCAGACAGTGACATCGACGGAATCAACGTCCACATGGCGCGCAAACGTCTGGGCAAGCAACTGGCATTGGAATCCGCGATTGATGCTGATGTCGTCACAGGTGTACCGGATTCGAGTATCTCTGCTGCTATCGGATTTGCGGAAGCGACGGGAATTCCGTACGAAATCGGCTTGATCAAAAACCGCTATGTCGGACGTACCTTCATTCAGCCGAGTCAGGAGCTGCGTGAGCGTGCTGTCTATCTCAAGCTGTCTGCGGTTCGCAAGGTAGTGGAAGGCAAGCGCGTTGTCATGATTGACGACTCCATTGTTCGCGGTACGACGAGTAATCGGATCGTCCGCATGCTGCGTGAGGCTGGCGCAAAAGAAGTGCATGTGCGCATCAGCTCTCCGCCTGTTATGAATTCTTGTTTTTACGGCATCGACACCTCGTCGCGTGAGGAACTGATTGCGGCGACCAAATCCGTAGAGGAAATTCGTCAAATCATTGAGGCTGATTCGCTCTCATTCTTGTCTGTTGAAGGAATGATCGATGCGATTGGCCGCACGGATTCGGCTCCCAATAGAGGACACTGCCTCGCATGCTTTAACGGAGAATATCCGACAGAGATTGAGTTCGAAGAAGCGCTACCTGCGCTCAAATGCTAACCGTGCTACTTATGAACAACCGCTAATACAAGCACCTCTTGCTAGGGGGAGAAACGATGAGTGAAGCATATAAACAAGCCGGCGTAGACATCGATGCGGGCAACGAAGCCGTCGAACGCATGAAAAAGCACGTCAAACGAACATTCCGCCCGGAAGTTATGACGGATTTGGGCGGGTTCGGAGCGCTGTTTCGCCTGGATACCAAAAAATACGAGAAACCGATTCTCGTTTCCGGTACAGATGGGGTAGGAACCAAGCTGAAGCTCGCTTTTGCCATGGACAAACACGATACAATCGGCATCGATGCTGTCGCGATGTGCGTCAATGACGTAGTGGTTCAAGGGGCAGAGCCGCTCTTTTTCCTCGATTATCTGGCAGTAGACAAGGTCATTCCGGAAAAAATCGAAGCGATTGTCAAAGGGATCGCAGAAGGCTGCTCCCAGTCCGGCTGCTCGCTGATTGGCGGGGAGACTGCCGAGATGCCTGGCATGTACGCGGAAGGCGAATACGACATCGCAGGCTTTACCGTAGGTGTCGTGGACGAGAGCAAAATGATTACGGGGGCTTCTGTGGCGGCTGGTGATGTACTGATCGGGCTGGCTTCCAGCGGCGTGCACAGCAACGGCTTCTCGCTCGTTCGCAAGGTTCTTTTGGCAGACAAAGGTATGTCCCTGCATGATCATGTTGATGGATTGGGCAAAAAGCTCGGCGAAGAGCTACTGACACCGACCCGTATTTACGTGAAGCAAGTGCTATCCGTTCTTGAGTCACATGAGGTGAAAGCTCTGGCGCACATCACAGGCGGCGGCTTTACTGAAAACATTCCGCGCGTGCTTCCAGAAGGAATGCAGGCTGTAATCAACGTTGGTTCCTGGCCTGTACTGCCGATCTTCGAGCTGGTACAAGAGGCGGGTAACATCTCTTACCCGGATATGTACAAAACGTTCAACATGGGTATTGGCATGATGCTCGTCGTGAAGCCGGAAGACGCAGTGAGTGTGATGGAAAAGCTGCAAGAGCTGGGAGAACAGGCGTATTTGATCGGACATATTCAAGCGGGAGAGCGCAAAGTCGTATACAACGGGGTGGAATGGTGAGAAAGCTGGCCATTTTCGCCTCAGGCAGCGGTTCCAACTTTGAAGCGATCGTGCAGGCTGTACAGGACGGTAGGCTCACAGGCGTAGAAGTTGCCTTGCTCGTTTGCGACAAGCCTGGCGCCAAGGTATTGGAACGGGCAGAGCGTTTAGGGATCGACGCCTTTGTTTTTCAACCGAAGGAGTATGCAGACAAGGCTGCTTTTGAGCAGGAAATAGTGGCGCAGCTCCAAAAACGCGATATATCGCTGGTTGTGCTGGCAGGCTACATGCGTTTGGTGGGCGACACTCTTTTGTCTGACTACGAAGGAAAAATCATCAATCTGCATCCGTCGCTTTTGCCTGCTTTCCCAGGAAAAGACGCGATTGGTCAGGCACTCGCTTACGGGGTAAAGATAACGGGGGTAACGGTACATCTGGTTGATGCCGGTTTGGATACAGGGCCGATCATTGCCCAGATTCCCGTAGCGGTGCAAGATGCAGATACGGCTGAGACTTTGGCAGTTCGCATTCATGCCGTGGAGCATGAGCTTTTGGTGAAGGTCATTGGCTATTTAGCAGAAGAGAGAGTGAAGCTGGAAGGAAGGCTTGTCCAGCTGACGTAAATCGAGAGATCCAAAAGAAACCGACATCCTTTTCTGATGTCGGTTTTTTGGTCATTCATTTAGAAATACTTCTTTCTCCAAAACAGGAGGGCTGTTACGGACGTAATGGCGGTGGACATGATCATAATGATCGTGAATGCGTGCGGATGATCCTGAAAAGGAAGCGGGACGTTCATCCCGTAAAAGGTGCCGATCACCATAGGTAAGGTGATGACAATCGTGATGGCGGTCAACAGCTTCAATACGCGATTCAGATTGTTGGAGATGACGGAGCCAAAGCCATTCATGATGTTCCCTAAAATGGCAGTATAGATTTCCGTCATTTTGATGGCCTGCTTGGTTTCGATTTTTACTTCTTCCAGCAGTTCCTTATCTTCTTCGTACATTTTCAAATAACTGCCGCTCCGAAGCAGGGAGATCAACAGACTGTTCGTTTCCAGGGAAGTCGAAAAATAAACGAGGCCCTTCTGCAATTCAAGCAAGGTAAGCAGTTCATTGTTTTTCGTCGATTGTCGCAACGATTTTTCCAGCGTTTCTGTCTGCTTGTTGATTTTTTTCAAGTAATGCAAATAATCATGCGACGTATTCGATAAAATTTGCAGGACGAACCGGTTTCGCATATGCGTGTGAAAGCTTTTCACTTTCCCTTGGACGAACTCATTCATGACAGCCGTTTCTACCAGGCAAACGGTTAAGATATAATCTTCCATCACCATGATTCCCAGCGGAACCGTCGTATAGTTGTCCTTCGTCCCTTCCTTCGTGGAGATCGGGATGTCCACGTAGAGCATCACGCGGTTACCTTCTTTGTCGATCCGACCTATTTCTTCGTCATCAAGGGCATCCTGCAAGAAATGAAGGTCAATCGACAACTCCCTGACAACTTGTTGCTTTTCTTGCTCAGAAGGATCGGTCAAATGAATCCAGCAGCCTTTTTCAATTTGATGCAGTTCTTCTATTTTTCCCATGGCATTCGTTTTGTAAATGTTCAACATGGTTTTCTCATCCTTTCACAAATCAGGATCGGAGGGATACGACCATGTTGCGCAAGCATGTCTACATATAGATACTTACTACACTCGTCCCATAAAAAGGGACAATGTCAAATAAGGTATGGGGAACATGCCGCAGCGCCACAAGGCCGGAAAATTCTCCGTACACAATCTTGATTGCAGTTATTTATTCCGCAACTTGGACTACTGTCCATAAAAACGTTCCCCCCTTTCGAAAATAAAAACCCTCTAGCGGGAATCTAGAGGGCCCCCTACCAGAGCTTTGGCACTATACAACGTAAAGGAAACATTCCTTAGCCACCTTAAGAAAAGCCTTAGTTCGGCAGTTCCTGTTCTACCCATTGGCATCTTTCGATATTTCCGGGCAGTGGCTTATGTTTGTATAGGAGCCTCACCTAACGAGGATGAATGATTGACTTTGCCAATCACGTTTTCTCGTCCTACCACTATGTTATTCATGTCCTTTCAGACGGTGTCGGCTTCTAACTATGACCGGCTCCCCCTATTTTACTGCTATTCTTCCTCCGCGAATCATGACAAACCAAATCAACTCTGGTGACATACAGTAACAGAGAAGGATATTCCCACAAAGGGAGGGGCCGACTTGAGCGGAGATTTTGTTTCGAACTTGCTTGATAAGCTAAGCCAAAAAACAGGGCGGCAATGGACGCTTAACGATATTATGAAGCTAGCGGAAAAAATGCCGAAGGGTGGAGCCAACGTAGATGCGCTGCTCGATGAGCTGGGCAACATGGGATTCGAAGTTCCAGAGGAGACGAAGGAGCGCGTCAGGGATCGTGTAAAGGACGGCCAATCCATCTCCATGGAAGAGCTAGGGAACTTAATGCCCAAAGAAGTAAAGGCGAAAAGCCGCAAGTCGAAGAAGCCGATCAAGCCAATCAGGGCGACTGCCAAAAGCAAATCAGTCTCACTGTCAGACCGCATCAAAAAGCTGTCAGGCAAAGGCAAGAAAAAACGATAACTTCATAAAACAAATGCAGGTGTGTGCAGTCGCAAGTGCCGAACAGGCATGGGCGGCTGCGTTTGTTTTCCTGACGAAGTTATTGATAATAGCGTACAATTATTTTATAATATATAAGTATTGTTCGTGTTTTGGTCAATAGTTACTCATGTTTTCACTAAAATTCAGGAGGTTCTATCCGTGAGTGTGAAAAAAGCGTTGATCAGCGTTTCTGACAAGACAGGATTGATTCCGTTTGCCCGTCGATTGGTAGCCGCCGGGGTACAGATCATTTCTACCGGGGGTACGGCTTCTCTCTTAAAAGCAGAGGGAGTTCCCGTCATTGGCATTTCTGAAGTGACTGGATTTCCAGAAATTTTGGACGGTCGCGTCAAAACGTTGCATCCCAATATCCACAGCGGCCTCTTGGCTGTAAGGGACAGTGAAGCACATGTGCAGCAACTAAAAGACCTTGGGATTGAAACCATTGATCTGGTTGTCGTGAACCTTTATCCTTTCAAGGAAACGATAGCAAAGCCAGACGTGACATATGAAGATGCCATTGAGAATATTGATATTGGTGGACCAACGATGCTGCGTTCTGCTGCGAAAAATCACGCGTTCGTCAGTGTAGTGGTCGATGCAGCCGATTATGAAAAAGTAGCAGAAGAAATGGAAGCAAATGGCGATACTACGCTTGAAACCCGTCGCAAGCTGGCTGCAAAAGTTTTCCGTCATACAGCTGCCTATGATGCCTTGATCTCTCGCTATTTGAGTGAGCAGGTAGGCGAACTGTTGCCTGAGAGCTACACGGTGACTTACGAGAAAGCACAGGATTTACGCTATGGGGAAAATCCGCATCAACGTGCGGCATTTTACCGTGAGCCGTTGTCCGATCAGTTGAGCATCGGGAATGCAAGCCAACTACAAGGAAAAGAGCTTTCCTATAACAACATCAATGACGCAGATGCAGCGTTGGCGATTGTACGCGAATTCGCTGAACCTGCTGTCGTTGCGATCAAGCACTCCAACCCGTGTGGAGTAGGGATCGGCACTGATATTCGCGCCGCTTACCAAAAAGCGTACGAAGCAGACCCTGTCTCTATTTTCGGTGGGATCGTGGCAGCAAATCGCCCGATTGACCATGACACCGCACTCGCGATGAAAGAGATTTTCTTGGAAATTATCATTGCACCGGACTTTACCGAAGAGGCATTGGCTGTTCTGGCGGAGAAAAAGAACCTGCGTCTTTTGCGTATTCCTGCGCTGAATGAACCAGCCAAAAAAGTGGACAATCTGTTCCGCGTGGCTCCTGTAGCAGGAGGGGCACTCATTCAAGACTTCGACTACAAGCAACTCGAAGAAAGCGAGATTCAGGTGGTCACAGACCGCAAGCCTTCGGAAGAGGAACTGGCACAGTTGAAATTCGCCTGGAAGGTCGTTAAGCACGTCAAATCAAATGCGATTCTCTTGGCAAAAGACAATATGACCATCGGTGTGGGCGCAGGCCAGATGAACCGCGTTGGGGCAGCGAAAATTGCCATCGAGCAAGCAGGTACGTTGGCAAGTGGCGCGGTTATGGCCTCAGATGCGTTTTTCCCGATGGGAGATACCGTGGAAGCGGCAGCCAAAGCAGGGATTACCGCTATCATCCAGCCAGGCGGCTCCATTCGCGACCAAGAATCGATTGATGCTTGCAACCGAGCGGGCATTGCGATGATCTTTACCGGCACTCGTCATTTCAAGCACTAAAAGAGGCTATTCGGGAGTAACGTTCGCTTTTTTAAACACGTACTAAAGGGTGGATCACCTCTCACACAGGAGGAAATACGATGAAAATATTAGTGATCGGCGGCGGCGGTCGAGAACACACGATTGCCTGGAAGCTGTTGCAGAGCTCTAAAGTGACAAAGGTATACTGTGCGCCAGGAAATGGGGGCACCGCCCAAATCGCACAAAATGTGCCGATTGGCGTCCATGATTTTGCCGCACTGGTTCAATTTGTCAAGGATGAAGGAATTGATCTGACTGTCGTTGGCCCGGAAGATCCTTTGCTGGCGGGGATTGTGGACTTTTTCCAGGAGCGCAATCTGCCGATCTACGGCCCGAACGAAAAAGCGGCAATGATCGAGGGCAGCAAGTCTTTTGCGAAAAGTTTAATGAAACGCTACGAGATTCCGACGTCTGCCTATGAATCGTTCCTGGATTACGAATCGGCGAGTGCGTACGTGAGAGAACAGGGAGCTCCTATCGTTGTCAAAGCGGACGGATTGGCAGCGGGGAAAGGTGTCGTTGTCGCAGAGACGGTGGAGGAAGCAGAAGAGGCACTCCGTCAGATCATGCAGGAAAGCGTCTTTGGTGAAGCGGGAGCGCGTGTGGTCATTGAGGAGTGCATGTTCGGCGAAGAGCTGTCGCTGCTGTCTTTCGTCGATGGAGAAACGGTTAAGCCGATGATTACTTCCCAGGATCATAAGCGAATTTTCAATGATGACCGCGGTCCCAATACAGGCGGCATGGGAACATACGCCCCGGTACCGCAAATGTCTGCTGAGCTGGTGGACGAGATCGTCAAAACGATTGTCCAGCCGATGGCGTCAGGAATGGCCAAGGATGGCATTCCGTTCAAAGGCATTCTCTACACAGGACTGATGATTACGGAGCAAGGCCCGAAAGTCGTGGAGTTCAATGCGCGTTTTGGCGATCCAGAGACACAGGTGCTCTTGCCGTTGCTCGAAACAGATTTGCTCGATATTTTTGTCGGAACGGTCAATGGGGAGCTCGATGCAGTCGATGTGACATGGCAAAAAGGAAGTGCTGTCTGTGTCGTCATGGCAGCACCGGGTTATCCGGGCGAATATCCAAAGGGTGCGTTGATTCAAGGGCTGGGTCAGGCAAACGAGGGAGCTACGGTGTTTCACGCAGGTACGAAGGAAACCGAGGAAGGCATCGTGACGAGCGGTGGCCGTGTGCTTGGCGTCGTGGCAACAGGATCGGATTTGGCGCAAGCGCGTGAGACAGCCTATGCGAAGGTCCAAGGAATCTCGTTTGACGGGGCGCAGTATCGCACGGATATTGCGGCACGTGCGATGAAGCATCAGCAAAAGGGATAAAAAAGAACAAGCTGTTCCTTCGGTAGAAATTTCTACGTGGGGAACAGCTTTTTTACATGTGCGGGAAGGTGTGTCTACACCAAAAATAGCATTATACAAATAAAACTATTTCTTACAAACGGAGTAGTTTTATTTGTATAATGCCAATAATAGTAAAAAATTAGGGGGGTAAGGGTATTTATGGGGAGTGTAGGTTACCCTGGTCTTATCTTTATGGTGGTTTTGGTAATTGTTGCTGCAGTAATCGTATATAGCTTAACAGCACCGCAGAAAAGAAAGAGGCGCTAAAAGGCGCCTAATTCTACGGGGACCAATCTTTATCGTGACGGTGATGAATGAACGTATAGCAGGAGAACAAGAGCAGACCAAAATGCTCGTTGTCCAACATGCAATGTGCTCCGTCATAACGCAAGAACAAAGTCTTAAGCTTCTATTACACACCAACGTTTTCACTTGCGATGGCCGCTTTTTTCGCTTTGGCCGCAGCCAGCTGCGAAAGGAAATAAACGATAAGGAACAGTAGCAAGCAAGCTGCCGACCAGCGGTACATGACAGAGTAGCTCGAATGTGTCGCAATGACGCCGAGGAGCATAGAGCCGACCGCGATACCCAGATCGATGGAATTAAAGAACAGTCCATTCGCCATGCCTCGTTGCTCAGGTGTGACGACCTTCACCATCCACGCCTGGATAGATGGCTGAATCATGCCATATCCAAGCCCGTAGAAGGCAGCAGAGACGAGAAGCAAGGACTCTGTCGTTGTCAGGGAGAGGAGCAAAAGGCTGACCCCGACGAAAATCGCACCGGGAGGCAGGACGGCAATGTGCCCTTTGCGATCATACAGCTTGCCGGAAAACGGACGAATCAACACCATCGCCAGTGCATTCGTAAGGAAAAACCAGCCGACATTCTCAATGTGGGCTTCTTTTCCGTACAAGGCCAAAAAGCTGAGAATCCCTCCATACGTAATAGACAAACAAAAATTTAGTCCAGCTGGAAGCAGCAGCTTTTTATCATAAAAACGGCGAATGCCTGTGACTGTTTGTGCGTTCCCGGACGACACAGGAAGCTGATTGTAGGCGCGAATAAAATGCATCAACGGAAAAATAATGGCAACTAGCAACACGAGAACCATGAGCATCGATCCGAATCCAAACCCATTTAATACTCCAAGTCCAATCAACGGGCCGAGTGCCATTGCCAAGCTGGTCGATAAGCCGAAATACCCCATGCCTTCGCCGATCCGTTTGGCAGGAATCACATTGGAGACAATCGTCGGAAAGGTCGTGCTACCCATCCCAAAGCCGATGCCGACCAGGATTCGCAACAGAAGAAAGAAAACAATGCTTCCCGCCCAGTAATAGCCTGCGCTAAAAATCGCGACGAATCCAAGTGCGACGATCGCCAAGAGCTTACTGCTTTTTGTTTTCAACGCTTCCCCGGTAAACACCCTTGCGATCACTGCTGCAAGTGAAAACAAGCTAATGACCAGGCTGACTACAAAATCATTGGCCTGATACGCTTCCTTCACATAGGCAGGAAAGGTAGGGGTCTGCATTTGAACAGTGAGAAACAACAACAAATTGCATACAGTTAACAGGACAAAATCTCTCGTCCACAGTCTCTCTCTACTCTCTCCCAATGCTGTCACTCCTAGTCTGTCGTTTTTCTATTGATGTTCTCGTTAATCTCCAGCAAGATTTCTCGTAAGAAGGCCAGCTTTTCAGGAGAGATCCCTTCCAAAATGTCTGCAACGGCATGAGCTTCTACAGGGATTGCCTGCTCAATCCATTCCCGTCCTTTCGGAGAAAGGGTAATGATGTAGGCGCGGCGGTCTTGTTCGCTCAATGTCTTTTCGATAAAGCCTTTTTTGGCAAGTGTGTCTAGAATGCGTGTCATGGAAGGCTGATCCTTGGCCGAGCGCTGGGCCAGCTCTTTTTGATTGATACCCTCTTCTTCTCGTAGCCGATAAAGGACGGCAAACTGCTCCGTGGTCAAATCAAACTCCTTTAAAAAAAGGGAAACATAATGAATCATTCTCCGGTATGTATTTCCAATGAGAAATCCAACCGGTTCTTTTTGCCAATGATCGATCAGGGGAATAACCCTCTTTCGTCCAAAATACTTGCAATGACAATTATATGTATAACAAGTAATTATGTAAATGGAAAACGCTGTAACTCTTTGAAATAATCAATGGTAAATTCCCGAAAGCGCTGTGCTGCTTGGGATAAATAATGCTTTCGTGACCACGCAATGCCTCTGGTAATCTGACATTCTGGATCTGTAATCCTGATTTTATTTGGTATGAGATGCGATCTCATTTTCCAACTCATAGCAGGGACGAAGCACACCCCGATTCCTTGTCTGATCAAGGATACGATGGCATCAGGCTCGTCTACCTCAAAAATTACTTTCGGGGAAAAGCCTGCCTGCAAACAATGTTCATCCATGAAGTTACGAAGCCAAAATCCTTGGCGTACACTCAAAAAGTGTTCATTCTTCAGTATTTTCAACGGAACGGATTCTTGGCCCACCAAATGGTGATTTTCTGGGACCACGACATAAATTTCCTCGGTAATGAGTTGTTGCCATTCTAAATCAGGACTGTCGATTACTCCTGAGGTGATACCAATATCAATCTCGCCATTTTCAAGCATCTTCTTGACAACAGGTGTTGGCTCGAACACTTGGCGAAACTGGACGTCCGGATATAGACGCAAAAACTTTCCCAATAAATCAGGGATGACACCAGTAATAGAAACAGCCAGAGTAATGCTTCCTTTACTTAGCCCGGCCATATCCCGCACGATGCTTTCACCTTGTTCCAGCACATGAAAGATTTGCTCTACATGCTCCGCATATACCTTTCCGAATTGATTTAAACGAATTTTGCGACCGTGGCGGTCAAACAACGGTACACCCACGCGTTCTTCCAAGCGTGCAATCATTATGCTCAAAGAAGGCTGACTGATATTCAGTACCTCAGCGGCCTTTGTCATGTGTTCCAACCGGGCTACAGTCAAGAAATATTTCATCTGAAGCAGGTCCATTGTCTATTTCCCTTTCTATATAGACGTTTATCTATCATTTAGATAATTATAATATATTATTCATTATGAAAATAACTTCCTATAATGAAGGCGAACGAATACTCAGTCGATGGGAGTTGTATAAAGAATGAGAGCTGCTGTCCTTGAAGCTTTTAATCAACCTTTAGTTGTAAAACATGTCGCAGACCCTGAATTGACCCCAGACGGTGTTATCTTGAAATTGGTGGCGTCCGGTGTATGCCGTAGCGACTTGCACGCGATTCACGGAAAGATGTCTATGGTTCAAAACTTCCCGCATATTCTCGGACATGAAATGAGCGGTGTTGTGGAACAAGTCGGAAGCAACATCCGTAATTTCAAAAAAGGCGACCGCGTTATCGTACCTTTCACCCAAGGCGATGGTGTATGCCCGCATTGCTTGTCCGGTCACAATAACGTTTGCGATAACAGCCAATTGGTCGGCATGCATTTTAACGGAGGATATGCAGAATATATCCACATTCCAAACGCGGACCTGAACCTTCTTCACCTGCCTGAGAACGTTGATTTCCTGAGTGCGGCTGCCATGGGTTGCCGATTCATGACGGCTTTCCATGGTACAGTTGCCCAAGGAAACGTTCGTCCAGGGGAATGGGTTGCTGTTTATGGCACCGGAGGCGTGGGGCTATCTGCTATCCAAATTGCAGCAGCAGCAGGCGCGAACGTCATCGCGGTCGACATTGCCGACGATAAGCTCGCATTCGCCAAAGAAATGGGAGCGGTTGCAACCGTTAATAGCAAAGAAGAAAATGCGCCTCAAGCTATTAAGGAAATAACGAAGGGCGGCGCTCATCTTTCCATCGATGCCCTGGGTATTCAGGAAACATGCCTCAATTCGATCATGAGCCTGCGCAAACGTGGACGTCATGTACAAATCGGTTTGAGCTCCAATCCAAACGGCGGTATGACACCGATTCCGGTTAATCTCGTGCTCGGACACGAATTGCAACTGATTGGTTCTGCTGGCATGCCGATCCCGGAGTTTCCGGCAATGCTTAATATGGTCAGCCAAGGCAAGGTCGCACCAGGGAAATTGATCACAAAACAAATCGCTTTGGATGACATCAATGCTGCATTCGATGAAATGGTTTCTTATGGCGGCGTAGGGGTAACTGTCATTACAAAATTTTAAGGGGGTCACCGAGAGATGGCAGATAAATTCTCCATGCAATATATCAACGGGGTTTGGCGCGAAGGCTCAAGTGATTATGTGTATGAAAATGTAAACCCTTACAATGGTGACGTGGTAGCCCGCATGAAGCTGGCGAATCGAAACGACATTGATGAAGCATACCAAGCAGCGAAGCAAGCGCAGAAAAAATGGGCACAGGCTTCGGCTGACGAGAAGAAGCAAGTGCTGCGACGTGCAGCTCAGCTCATGCAGGAAAGAAAAGACGAATACATTGGAATCATGATAAAGGAGACAGGAAGCTCGTTCGTCAAAGCGATGGCCGAATTCATGGTTTCAGTTGGGATGATCGTGGCTTCTATTGAGTATGTGGATCGCATGTATGAGCCACAAATTTTCCCAGGTACTGTCCCTGGCAAAGAGAATCATGTCTACCGTCACCCAATCGGTGTGATCGGTGTCATTACACCTTTCAATTTCCCGCTTATGTCTGCGATGCGCGTAATCGCTCCGGCGATTGCTGTGGGTGACGCTCTCGTTCTCAAGCCGGATTCTGGCACATACATGTCGGGTGGCCCGTTTATTGCTGATATTTTTGAGCAAGCAGGCCTTCCAAAAGGTGTTCTGAATGTCGTCGGCTATGATATCGCAGAGGTAGGAGATTACTTGATCGAACACCCGGTTCCACGGATCATTTCCTTTACGGGATCTACAAATGTCGGTCGTCATATCGGCGCATTGTGCGGCCAGCATCTGAAGCGTGTTTCTCTTGAACTCGGCGGTAACAATCCGTTCGTTGTACTGGAAGATGCTGATCTGGATGCTGCGATTGATGCAGCCGTATTCGGAAAATTTTTCAATGTTGGACAAGTATGTGTGTGCACAAATCGCATGTTCGTTCATCGCAAGCATTACGACGAGTTTGTCCGCCGTTTCGCGGAACGAGCAGAGCAACTGCCATACGGCGACCCAATCGATCCAAAAGTAATTATCGGTCCACTGATCAACGAACGCCAAATGCAGAAGGTAATCGGTATTGCGGAGGATGCAAAGCAGGATGGCGCACGAGTTGTGCTGGAAGGTAAGCGTATCGGCAATATTTTGACTCCGTATGTTTTTGCAGATGTGAAGCAGGAGTCGCGACTGGCGCAAACCGAAATTTTCGGACCCATTGCAACCATTATTCCATTCGAGTCAGATGAAGAAGTGCTGGAGTGGGCCAATAACACAGAGTATGGCTTGTCTGGCGCAGTGTTTACGCAGGATTTGGAGAAAGGCATTGCATTTGCACGTGCTGTCGAAAGTGGCATGACACATGTCAATGACGCTACTGCTAACTTGGATATGAACGCTCCGTTTGGTGGAGAGAAAAGCTCCGGCATTGGCCGCTACGGCGGTGAAATCGGCTTGGAAGAATTCACGACAGTAAAATGGGTGTCCGTCCAGACAGAACCGCGCAAATTCCCTTTCTAATATGATTTGTGAAAAGCCCGTTACATTTTCATCGAATGTAACGGGCTTTTCGTCTTCCTGTCTATGATTGGCTATTGTCGATATCTTCCTCTTCTTTTCGACGTCCGAAAGAAGTAATATCCCATCACGCCGATGACGCCAATGATCGTGGCAATAACAAAGAAGTTATGGGACATCCATTCATACATCTGGGAGCCGACAAGCATATGCAGTGCCTCCTCTCCTTATCTGTACGTGGGGTAGCGAGTAGTGCTGCTGTTATTATTATCTTGGGAGCGAAATGAAATGAACTCTCTTGCCGCCTTTTCGAGAAGTTGATCCTCGGAGGTAAGCTTCGTGTTTTGCAGATTGTTGATTGGTTGTTTTTCCTGATTCGTTGATGATTGAGGGCTTGCAGAATACTGTATGTTTGTCTTATTGGTGGTAGATGGCGTATTGCTCGCATCATCCTGGCTGTTGTTCGAGTCTTTGATGGGCGCAATATTCATGGAGCGTGTGAACTGATTGACTGCCATCTGTACGCCTTTTTTCTTGAGTTGATCCATCATGCCCTGCATGCCATTCCCTTTTTTCGTATTGATGCCCATCGCTGCGTACATCGGACAAAAGCGAGTAGCTCCTTCTGCTACTTTCATGGCTGAAAAAGCCATGAGCAGCCATGGAGTGTTGTATGGGCGACGGTTCATTCTACCGATGCCGTATGCCAAGCCTAACAGACCGCCAGTTATGCGAATCAGCGCGTCAGTTCTACCTACGTTTTTGTGCATGAGAGTTGTCCTCCTGTCGCAATTACTTCTATTCGATAGTCTGCGATGAAGGGCGACAAGACACCCGTGGGAATTGTTACTACCACCACCAAGCTTGCAGGGGAATGATTTATGGGCGGCGAAGCTGTAGACATCGGCAGACCAACAAGGAGAGAAGAAATGATGCGCGTACGAGCCATATCAGATCGTGATTACTTGAACATGATTCGCGTGAGTAGACGTCAGGCACCGGCAAGCCTCTGGATAAAAGGCGCAAGCGTTCTGAATGTGTATACAAAAGAATGGCAAGAGCATCACGTCGCAGTGGCGGGAGAACGAATTGCTTATGTAGGAGAAAAAGAGCCGTTGGTCGATGATCAGACTGTCATCATCGAGGCGGCTGGGCAGTATCTCGTTCCGGGTTACATCGAGCCACACGCACATCCGTTTCAATGGTACAACCCTTACACGTTGGCTGACTTTGCTCTGCAAACGGGAACGACTGGAATGATGTCGGACTCATTGATGCTGATGCATCTGCCTTTTTCGCAAACGGCAGCGATCATGGAGTCTCTGGTTGCTCATCCGGTGAAGCAATTTTTCTGGGGCAGACTCGATCCGCAGACAGGGAAAGCTCATCCGGCGTTCACCAAGGAAAGCTTGGCGCGAATGCTGGAGCATCCACGCGTGATTCAGGGTGGGGAGTTGACGAATTGGGGCGGCGTTTTACAAGAGGATGAAACGCTGCTTTTTGGTTTGAAGCATACGCGTGACTTGGGCAAAAGGATGGAGGGACATCATCCGGGAGCTTCTTACGAGACCTTGAACATTGCCGCAGCAGCCGGCGTAACAGCTTGTCATGAGGCCATCGATGCAGCAGATTTGCTGGCGCGTATCCGTTTAGGTATGTATGCGACACTGCGCCATTCCTCCATTCGCCCTGATCTGCCGGAGCTGGTGAAAGGGTGGCTTGCGCTGGGTGTGCCGTGGTCATCACGGATGATGCTCACATCAGATGGAAGTACGCCGCCGATGCATCGTGACGGGTTCATGAATAGTACGATCCGTGTGGCCATCGAAGCGGGGATGCCACCAGAGGAAGCGTATGTCATGGCGACGCTGAACCCGGCTGTCTATTACGGGTTGGACGCGGAGATCGGAGGAATTGCGCCGGGCCGAATCGCGGATATGCTGTTGTTGACGGCAAAGGATAAACCGACACCATCCATCGTGATTGCAAATGGACAACGGGTGGCAGAAAAGGGAACCCTGCTCGTCCCAACCGTTCAGCCTCAATGGGACGAAGCTTCGTTACGTTTGACAGATCCATTGAAAAAGCAGGCACATCCTGATTGGTTCCGCTTGCGGCCAGATGAAGACTGCAAGGCCCCTGTGTTACAGATGCTGAATGCCGTTATCACCCGGTTGTCGCTAGAGGACATGCCCGTTGATCAGGATGGTTATGTATCTTTGCAGCATGATCCGCAGTTGGCGCTGATCGCGACCATCGATGCAACTGGCGGCAACCGAACATTGGCAGTGCTTCGCGGCTTCGGTGAGCATCTCGAAGGGCTGGCCAGCACCTATTCAGCGTCTGGCGATTGGATCGTAATCGGACGCAATCCCCACGCGATGGCACAAGCATTGGAACGTACTCGGGAAATAAAAGGCGGGGTCGTCCTGATCGATGAAGGAAAAGTAATTTGTGAATGCCCATTGCCTCTTACTGGAAAATTCGCATCTGCACCGATGGAGGAAGTGATCAGCATGGGTGAAAATTTGGTAAATCAGCTCCGTTCCAAAGGCCATGTCCATCTTGACCCGATTTATTCGATTTTGTTTTTTACCGCTACCCACTTGCCGTATGCCCGTCTTACAGCAACAGGCATTGTCGATGTTAAGAGTGGGCAAATCATCGTTCCGGCACTCCCTCTACCTTAAGGGACGCTTGCGGTCATAATCGATTTGTAATTGTTTGTACATCAATGATATATGTATATAAAATATATTTTACTTCTTGTAAATTATCAGATTTATTTTAAAATAAAAACAACCAAGCCTCATCTATCTTTATCCCCGAAGAGTCATTGTTTTTGAAAGTCGCAACCTGGCTAGCGAGGTAGATGGACTGGGTAACAAGAACAAAGAATGATAAAAGGGGGATTCATTCTGAATGAAAAAGCGCTCTTATGTCGGAGTTTTATCTGCGGTATTGGCTGCGAGTATGGCATTAACAGGTTGCGCAGGAAACAGTAATTCAAGCGGCGGTAGTAACGCAAGCGGGGGGCAAAGTCAGCCAGCTCCAAGCAACAGCGGTAACGGAAAGACCGAGGGCGGTCTCATCAAGATCGCCACACAATCCCCACTATCCGGGAGCAATTCTGCTGTGGGAGATGCGATTAAGACAGGCGCAGGTTACGCACTCGAAAAGCGCAAGGAAGAGTTTAAAGCACTTGGCTTTGATCTCCAGCTTTTCCCTCAGGATGATCAAGGCGACCCGAAAATCGGGGTATCCAATGCGGAGATGCTCATCTCTGATCCCGATGTGTACGGTGTAGTTGGGCACTATAACACAGGTGTTGCCATTCCATCGTCTGTGAAGTACGAGGAAGGCAAGCTGGTAATGGTATCTCCAGCAAATACAGGGGTAAAGCTCACGGAGGAAGGTAAGAAAACCGTCCATCGAATCTGTGCTCGCGATGACGCGCAAGGACCAAAGGCTGCTCTTTATGCAAAAAATACACTTGGTGTAAAAACGGCCTATATTATCCATGATAAGACTGCATACGGCCAAGGTCTGAGTGATCAAGTAAAGATGCAATTCGAAAAGGATGGAGTTCAAATCCTTGGCTTCGAAGGCATTACCCAGGGCGAAAAGGACTACAGCGCGGTACTTAACCAGGTAACGGTGAAAAACCCGGACATCATCTTTTTCGGCGGTCTTTATCCAGAAGGTGGAATCTTGATCAAACAAGCTCGTGAAAAAGGATTTAAGGGTTATTTTATGGGTGGCGACGGCTTGGATTCTTCTGATATGATAAAAATAGCCGGAGCTGCTGTCGAAGGTGTAGTCTTTACGTCAGTAGCAGGGGACGTAACGCAGACCGAAGAGGGCAAGAAATGGGCTGAAGAGTACAAAAAAGTCACAAACAAGCCTCTGGAAACCTATTCCGTCTACGGTTTCGACTCTATGAACGTCATCCTCAATGGTGTTTTGGAAGCTACCAAAGCAAACGGAGGCAAAAAACCAACCCGCGAGCAAGTCCTCGATGCAGTCCACAAAACCAAGGATTTTCAGGGTCAATTCACCAAAGTTACCTTTGATGAAAAAGGTGACAACACAAATGCAGATGTATTTATTTACAAGTTTGACAAGGACAAATCCATTTTCGTAGGCAAGGCCGAGTAATCACACCACACAATGCGCACACACTCCCATGCCTCATATCAGGATAGGGGGCTGCACGCCGGTGTTGGCCCCTTTTCCACGAGAAAACAAGTCCAGTCAACCGAATGAATGCAGAAAATTTGTACAAGTTTACATGAGAAATGAGGGATGGGAAAGCATGATCAACATTTTGCCTCAGGTGTTGGTTGACGGATTGACACTTGGATTTATGTACGCAGTCGTGGCTTTAGGCTACACAATGGTTTACGGGATTTTGGAAATTATCAACTTTGCTCATGGAGACATTTTCATGGTCGGAGCCTTTATCGGTACAGAGGTATTATTGATCTCTGATGCGCTAGGGGCACTCGAAGGTATGAATCCATTTGTCGCACTTTTCATAACACTCATAATTGCCATGGTATTAACTGGTGCTTTGGGGGTAGGAATTGAGAGGATTGCCTATCGACCATTGCGTGGAGCACCTCGTCTTGTGCCGTTGATTTCGGCGATTGGCGTATCGTTTTTGCTACAGGACCTCGTACGTTTTACAGAAGCACTAGCTCGTAATGAGTTTTATCTGAATAGTCCCGCTCTTTTTACAGGTTCGATTCCAATAGGTAGTATTGCTACGATCCCAACAAAAGGATTAATCGTAATTGTAATTGCGATCGTCATGATGATTGCGTTGACGTTGTTTGTGAATAAAACAAAGTGGGGAATCGCCATGCGCGCCGTTGCACAAGACCAGAGTACGGCTTCGCTGATGACCATAAATGTAAACAAAGTAATCATGCTTACGTTTTTGATTGGCTCCAGTTTGGGTGGCGCGACAGGTGTTCTGTTTGCGCAAAACTACGGGACGATCGATCCGTATATCGGTTTTATTCTTGGTCTAAAAGCATTTACCGCTGCCGTCCTCGGCGGGATTGGGAACCTGCGTGGTGCGATGATCGGTGGCGTACTCCTCGGTCTTCTAGAATCTCTGTCCGGTGCCTTTATGGGGCCGCTGACCAACGGAGCCTTTGGTGCAGAGTACAAAGATGTGTTTGCGTTCAGTATTTTAATTCTCGTGCTTCTCTTCAAGCCGGAAGGACTGTTTGGCGAAGCTGTAAAAGAGAAAGTGTAGGTGAAATAAATGGCAAATCTCGCTTGGAAATCGTTCAAAGGCATTCCGCTCGTATTTACGTTAATCTGGATTGTAGCTTTTTCTGCCGCGTTGTACCTCATGGATAAATCGGTTATCGCGTTTCTCGGCATTCTTTCTTCCATTGTGCTTGTCTATTACACTAATACCTCCAAGTCGATCAAAATGGCGATTGGCGCTATCGTTCTCCTCCTGATCATTCCGTTGGTAGCCGGTGAAAACCGTTACTACATGGAGGTAGCTTCACAGGTTGGCATCTACGTAGCGATGGCTTTGGGCTTGAATATCGTAGTAGGCTTTGCTGGTCTGCTTGACTTGGGTTACGTTGCGTTTTTTGCTGCTGGGGCTTATGCGTACGCGATTTTCTCGACCTCGCAAGCGAATGAGTTTATTGCAGGGAATCTGTTCCCGCTCTCCGGTGAGTGGTTTTGGCCATTTCTCATAGTCGGCTTGATTGTGGCTGCTGTTTTCGGAATATTGCTAGGATTGCCAGTTCTCAGAGTAAAAGGGGATTACCTCGCGATCGTGACCTTGGGCTTCGGTGAAATCATTCGCATTGTCTTCAACAACCTGGACAAGCCCATCAACATCACCAACGGTCCACAGGGAATCACGCCGATTCCGTCTCCTGAGCTGTTTGGGATCAAAATGGGGACGCCGTTTTACTTTTACTTCATTGTGTTGTTTGTGATTGCCTTTATCGTTTTGGCGAATATACGCTTTGAGCATTCCCGTTTGGGGCGTGCATGGATTGCGGTACGTGAGGATGAGCTGGCTGCCCAGTCCATGGGGATTTCCCTGTTGAATACCAAGCTGGCAGCATTTGCACTGGGTGCTTCCTTCGCTGGTGTCGTCGGTGTTATCTTTGCTGCCAAACAGACGTTTATCGATCCGACTTCCTTTACGCTGATGGAATCGATCGGGATATTGGTCATGGTCATTCTGGGTGGGAGTGGCAGTATTCCAGGCGTTGTGCTTGGCGCCGCTTTTGTCACAATCTTGCAGGTACAGCTGTTAAAAGAATTCTCCAACTTCCTGCACGGTCTGCAAAATGCGGGGATCATCAGTTTGCCTAACCAGTTGGACCCATCCAAGTTTCAGCGACTCATTTTCGGAATTATGCTCATTCTCGTTGCCTTGTATCGCCCTAACGGATTGATTCCGGCCAAACGGAAGAAAAACAATCTCGATGCGATCAAAAAGAGCGAGTTTGGCAAAGAAAAGCTGGGGATTCTCGGCAGACTGTCCCAATTGACTTCTGGAAAACAGTCATAGCGGACGAGGAGGGAAATGAGCATGGCATTGTTAGAGGCAAAAAATTTAACGAAGCGCTTTGGTGGCTTGGTAGCCAATCAAGACGTCTCGATTGACATCGAAAAAGGAAGTATTACTGCGGTCATCGGTCCGAATGGGGCCGGAAAAACGACTTTTTTCAATATGATTACCGGATTTTACGAGCCAGACGAGGGAGAAATCCTGCTGAATGGCAAAAGCATCAAGAAGCTTCGTCCTGATCAGATCGCGAGTCGCGGTATCACGCGCACCTTTCAAAACATTCGTCTGTTCAAAGAAATGACGGCATTGGAAAATGTTATGGTGGGTGTGCATAGCCGCTTATCGGCTGGAATTCTTGGAATCCTGTTCAACTCCAAGCGTGTACGCCAGGAGGAAGAACGGACGCGCGTCGAGGCTTATCAGCTCATGGAGTATGTCGGGATCGCACATATTGCCAATGAAGCAGCAGGGAGTCTGCCTTACGGGTTGCAACGAAGACTGGAAATTGCCCGGGCGATGGCGACCAATCCGCAAATTATTTTGCTCGATGAACCGGCGGCAGGGATGAATCCTCGCGAGACGGTTGAGATGACGGATTTTATTCGTCGGCTGAAAAAAGAGCTCGATTTGACGATCATTTTGATCGAGCATGATATGAAGCTGGTCATGGGACTTAGCGAGTACATTCACGTGCTGGATTACGGGAGAAAAATTGCAGAAGGTACACCCGAACAAATCCGCAACAATCCTAACGTCATTGAGGCCTATCTCGGAAAAAGTGCGTCGGACGTGTCGTAGAAGGAGGAAAATCGATGGCATTGCTAGAGCTGACTAACGTTCATACGTATTACGGCGGCATCCACGCATTAAAAGGATTGAGCATAACGGTAAACGAAGGCGAAGTGGTGACGCTGATCGGCTCCAACGGGGCAGGTAAATCCACTACGTTGAAAACGATTTGTGCGCAAACCCGTGCCAAAGAAGGAAAAGTCATCTTTAATGGCAAAGACATTACACAGATGCGTACACATGATATTGCCTTAGCAGGAATCGCCCACGTTCCGGAAGGTCGCCGTATTTTTCCAAAGCTGACCGTACGCGAGAATTTGGAGATGGGTGCCTTCAGTGTATCTGATAAAAAGGTGATTGAAGAAGGAATCGAGCGTGCCTTTGCTTACTTTCCGCGATTGAAGGAACGGGTTAGTCAAAAAGGCGGCACGATGTCCGGGGGCGAGCAGCAAATGCTGGCGATTGCTCGTGGACTGATGATGAAGCCAAAAATTCTCATGCTCGATGAACCTTCGATGGGATTGGCGCCGATTCTGGTGGAGCAGATTTTTGACATCGTTAAGGAGCTGAACAAGGAAGGCATGACGATTCTCTTGGTCGAGCAAAATGCGAATCAGGCGCTGTCTGTCGCGCATCGCGGTTATGTGATTCAGACAGGCGAAATTATTTTGCAAGACGACGCTCAGACATTATTGATGAATCCGCAGGTAAGAGAGGCGTATTTGGCGTAATATTGGTGTAATGGAAACGTGAGTACCGATGGGGATTTTTGTCTCCGTCGGTTTTTCATTTGGTCAGCGAGGAGAGGATACAGCTTGCTAGATATTAGTCCCCGCTTTGTAGAAGGGAGCGAGCCTCTCTATCTACAGCTATATCGCTATTTTTGTACAGAAATACAGGGGAGGCGCTTGATCTCCGGGACGCGTCTGCCTTCTGTTCGGGCATTGAGCGGATTTTTGCAAGTGAGTAAAACAACTGTCGAGAGCGCCTATCACCAGCTCATGGCAGAAGGCTACATTGAGAGTCGGGAGCGCAGCGGATTTTATGTGGTCGATGTGGACTGGGATGGGCCAGTGCCTGTACCTGTACCTGTACCTGTACCTGTATCTACAGGGAAAGGGCAGCAACCAAGTAAAACGGCTCACGTCCAAACGCCTGCACCTACGTCTTTACCAGTCCCGGTCCAATATGATTTTCACCAAGCCCGCGTAGATGCCGAGCATTTTCCTTTTGAGCGTTGGCGCAAGTACACCAACCAATGCATGCAGGAAGAAAACAAGCATGTGCTCTACTACGGCGATGGACAAGGAGAGCCGCAGCTGCGGGAGGAGCTCGCACGTTATCTCGGACGTGCTCGAGGTGTACAAGCTACGCCGGAACAAATAGTGATCGGTGCGGGAACGCAAGTGATGATCAGCTTATTGATGATCTTATTCGGGATACGAGGACAGGCTGTTGCGATGGAAGAGCCGGGCTATCACGGTGTTCGTGCCGTGTTTTCCCATTTGGGCTATGATGTGCGCCCGATCAAGCTGGAGGAGGATGGGATTGATGTGGAAGCGCTTAGTGAGAGTGGAGCGCAGCTCGTTTATATCACTCCGTCTCATCAGGACCCTTCTGGTATTGTCATGCCGTATGCCAAACGGCTAAAGCTGCTACACTGGGCGAATCAGACGGGGAGCTACATCATGGAGGATGACTACGACGGTGAGTTTCGCTATCATGGCAAGCCGATACCTTCCCTTCAAGGGCTGGATACGCAGGGACGCGTCATTTATTTGGGGACGTTCTCCAAGGCGTTGCTGCCGTCGATTCGGATGAGCTATATGGTTTTGCCACAAGCGTTATTGGCGGTGTATCAGGAGAAATTGGCGGATTTTGACCAGTCGGCATCGCGTATTCATCAGGAGACGCTGGCCTTGTTCATGAAAAATGGCGATTGGGAGCGGCATATTCGCAAGATGCGGACGCTTTACCGCAAAAAGCATGGGGTGCTGCTTCAGTGCTTGCAGGAACACTTTGGAACGTGCATCCGGATCAAAGGTCAGGATGCTGGGCTGTCCGTAACGGTAGAAGTGGAAAGCAAGAGCACACCGCAACAGTTGACACAAATTGCGGCTGCATCAGGCGTTCGTGTCTATCCAACCGCACATAAATGGGTTCATCCGCAGGAAAATGGACTTCCGGCTTTTCAGTTCGGATTCGGGGGGCAGACCATCGAGGAGATTGAGGGTGGGATTCGTCTGTTGAAACGTGCATGGGAGCCTTATTTGCAAGTGGAACGGGAAAATAAAAACCCAATCCAAGGGATCGGGTGAGGAAAAGCAGCATCCCAAAAAGGGAGTGCTGCTAATAATTAGGGGACGTACTGTTCTGTAACTTTTGTGATGATTCCATTCTTTACTTCAACGTGGAATGGTATCTGATAAGGAATTCCCTTGGATAGTACAAACTTTTTAAAAGTATCGGCGTTTACTGCTTCATTCCAATGGAAATTCTCGCCTTGAGTAGAGTTGGTTTGAAGAGTAAACGAAGCCTTTGGAGAAATTTCAAACGTTCTAATTTTAGGACTGCTATTACGAATGTAATATGGCATAGGATAGTCCTCTTTTTCTAATGGATGATCTTGACGATAAGCTTTTACAGCTGCCTCACCGAAAAACCATTGAACATAGTCCAGCGAGACGATTAGTTTTCCATTTTTCACTTGTAGCGTTTTCACATATGCCATTGATTTTTCAAGGGTATTTCCTTGTTTATCCTTGCTACTTGTTGGAACCATTACTTGGGGAGGAACAGGTGCAAGCGTTCCTTGCTGTGAAGCTGCATGAGCGTCAGGAACAAGCAAAGCACAGAATAACAAAGAAGAAAGCAGCAAATATGTTTTTCTCATAGGATGTCATTTCCTTTCTGTTTACACGTAAATACGTTTCACAATTAGTAGACGAAAAACGAACTAAACCGTTTCTCCTCAAGATGAAAAATTTGGCAGGCGATGAGTCAGCATAAAGAGAAACCTCCTGTCATCGGAGCAGACTGATGAACAGGAGGTTTTTTCATATGCAACTCAAGCTATGCTCAAGACATTCGATACCCTAACTGAGCAGACATCGCACGTACCGTCGCTAGCGTTTCTTGTAAAATCTCTTCTTGTTTCGGCATCACGCGGTCGGAGGGACCGATGACACTGACGGATGCAGTTACGTGTCCAGTTGAATCAAAAATCGGGGCAGCGATTCCGGTCACGCCTGTATTGCGCCGATTCGAGCTGATTTCATAGCCTCGCTTGCGGATCGTCACCAAATCTTCTTTGATTTGCTCGATTGACGTGTACGAATGAGGTGTGTAGCTTTTCAGCGGGTGTTCCTGCAAAATCTCATCCTGAAACTCCTCCGGCTGATAGGCGAGCAAAACCCTGGCGGCGGAGGTAGAGTAAAGGGGAAAACGTCGGAAGGATTCGACGGTAAACCGAACAGGATGAAGCGAATCCTCTTTGGCTACATAAATTGCGTCCTTGGAATCTTGTACACATAAGACCGCCAATTCGTTTGTCCGTGAGACAAGCTGGTCCAGAAACGGTTTGGAAAAATCAACGATATCGTGATTCGTGAGCACCTTCGTGCCCAGCTCCAAAAGCGTGTAGCCAAGCGTATACTGCTTGGTTTTTTCATTTTGGCGGATAAAGCCTTCAGACTCCAGCGTGGACAGGAGCTTGTGAACGGCTCCCTTAGACAGCTGGAGCTTTTTGCTGAGCTCCGTTACCCCGAGTTCCTTTGGCGAATCGAGAAATATTTTTAACAGCCGACAGCCATTTCGAACAGAAGACAATACTTGGTCCATACAAACGTCTCCTTTGCTTACAATAGCCTTATTTTACGTGTAAGAAACAATGCTGACAATCTCGCAATTCAGGCAATGATGATGGTATTACGACTACCTTGAATAGTCAGTATCTTTATGCTAGTATAACATTATCGTTCTCGAATAGGAAACGATGTTCTCTATTCGTGAACAATACAGACAATCGGGGGTCGAACTTACATGAAGAAAAAGGCATTATCCGTCTTGTCCATTTTCGCTTTGACTGGTTCCTTGCTGGCTGGATGTGGCTCCTCCACACCGCAAACATCTGCTCCTGCACCGGCTGCTGGCAACAATAGCGGCACCGAAGCACAAGCTCAGCTGGAAGACACTTTGGTAGTAGCAGGAAACGGCGCGACCGTTGAAAAGATGATGAAGGATGAAGTCTTCAAGAAGTTTAACGAGAAGTATCCGAATGTAAAGCTGACCTATGTTTCCGGAGTTTCTACGGACATTGTGGCGAAGGTTAAGGCACAGAAAAATTCTCCGCAAATCGACTTGACCATCGTGGAGGGCGGCGAGCAAGAGAAAGGTCGTCAAGAAGGCTTGTGGGAAACCGTATCGGCAACAGAGATTCCGAACATGAAAAACGTACCGGAAGATTTGCATGTGACAGAGGATAGCGGTGTCGTCGTAAACTTCACGCCGATGGGGATTTCCTACAATGCGGATCTGGTAAAAGAAAAAGGCTTGCCTGTACCGAAATCGTGGAATGACCTGGCGAAGCCTGAAGTGAAAGGCTACATCACGATGACAGACGTAGCGAGCAACTTCGGACGCTCTGCGATGATCATGCTGGCGTACGCAAATGGCGGGTCCGAGAAAAATATGGAACAAGGCTTCAAACAAATGGAAACGATTGCAGGATACATGCCGACCTTTGCGAAGAGTGCAGCACAGCTTCAGCAAAATCTGCAAAACAAGAGCGCAGCGTACACCACTTGGACGATGGCGCGCAGCTTGACACAAAAAGAAGCAGGCGTACCATTGGAGTTCGTTTTCCCTGAAGAGGGAGGAAACATCGTACCGAACGTAGCTACGCTGGTAAAAGGTTCGAAGAGTCCAAAAGCGGCAAAAGCATTCGTCGATTTCCTTTTGACAGATGAAATTCAAACGATGTACGCAACGAAGCTGTACTACAATCCGGCAACATCTGTGAAGCTACCAGACGATGTAGCGAAAACATTGGAATTCGATCGCACAAAAGTTGTCAACTTCGACTATAGCGTAGTGAGCAAGGAAACATCTGCTTGGCTGGATCGCTTTAACAAAGAAATCGCACCTAAAACAGGAAAGTAGGTATTCACGTGACCAAGGTGATTGACGTTGAACTGCGCGGCATCATGAAAAAATTTCAAAGCAATGTCGTGGTTCAAAACTTCAACCTGCAGGTGGAGCAAGGCGAATTCATCTCGTTCCTCGGCCCATCTGGTTGCGGTAAGACCACGACCTTGAATATGATTGCCGGTTTTTTGGACCCGGATGGCGGAGACCTCTTGATCAAGGGGCAGCGAATGAATGGCGTGCCTCCGTACAAACGGGAGCTGGGAATGGTGTTCCAGACGTACTCGTTGTTCCCGCATATGACTGTGGCGGAAAACATCGCCTACGGCTTGAAATTGCGCAAAGTGAACAAGCAAGAAATGCAAGAGCGTGTGAATCGTGTACTCGGGCTGGTCAAGCTGCCAAACGTAGCAGACCGCTACCCGAAACAGCTCTCTGGCGGACAACGTCAGCGGATTGCGATTGCACGGGCGCTTGTTATTGAGCCGTCGCTCCTGCTTTTGGATGAGCCGCTCAGTAACTTGGATGCCAAACTTCGTGAAGAGCTACGCGATGAGTTAAAGCGCTTACATCACGAAATCGGCGTTACGACTATTTTCGTTACCCATGACCAAGAAGAGGCGCTAGCGCTCTCTGATCGCATTGTGGTCATGAATCACGGATTCGTGGAGCAAATCGGTACACCGCTGGAGATTTACAATCAGCCCGCATCTGAATTCGTACATACCTTCATCGGTAAGACGAACCGTTTGGAAGGGGAAGTCATCGGATTGGACGGGGATGTACTCACGCTGCGGACGACTGGTGGAATGCTTGTGAAGGCAGCAAAGCAACAGCGAACAGTGGCACTCCATGAAAAAGTGATCATTTTTATCCGACCAGAGAAAATCAAGCTGACCGATACAGCAGTCAGCGAGGAAGCGAATCGGGTAAAAGGACATTTGCAGCTTGCCTCCTTCCTGGGCTCGTACACAGAATGTGAGGTCAAGGTCGGGGAGCATACGCTTTCGGTAAAAGTCCAAATGACCGATAGTTCGGTGGACCGCCAAGAAGGTCAAACGGTTTACTGTCAATGGAACGCGGACGACGTACTGGTCATGCCCGCAGGAAGGGGATGACGGATGAGCAAGCGTCTCTCGGTTACATTGTTGACAGCACCTGCGATGATTTTGTTGCTTGGCGTATTCATCATCCCGATGCTGATGATGCTTTTGCTTAGCTTTCAGGATGAGAATCAGGCGTTTTCTTTGCACAATTATTTATTGTTTGTACAAGATCCGTACTACTTGGAAGTTCTTTGGCGGACAATTCGCGTGAGTCTCTGGACGGTATTGGCGAGCCTCTTGCTTGGATTCCCTGTAGCGATGTACATGGCGCAGGCTACAGGGAAAATGCGTGGAATCGTCACGATGCTGATCCTGGCCCCTCACCTTATCAGTGTTGTTATTCGCAACTTCGGTTGGGTAGTAGTTTTAGGGGAAAAAGGGTGGATCAATGAAACGTTGATCAGTCTGGGGTTGATCGATCAACCATTGCGGCTGTTGTACAACGAGCTGGGTATTGTGATCGGTCTGACGGATTCCTTTATTGCCTACATGGTTCTGGCGATTGCAACGAGCCTGTATGCCATCGATCCGTCCCTGAATAAGGCGGCATCGATTTTGGGGGCTTCCCGCGTACGTACGTTTTTCAGTGTGACTTTGCCCTTGTGCTTGCCGGGGATTATTGCCGGTACGACACTGGTGTTCAGCTTGTCGATGAGTGCTTTTGTAACACCTGCCTTGATGGGGGGAACGTCCGTTAAGGTCATGCCTGTCATCGCCTATGAGCAAATCATGGCGACACTGAACTGGCCTTTGGGTGCGGCACTTGCCTTCCTGCTTCTGGGAAGCACGATTCTATTAGTGACTTTGTATACGAAGCTAATTGAAACCAAGCGGTATAAAGAGGTGTTTGCGTCATGAAAAAAATAAACGTACTCGGACTCATCACATTCTTTGTGCTTGTTTTGGTCAATCTGCCGTTTCTGGTCATTATCCCGAGCTCCTTTACCGCAGCAGGATATCTCGGGTTTCCGCCGGAAGGGTTTTCGTGGCAGTGGTATGAGATGATTTTGGATCGACCGGAGTTCATCGATTCGCTGTGGTTCAGTCTTAAGCTCGCTACGGTAACGGCAATTTTGGCGACTCTCATAGGGACATTGGCTGCATTCGCGCTGTCCAAATACAAGTTTCGTGGGAGCGGCATCATCAACGCACTGATGCTTTCACCACTTACCGTTCCTTCGCTCATTATCGGGATTTCCGCGCTGCTGTTTTTCACGCGAATTGGTATCGCTGGGACGTTTACGGGGCTTTTGCTGGCGCACATGCTGATCTCGATTCCGTATGTCGTAAGGCTGGTGCTCACAGGGCTTAGCTCGTTCGATTATACGTTGGAAAAAGCGGGATACATGCTCGGGGCCCATCCGTTTCGGGTGTTCTGGGATATTACGTTGCCACTGTTGCGTCCGGCCATCGTGTCGGGGATGATCTTTTCGTTCTTGACGTCGTTTGACAATGTGACGGTTTCCTTATTCTTGGTGGCACCGGATACAACGACGCTGCCACTCGCGATTTTCACCTATATGCAGGAAACACTTGACCCGTTGGTGGCTTCGATTTCCTCAGTGGTCATCCTGCTGAGTCTGGTGTTCATCGTCTTGTTGGAAAAAGTGTACGGACTAGAGCGCCTGTTCGGACTCAATTCACAATCTCACTAAGGAAGAGGCACTATGTCAATCCACACTTATGTACAAGAGAATATGTCCCACTATCTACAGCTACTCGAAGAGGCAGTCAACATGGACTCGCCTTCTCGTGACAAACAGCTAGGCGACCGCATGGCGGGCTGGTTCGCCCTACAGTTTCAACGGCTGACAGGGGGAGTAGCAGAGCTGATCCCGAATAAGACATATGGCGATCAGGTGCGTTGTACGCTGGGCAACGGGGAAAAGCAAATCCTCATCATTGGCCACTACGATACTGTATGGCTAGAAGGAGAGGCGGCTCGCCGACCGTTTGCAATCCGGGATGAGAAAGCGTACGGGCCAGGCGTATACGATATGAAAGCGGGCGTTTTGCAAGCCATGTTTGCGATGCGGGCATTGGTGAAGCTGGACCGCCTGCCTCCAGATAAAAAAATTGTACTTCTGCTAAACAGCGACGAGGAGATCGGCAGCCCGACTTCTCGCCGACTGGTAGAAGAAGAAGCCGCGCGTTCGGTGGCGAGCTTTGTGTTGGAGCCACCAACCGAACCGAGCGGCGCACTCAAAACATGGCGGAAGGGAAGCGCCCATTTTACCGTGGCAGTCAGCGGTATTTCCTCACACGCTGGCGTCGATCATCAAAAAGGTGTCTCTGCTATTGAAGAGCTGGCGAGACAGGTGCAATATCTGCATGCCTTGACCGATTACGAGAAAGGAACGACCGTCAACGTGGGCGTCATCAAGGGCGGAATCGGCTCCAATGTCGTAGCCGACTCGGCAGAAGCTGAAGTAGACGTGAGATTTATCTCGATGCAAGAGGCATTACGCATGGAGAAGGTAATGAGTGAACTCACACCAGTGCTAGCCGGTACAAACATCAGCGTAAAGGGAGGCATTCGCCGACCGCCGATGGAGCGAACCGAAGAGACAGGCAAATTATTTTCCCTTGCACAATCCATTAGCATCAATGAACTAGGGATGGCTTTGGAAGAGTCGGGTACAGGCGGAGTCAGCGATGGCAACTTTGCTGCTGCTTGTGGAGTCCCGACACTGGATGGACTTGGTGTAAAAGGTGGCTACGCCCATTCGCCGGATGAATGGATCGAACTGGGAGAAATATCGACGCGCGCTACCTTGTTGGCGCGGTTGATAGAGGAAGTATAGAGAGAAAAGAGAAGAGGCACCTGCCTTGATGCGTGTGACGTTGCATCAGGTCAGGTGCTTTTTTGTAGGGAAGAATGAGGCTATTGCTTCGAGGATGTATTCAGCTTTTTCACAAAGCTGTTGAGGTAGTTCGCTCCGCGGCTGGTGAGGATACCAGCCAGCACGGCAGAAACGTAGTAGCCGCTGCCCTCAAGACCAAAGGGGTTGACTTGAAAAGCAAGGGAGAGCGAAATGCCAATGAGGATAGAGAGGAGGTAAGTGGAGCGGTCTTTTAGTACGGGGAAGGCATTTTTTAAAATTTCCGTTACGGCTTCGATCAAGATCGCCATAAAAGTAAGCAGACTCAGGCTGTGAATGAATTGGTCAATGTCAATCAAAGGTTGTTCCTCCTTTTGTTAGTAAAGCGGGGCGTACTTCGGGGATGTAAATAGTGATCAAGACTGAGGCGAGGCGAGATTTCGCCCCAAGGAAGGTAGGTGTCACCTTCGTGGATGGCACCTTGGACCAAGCGGTCATTGATGAGGAACAAAAGGAGATGCGGCTGGATCAGTTACATCTAGGAGACCCTTCCCTGCATGTACGTTTTGAGCTCGGTCTCCAGCTCTTTTACACGAAACTCTAGCTGTTGTCTCTCTACTACCAGCGTCGTGTATTTATCTCGCCACTCCTGCACGATGGTTTCAAGCTCCATGCAACGGTTGCGCCAAACATGGAGTTCTTCCCGAAGCTTGTCCATTTCCTGACGAAGCTCCTGGCGAATTTGCTGGTTTTCCTGCGAGATTTGCTGCCTGTCTGTAATCATCAACTCTTTCTTGTTGTTGTGGCGAGCAACCAGATAGGTGACGATTGCCGTCAGCATACTGGATACTACCAAAGGGAGAGTGGAGGAGTTGAGTAGTGTTTGGATCATCCGTTTGTTCACCTGCTTTCTCTTGTGAGGTCTATATATAGAGTAGACAGTTCGGGGAAATTCTCACGGTGGTTTGAGTGGAAATGCTACCACAACTGCTTGATTTGGAAGTAAGAATAGGTAGGGAGGGCTTCTACGACGCCATTGGCAAAAAACGAGTAACCGAAAAGCTCTACATAGTCGCCGGGCTGTAGACGAACGATGCTTGAGCCGTTTAAGCACCAGGCATGATTCGAATAGGAAACGTTGCTGCTGAGTACTTTTTGGAGTTCACCATTGATTCGGACCTCTAGTTGCAGTCCGTTTGGAGAGCTTGTCGGGCTTTTGATGCGGGCTGATCCGATAATTAAGTAGTCGCCCGGTGCTTTTGCCACAAAACGGCTCTGGTTTTTATCGAATTCTTGCAGACCGTCTTCGGTTGTTGTATTGAAATTGATTTTGGTGAAGGTGTCCGGGGCGGATAGGGTTTGGTCTGCTGACATGGTAGCTGTTAGATTAGTCCCTGTTTGGGCCGGGGTGAGTAATAGGTTGGAACTGGTCAGGGTGTAACCAGAGATGGCAGGGGATTTCACGGAGCCAGAGGGCGAGGTAATGACTGCTTTTACTCGTAAATCTGCATAGAGCGGGTTCTTAAAGGAATGTTTGCGTCCAAGGACTGCTGATTCCCAAGTAGCGCCGCCGTTGTTGGATAGGTACCAGTCTATCGAGCCTTCTTGAAGGGTTTGGTCAGCGGTAAGCGAGGCATGGGCAATGGGAGATACGGAAGGGAGCTTGGTGCTTACAAACTCTTGGATGACCTCCCCTGAAAGAGTGCCTGTAATTACCCGATAACCATATAGCTCTGGGGATAGATTTGTAGTAGGTGAGTCTAATCTGGCTCGTATAAGTAGTGAGGTGGAAGGTGTTTGGAATGTAACTTCTTCTCCGGGTAAAGCATTTATCCAATCTAGCCCGTTGTTATTGGTTACCTCCAACGTAACGGTAGCTTTGGATGCTCCAAAAGTGTATTCGTCGATGGCCTGGTTTGTTTCATATCTGGAAGTTAACGATAACGAACGAAGAACTCCGTTGCTATCTTTAAAGGGAAAATGCTTGCCGGCATAGGTCGAGACCGTTACAGAAGAATCAATGACGGTTAAATCGGAAGCCTTGAAGGTAGTGAGATAGTATTTGTTTAACTCTGCATAGGAGGAGTAAACGAAGTGGTAATTTGAGCCGTCAGCAACTAGTCTGGAAACCCAATTTGCGTTGATGTTTGCGACTGTAGTGGTTTGAGCAAGTGTTTCAGGATGAAGAGAATAGAGTTTAACTGTGTAGGATGTCGTTGCGCCCGTATAAATCGTTTGTATAGCGATGTATCTATCGAGATCCGAGTCGTACATCATGTCCAGTGAGCCGTCATGTCCCCCGCCTACAGTTATATTGACATTTCGAACAATGCGAAATGCACTATCAAATAGGATTACTTTGAATGCATTTGAATTTATTACAGCTACAGCAATTTGATTTCTTATAGGGTCGTAGGTTGAACGTAAGTAACTCGTAGTTCCGGAACTAAGGATATTAGTCAAATCCTTAACTAAAGAACCATCACTGTTAAAAACGTGAATTCGTGTATAGTCGGCAACAGAATGAAATACCCAAATTCTGTTTTGCCTATCTACTGTTAGTGACGTTGCGACTACCTCAAATGATCCTAGATAAATGGGGGACCAATCCTTGAATGTGGTACCGTCGCTATTCACGCTACCAATTACACCGTCTAAGGATGCGTGTGAGATGGAGAACCAAACACGATTGTTGTAGTCGACGACGTAATCTATCGATTGAAAAGGAAGAGTATGAGTATTCCCTGTAAATGGCAAGATGGTTCTTTCAAAAGCCAGGCTGCCATCAGGATTTGTTACTTTTGCATAAATCCCCTTACCATTGACAAGCGCCACCTTCCAAGTACGATTCGTGCGATCTGTAAAACCCATAGGCTGCGAAAAGACACTTCCGGAATAAGAAAAGCGAGTGGCTTCTGAGAATGCGTATGCGCTAGGCTCGTTGGCTACAGCGTTAATGGTGACTTTACTTGTGTTAGGGATGGTAATCGGCTTGGCGTAAAAAATACCGTTTTTAATCCCTGCGGAATTCCTGATCAGACGGTTAGTTGTATCTACGGTGACTCCCAAAGAATTCGATCCGTCATAATAGTTTGTGGTACTGAAGTCTTCGGTAAAGTCAGGGGTAACCGTAGGAGTTACTCTTCCCCCTACAATTCCAGCAGTTGTCTTTTCGGAGTCGACATAGGTTAATGTATCAAATTCTTCGGTGTAGGTGCTGGACATGGTACTTCTGTTCATTTCAAGTTCTTCTACTCGATTTGCAAGAGTGGGATCAGATGCTGCGATGGGCACTACACTTTCACCTGTTCCGACAAAAAGTTCATGGGTATCGGTTGTAAAAAGAGGCTCTCCTGCTGATGCAGCGGAGGGGAGATTGGCTTTTAGACCGCGTTTTAGTTTGATTGGTAGTGTCATTAAAAAGTACCTCCATCTACTTCTGTGAGCGTGGAGCCGCTGCCGCCGCCAGAGCCAACGTTAATTTTGTAGTCTCCATTTGACAGCAAGAGGACTCGCAGATTGGTATTTCGATTATATCCATATTTGTAGTCTACTCCTGGCATCGCCATGTCCCAGGAATCTAGTAAGTCCACATCCATGGTAAGAGAGTCCAGACTTGTTTCATCAGCGGATGAAGACTGTTCGAAGTAGAAGGCGCATCGCAAGTTTCTAGCTTGGCCAATTTTCTCGTCCCATTCAGAGATGCTATTGAAATCGTCTATTGTCATTGCTTTTTCTTTGAATTCAATGGGGGTAGTAACATCGACTGTTGTCCACGAGCCATCCTTTTGTTTTGCTTCCCATGTTGTTCCACTGTCCGTACTTATTGCGACTCTTAGAACGCCTTTCTCTGTACCTGATAAGGTTAAAGAGTTGATTTTAGCTACGCCGAGAAAGCTAGTATCATTTTTCATTTTTACGATTCTTGGTACAGGAACTCCAACGAGATGAGCGACTGTTGGCTCTCTTTTAGGTTTTGAAACAAGGATTTTGAGGTTGGATTTGTCTTTTAAATCTTTCAAGTAGGGGGCGCATGTAGAGAGGTCGAGCATGCCTTTATTTAGAAACATATCGTCTGTGGGAGGAGTAGTACCAACGGTTTCCCAGCCGGAAGAAGTGTACGTTTTCACGTCTGTGCCGTCTAGTATGAGGAATCTGTTATTATTAATTGATTCAATCAGAAGAACTGGACGGAAGCCTCTACCTGGGGTTGTAAGATCTGTTGTACCAGATGTCCAGTTTGTAAGACCGTTATAACCCCGAATTACGCGGGCCTTTGCATTCGATTGATCGGTCGTACTTGTCCATGAACCGTGATTGACGTTATTCCAGATACGATCATCGGTCATGTATTTATCCCATTCATTGTCTTTATCGTTTGGGGAAATTCCTCCCGTTAGAAGTCGCAGAGTGAAAGCATGAGTAGGTGTAGGAACAAGACTGGAATAACCGAGAGGGACTTCATACCTAAAAGGATTGTGTCCAAAATTAAATACGGCTTTTAAATGATCTGAGCTTGATCCACTAAAGAAAAGTGGGTAGACGGTGCCTAGAGATTTTAAGTCTGTAAATGCGGCTCCTTGTGAGACTCCGTTTTTATAGAAAGTTAATGTCCCCTCATCCATATCCAAACCAATGCCAATTACGTCTCCGCTGGTGTAACTGGAGCCATAAGAAGCAGCTGATCCATTCCACTTTAATCCCGATCCCGCATAACTTCTAACCACTGCTCCTGAACCAACTGGATTTGATAGAGCAACATTGGATGTTGCAACCCCAATGTGAGTGTTGGAGCTGCCAAGAACGAAAGCTTCCCAATACCATTTTCCACTAGTAAGGCCTCTATCTGTTCTTACCCCGCCAGCACCGTTGATTAATACAGTGTTATGAGATGCAGATGCTCCACCGCCAACAAGGAAAGTATCTTTGAAGTCAGAGAGTGTCGTAGGAAGTCCACTGCCTGAAGCAATCCCTGCTGTATTTAAAACATCCATAGAGATGCCAGATTGAATGTTTCTGTCCGAAATCAGTATTTTTCGACCTTTATGATCTGTGTCAACCATGATGAAGTAGAAGTCACCATTTGGAGAAGTAGTGGGTACATTAGGAAGCAATTCTTTTGATTCTTCTCCTAGGCCAGACACAGTACCAAATAAGTTATTTGAAGCAATATAGTTAGCGCGTATTCGTTTTCCTACTTGTAAGTCATTTAGGTCTGTTACTTCATCAGGATGCAGGAGTCTGCCGTTGGAATCAATATCAATAGCATCCATCTGCACATTATTTGTCCCAACGTCAGGCGGAATACTAATTTCAACAGTATGCTCTCCCTCTGTCAATCCAGTTTTCTCGTAAAGCAATGACTGGTACTGTACTGCTGATTTAAATTGATTGTAAGTTTCGGAAACCCCATCAATCTTTATCGGCACAGCGATTGACTTATTCGGAGTCAAGGGCGCAATAATTCTAATCTTCGTGCCTGTAAATTTAAAAGATATTTTTGCGCTTATGTCGTTAGGATTAGAATGTTTTGCAGTTCCGCCATAATGAAGACCGCTACTTTCTGTAACCCATGTGCCAGAGAAATTAATTGACGGACTTGTGTCATCATATCTTTTCCATCCTATTTCTGGTTCAGTTAAACGTTGTCCTACACTGGTAGTAAGATAACCGGTGTCATCAATATCAATAGCGTCAAAAATAAATCCCAGACCATCAAATGGTTGCTGAACAATTTCAACAGTGTGGAGTCCAATTGGTAAATTCGCTCTTTCAAAAATTAGTGTCTGGTACAGTGAATTTCTATCGTTGATGAGGGTTGAGTATTTAACTCCATCAATGTAGATATCTATTGGGTCAGGCGTGTAAGCACTATTACACACGCTGATAATTCTTATTTTCGTGCCATAAAATCTAAATTTAACTGACGCTGGAGTCTTGTTACCACTTAATTGATGCCAATTGCCACCAGAGGTTGAAGTATTACTACCACTAACCCATGCACCTTCATATATGAGTTTTGGTGAATTATTTTCAATCCTTATCCAACCATTTTCGGGTGCTGTGTACTGTTGACCTATCCTACCAATTAGGTAACCACTTTCATCAATATCAATAGCATCAATCTGAATATTATTTGTTCCAATATTTGATGGAATACCAATTTCAACAGTATGTTCTCCCTCTGTTAGTCCAGTTTTCTCGTAAAGCAATGACTGGTATTGTGTTACTGATTTAAATTGATTGTAAGTTTCGGAAACCCCATCAATTTTTATCGGCACAGCGATTGACTTATTCGGAGCCAACGCCGCAATAATTCTTATCTTCGTACCTGTAAATTTAAAAGATATTTTTGCGTTAAGGTCATTAGCATTAGAATGTTTTGCATTTCCACCATAATGAAGACCGCTACTTTCTGTAACCCATGTGCCAGAGAAATTAATTGATGGGCTTGTGTCATCATATCTTTTCCATCCTACTTCGGGTGATGGTAAATATTGTCCCACTGTTGCCATATCTTACAACTCCTTGTATTCAAATACTGGGCGAAAGCATGCCAAACTGGCTGTTACATTAGAGCTTAAAATGTATCCAAATTCCTTTGCGTTTAAATGGCCTCTGCCCACTCTGGCTGAATTTACAGCAGATGGCATCGAGAGACTAGGCGTGTCTTGGCACCAAGTAGATACATCCATGAAATGGAATACATCATTAAGTGTTTTGTCTGGTCGTATCAAATGATTTGGGAAATTCACTACGTATTTATCCCATTCATTGTTAACTGGCCAAGCTCCATTTTCTTTTTCAGTAGTAGACAGGTTTCCTTGCCCATCTGCATAGGCTACTCCGCCTGTTAGAGATCGCGCAGTTATAGCATCCTTGCATTCTCCGAAATATAGCCCTGCTCTTAATGCTATCCAGCCTCCTACGTAGCCGTTAATGACAAGCCTGTAACCTAAATAGGCAGTCGAATTATTAAAGGTAATCACTTTCGTTCCACTACTCGAGTAGGAAGCATTTGCAAGTGTGATATTCCAAGTGGAACCATCACTTGTCGCTTGAACGGATACGTTTGATGTATATACCGAACTGTTAAAATCTGTGAAGCCTACTGCATTAACCACTTGTGGTTCACCAAAAATGTAACCTACCCATTGAGAAAGGACAGAAGTTCCCGCATTCCAGTACCCCTGGTCAGGATTAAACAAATTCTTTGCAGCTTCATTTCCAGAATTGTATTGATTGCTATATATAACCCGACCTCCATCTGAACCGTTATCTGACGTTGTTAAAGCAGGTACTTTATTTACCACAAGTACTGGAATTCCTTGAATGAATCGATTGGCGTTTATGGTATTCCACGATACAGAGTGAACAAGTACACGATCTGCAATAAGTAAACCTTTTGCAGATTTCAGGAAATAGAAACTACCAAACCCTGAAGCATTGCCGGTGAAAGGAAATTCTGGTGCAATTGTAGAGGGAGGGGTACCTAATCCCATAAATGCCATCTGGCTATTAGTCTTGTCATAATAAAATCTACAAGGAATGTAATCCCCAATTTCCATATCAGAAATTTTTGTTCTTAATTGTCCTGTAGTTGCGGGCATTGTCATTTTCAATCACTTCTCTCTATATTCAAATACAGGTCGGTATCCAATTGTCGTGCTGCTAATGCTACTAACCGAGAAATTGGAATAGTTCACTTCTTTTCGTACAGAACCACTTGTATTAGTAGAACCTCTCCATATTCGATGCCCAGAAGCACCAGTTGTGACTCCGTCATGGTGTCTCGTTCCAGTGACGGGTGTTTCTTGACACCAAGTAGCTACACCTACATTCCAATGGAATACATCATCCAGTGTCTTTCCTGGCTGAATTTTATCAATAGGGAAATTCACAATGTATTTATCCCACTCATTATTGGCAGGCCATCCACCTTTATTTTTATCAATAAGGGACAGTTGCCCGATTTCGTCTGCATTGGTTACACCGCCAGTCAAAGATCGCATAATACCCCCAAACTCAAACATTTCCAATTCACCAATGCTGAGAAATGCTGAGCCGTTATTTGCGAGAACGTTCATGCGATACTTCATATAAGGTTTGTTGTTATCGATAGGAAAATGGCGTTTCTGCGATTCAGACCAATTTATTTGAGAGGTAACATAATCTAATTGAATCCAATTGACTCCATCCCAACCTTCAAAAAACCATTCCTTTGGAGAAGAAGCTACCGTGTCAGTTGCTTCGCCGCAAGTAACAGCATATTTTCTCACAATTTTTGGTTCTGGGAATTCATAGGCCAACCAACCTTTAGACTCCCCATTTGTATACCATACATTTTTTCCTGCGCCACTTAATTTGCCATCGAACGCTTGAAAAGCACCATATTGATTGCTCCCTACACTACTTGCAGTAACGATACCGCTGGGAGACGTATTACTGGTCATAAAAGGAATGAGATTGGAGCTATTCCAACTATTTCCCTCTATTGCCTTTTGTTTGTTAAGACTGTCCCATGAGACGGAATGTGAACGAACCCTGTCTGCAATTAACAGGCCTTTTTCTACTTTCACCATGTAAATGAAGGTATTTAAGAGACTTAGTTTGGTTCCATGGATAGGAGTTTCTGTGTATCCTGCAGTACTTCCACCGAATTCGTGAAGACCTGTTGAAATCACCTTCATCACAATGTAATCAGCGATTTCCATGTCAAAAACATTTTCTCGGAGTTGCCCAGTTGTTGCTGGCACTGGCATTTTTTTCACCTCAACTCTTGAATTGAAGGCCAATAGAATATTTAAGTCACCTCAATTTTCTCAATACTCGAGTATTGATTAACATCGAGATTAAAAGAGTACACACTATTACCAGAGGAAAGCACGACGTCTTCTGTCATTTCAATCAAATAGTCGGTTTTAAGCCGTAACATACCCTCCAACTCCAGGTAATTGTCATGGTCAAAGTTAGAGGCTTCGTTGCTAGAAAAGGATGCAATTTCGAGGGAGTAATTTTGTTCACCGGGGGCAAATTTCAAAACCTCAATAGGGGGTAATTTATAGTCGGAAGTATATGGGATGGTTATGTTTACTTCTTCAGGTGTGTTAGGGGAGGCTATAACTCCGAATTTATTAATTTGGATTAAACCGGTTGATCCGGTGTTGCCACTTCCCGGTGTGACCTTGATGAATTCGACTGAATCATCGAACCATCCATAACCTAATGATGATAGAGTTGACCCTGTGGAGAGAGTGGCACGAATGCAAACTTCTTTCCCACCAGTTACCTCCAAAAACTTGTCGAGAGTAATGTTGTTCAACCAGGTATTTCCGCCGTTCATAGATAAATCGTAGATGACTTGCCCTTGGTGTTCCGCTATAACAATCATTTTCTTAGGTTCTACAGGAAGGGATTCCACGTTGGTATATATAGTGGTGGGACCAGTAGAGTACAACTCTATCTCATTGACAAATAAATGTTTTTGGTTCTCTCCCGTACCGCCAATAGAATAGCCTACGCGATAGTATCGATATGGGGTAGAGTTCGTGAAGGTAAAGTCAACCCATTTTCTAATACCATTGCCACTTAGACCACTTGGCTCATGAAAAAGCAGAGTCCAATTGCTGTTGTCATCCGATCCATAGACGTATAGCTCGGGAGGATAGAAAATTCCAGATACCTGATACTCACAAAACATGGCTTTGACACGATTAATTATTTCTGGAACGGTAAGGTCAAAGTCTACCGTAGAAATCGATCCAGGAATCCCTAACTGACTAATCCAAGAGCCATCAAGATAATCGGCAGCTGAGCCGTCTTTTCCGGCTTTACCATCAGTTAGTTTTGAGTATGGTGTATTATCTGGATAATTTTTTGTTGGGATAGGATTTAGATAGTAAGTCTTGCCTTTAACTGCGTTATGTCCCATGCGTTTGACTTCACCTTGTTCAACGATGAAGCCAGAAGATCTTGTTTTATCAATGCCCGAGTCGTCTATAAATGAGTCAATGATTAAATTTTTAGCGGTGTATTTGGGGAGATTGAGAGCTTCGGCAGCTCGGAAATTGGCTGTGATGAGGCCAATGGTATCGTATAAAAGGATCGAGCCAAGTGAAGGATCTACCTCTACTTTGGTACCACTATTACCGGGGTCTTTTCCTCCAGAACTACCGCCTACCGTATCTGTATAAGTGGGGAGAGTGTCTTCGTCATACCAAATGCAGCCAATGCTGTTGAGTAATGCTTTATCAGTAAGATTGGCTCGAATGACAAGAGAATTGCCTGGTAGGAAAGTGCTTAAGTCAACCAACTGATTCAAAGGAAAACCAGCTGTGAACGTGGTTCCTCCATCGAGTGACAAATCAATGCTGATATTGCCTTCGTACTCTGCATCCAGCACAAGATGGGTCGGAGCTTTTGCCAATGGAATCGGTTTAGAAACCATGACAGGATTTTTGTCAGATGCTTGCAGTATTTGTATTTCAGTAACGGTCATGTATGTGCTTTTATTCCATACCGTTACTTTGACCTCATTAATGAGATAGTCTAGGCTGATAGGGTAGTGCCATGAACCATCGCCATGTATACCTTTGTCAGTCGAAGAGGCGAGATTTATTCTTGGTGTTACTGCATCCCACTTACCTGAAAAAGGATTCTTAACAAAAATTTGATGATCACAATAGTGGTGACCGTTACTACCAAAACTCCCATTCATCCAAAGAATGACTTTCGAAACATCAACAAGGGCTTCCCATTTCATGAACAAGTCAGCACTTGTACCACTTTGTAACCAGTAATCAGAATATCCGCCTGGAGACGCAACGGCATTATCATCTGCGATTTTTTCAACAGAGTAGACAGATGTGGTGCCGTTTGCTTTGTATGGGCGATAGCCAGTATTGCTATTGCTGTAATCTCCAACAGAAGAAGCGATCTGTACACCTAGTGTCTTCCAGCTATAAACTGAGCCAGCTGATTTGGTGAATTTGCCACTTCCAATTTGAAATGATTCGGACTTTGATATATCAACCCCCGACGTATTTACAAAAGAATCGGCATACAAATTATGCCGTACCGTCGCTCCCTGCCCCGTACTTTCCAAAGTCCGATAAGCATTACGCAAAATATTAGTAGCAGCAACGACGTCAACTAACGGCTTCGTGGTAGTTGTTCCACCGCCATCGTCCCCCGTACCAATCTTCCCCTGCATATCATCCAACCGAGCTTTCAGACTGGGAAACGTCCTGCCATCCCGATCCCGACGTGCAGCAACCACCTCGGCGTTCGGGTTAGAGGAGACATCGCTTTGTAGCTTCAAAATGGCTTGGTCTTGCTGGGCGTTTTTTTGTTCGACTTGCGAAAGACGAAGATCTTGCGTCTGATTTTTCGCTTCTGCCGCACTGACCGTTGACGATAACGTATTCAGCCGCGCTTGAATGGTAGAAACATCACTTTTCACGGCATCAAGCTGACGATCCTGTTCGTCGTCTTTGTCTTTTAGCTCACGAAATCTATCCTTTAAGCTCGGTTTATCCTCTCTAGCGTCATCCAGCTCCTGAAGGTAGGAGTCGATTTCAGCGTGGGTACGTTTTCCCTTGTTGGCCAACTCATTATGATCCAGGACGACCTCGTTGCCTGTTCGGGTGATTCTGACCGACATACGTTCAGCTCCTTTTCGATTTATTTGGTATAAACGGCGGACAAATTGAGCCCAAAATGGACATGCGTCGTTTTATCTACGAGTGCTGGATCGATTTCTCGAGAAATCCGCGTCCAGAAAACTTGTTCTTTTCCTGCGGCAGTATCCGGCAGGGTGAAAGAATCGCCCCACGTGCCGGGCACACCGTTTTGGTCTACGGCGACATCTACAAGCCGCTTGTACTGATCGGTACCTGCATAGGAAGTGAGAACACCTTGGATACCCGTAAAAGTTCCATGAAGCATGGTATTTCGGGCGATCATTTTTACTTCCTTGTACTGGCCTTGGAGCATATGACCGAGAAACTCCTCTGTGTTGTCTTGCAGGTGGACCTCATTTCCTTCGCCATCGATAAAAAAGAGGGTGGGAGAGGGGGAAAAGTCGTATTCGTCGCCGCCCCACATTTTCATCTGGTCGCTGGAGCTAATCGTTGTTTTGCCGTCTGCTTCCGCAAAACGAAGAGAGCCAGTGAAAGGGATAGGACGCTGAGTCATATCAAATTGAATGGATGTTTGGCTTGTCCGACACGTTTTGGAGTCGACAGCGGCTCCTGTGGAATCGAGCAGCTCCACGCGGGTGCCGGGAGAGAGGTTTGAAACAGTGAGAGTAGGGAGGGAGAAAACGCGGACGTGTTCCATGTCCAGATAGTCGTCTGTAGCGCTGCTGTTGAGAAACATACCGATTTTGGGAGCAAGGCGATTGAATTCTTCCGAACCGATGATGTGCCAGATGACGCCGTCCTCGGACCAATAAGCGGTGTAGGTATTGTAGTCGCGTACTAGCCGGAGCCAGGGGAAGGTTTTCGCAGTGCCTTGCGTTGCATCGTAATATTCTTCGACGTGGAAAAAGTCATTGTGGTTTATGAAGACAGTCAATCCGCCTGTGCTTCCGGAAGCTTTCGGATTGTATGAATTTTTCATATCGAGGACGAATTGCTTCACGGGGGTAAGTGTGTCTAAAAAGAGTTGAAGTGGCTCAGCTCCGCCTTTTAAACGGAGAGAGCCTGGTGCGTCTGTTAAAGACCACCTTGAAGAATCATTCGGTGTCATGTTCCACTTGGAATCGAGGGTAAGAGAATCGAAAGAATCCTCGAAGAGAAACCCCGATTTACGCCGAGAAACTACACTCATAGAAGTACCTCCTTACGTAAATAGCCATATTCGTTTGCCAATCACACATGCCTCAGGGCGTTGTTTCCAGATCGCCAGCAAGCATTTGATCAGTGCTTCGACGCATTTGTCTCCGCTGCCGGGATCGCAGTAGGGGGTGACGAGGACCTTGTCGCAGATCCAGTTGGTTAGTTTGATGTAGTCGATATTGCAGTAATCCCAGACCTCTGTTGTACCTTTTGCTGTAAATACCCAGGTGAAAGTATGTCTTCCTCTATCTACTTGAAACACAGGAGATCCACCAGCATTTGTATAGCTGCCTCGAAGAACGCCATCAATGAAAAAGTCCAATTGGCTATTAAAAGGAGAGGGGACAATTGTCCAATTTTCCGATGCCTTGAAATTTCGTAGCTTGAACGTAGTCAAATAACTTTTACCAGTCCACTCGCTTATTTCGCCTTTTTGTTCTGTAGTAATTTCAACGCGTACTTTGGTAATGTTGGGTTTGGATAGGTTTTCGAGGGTAAAGTCGTAGTTTCCGGACAGATTAACAGTAGTGTTTTGAAGTTTGTTGCCTGTTTGATCATAGATGTTTACCTGAATATTGCTGCCATTGCATCCACCCATCCATATTGGGACGTTGGCTGTTGTTTTGAAATTGTAGACAAACGCCGATGATTTAGGGAGGGGGAGTTTATCGTGGAAGGTATATTCTCCATTACTTAATCTCGCTTCGGCATCGCAATCCGTATAGAACTTGATTCGGATAGAATAATTTTTCCCTTCGTCAGAATCATTGGTAATGGCAGCCTTAATTGTTTGGATATCATCAAAATCAGAGTATTTCTCTTCGGATAGGATGGTTCCGTTGTCTTCGTCGTGAACTCTTACGCGGACATAGGCATCACGGCATGGTTTTGATTTTTTACTTTGCCTGATCTCGATTGTATCGATCCAACACCAGGAGTCGTCAGGTATGATGACTTGAGTTGGTGGAGGGAGATTGGGTTCATATGGAGATTGGTCTCTTGGATAAGTGGAGCCTAGTTTATCGATACAATATTTAGACCACTTTTCTACCGCTTTTCCTTGACTTAGAGTAAAGACACCTCCGTTGTCATCTAATCCTCCCCTCTGGCTTATTCCCTTTAAAAGCTTGTAATCAAAACGATAGTGTTTACCTAGAGGGACATCGTACTCTATGAAATGTTCAGCCTGTCCTGTAGGACCTGCTGATAAGGGGTAGGAATCAATAATTCTTCGATTGGTTATATCCGTTACAGTAACTTCTACTTTAGTGTCGTCATAGTTGTTGCTGAATTTACGGTGTTTATTGGATGTTAATTTGAGATTGCGAATAGCGATGTAATAGGGGATACCATCTTTTCCAAACGTTGAGTCTTTAAAAAAAGTTCGTCGGACGTCAAAGACAATGCAGTAGGGACCTGGCTTATTACAATAAAATTTTTTGGGACCATGGTGTTTAGCGCCGCTCCAATCTTTTATTTTATAGGGATTCTGTATGTTCCCTACATTCATCCTCGTATTACCTGTGGCTGTGATTGTTGGGGTATTCCAGCCAATACCTCTACGTGTTACAAATAGATGAGAATTCGTTTTAGGATCATATTCCGTCGCTATTGCGTAACCATATAATCTTCTCGTAGAGACTTGTCGCCCATTTTTATTACCTTGTTGACTATCTAGTTCGTAACAATAGTATTGATAGTCAAACTCAACTTCTAAATGTTCGTTCCCTACACTGTCAAATACAACGTACCAATAAGTAGAGGAAATGTGTTTATTTGCAACCTGTTCGGATGTTATCACATAGGTATTGTCATAGTGTATCGGTGTCTTTTTAACAGCGTCAGGATGAGAGCGGAAAACCCATTTGACAGGGACATCGAATGCATTTGGAACATTATAGCCTTTACCAGCATAGATTTTTAATCGCTCTGAATATTTGGCTGTTGTAATGGGAGAGTTATTAATATGCCGTCTGATTGTAAAACCATCTTTTTCGGTACCTTGAGCAATGGGTACTGAACCATCATAGTAAATCTTAATGGGTCTATGAGCATTGGTGTTCCAGGCTACTCTAAACTTTCTTTTGGATTCACGAACTGGCTGAGGGTCATAGTTAACACCGTATTCAGCCAGATAAGTCTCTGTTCCAGCCGGATAGCACTGCTCGCCACCTGTAGAAGGATCTGGTTTCGTCGGCGGCTCATAATCGGAATCGGGGTCCTCAACCTCAACTTCATCGTAATCTTCAAATACCCACTTTAACGTTTGCTTTCCTCGGCTAAGTGGAACTACTACCGTATGACCAAGAGGATCACTTGTGCTTTTGTTTTCAGACCAAATTAACCGATTGTTACTATATAAACTGAGATATTCGTAGTCTGAAAAGGAACCGCCATATTCGAACTTTACGAACCCCGGTTCATCCAAATCTATATTCTCGACATAAAGGCGGTTCCGGGTACCGTCTTTATTCTCGACCTTAAGTACGCCGTCTCCTCCGTGACCTTCTCCATGATAACGAGTAACGATATCTTCCCATTCCCAATTGTCATCGACACGAATTTCACGTGCATAATTATCGCGATCATTGAAATCCTCAGAGAAAATTACTTCATATTCATCTTCCTCTGATTCATCAACGAGACTTTTCAGCTCCAGTTCTTCCGAAAAGTCAAAGGAGGAACCAGGGTTCAGGAAGATGTCGTAAACATTTTCTGCACGATCTTCTTTTGTATAACTCGAGTTTCTGTCTGTTTTCCATTCCCGGTCTACATCAATATAGCTGCTCATTGGTGTTTTATGTTTGCCGCTTGACGAGCGATAAGAGAATTCACCAGGATAAGTTTCTTCAAGGGGTTCTTCTGTCAGGTCATCTTGAATTCGAAAAATAACGGTATTGCGGCCTTTTACTAATGGGAGCTGTACATTTTTCTCCCATTCATCTCCCGTTGCTTCTAGTTGTTGTACGTCATTGATAATGACGAGGAGTCTTTCTGTATCACGTAAACCAGTGGTAAAACTAAACTCAATCCACCCATCAGCCTCCAGGTCAAAAGTATAGGTGGCATCTCCATTTCCAGAAACAATAGGGTCCTGCATATAAATTCCGCTGCCAAGTCCGGGAATCGACTTCCATTCCCAGTGACTCACCCCGGTGAAGGAGAAGTTTAAAGGATCAGAAACATTGGTGGTTCGTTCCTCATAGTGATCAATCTCTAGTGGTGGACAAATCAGTTGGACATCTCCTGTTAAATCAACGGTACAGTTGTCACCAATTTCAATATCATAGGAAATGATAGCTGAATCTTCTTGAGTGGAGGAGGAACGTCCATCTAATGACCACTGCCACCCATGTTGTGAGACCGCGGTACTTCCTCGTACTCCTTCGCCGATTTGGGTACGGGAAGCAAATCTTTCATCGAAAAATAGAGCAGATTCATCCGTATATGGCGGGTTATCCACTCCCATTTCGTATTGAAAACTGAAATCTCCAGCGCACTCCGCATCAAGTACTCTCTGAACTTTCCTTGAAAGTGTATCGTTTACTCCTGAAAAATAAGTGGTGATGATGCTCTTATCTGAAAACGTAATCCATTCCCACCCTGGAATGTTATAAGCTGCATCCCCCAACGTATCCACATCCGGCGGCGTCTGCTCATCCAAGCTCTGCACCACCTCAACACACTCTACATCTTTAACATAAACCGCATTTTCCCCAAACCGCCGATCACTCATCCTACGCACAAACCAATCAAACTTGTACGTCTGCCCCGGCTTGACGTGAAACTTCGCTTCCTGCCAGCTGCTGTTTTGATTCCATTCCCCGCCAACCTGATTATTGTTAATAAAAAACAGCAACCCATCGCCGGGAGCGGTGCTAGCCATGTACTTGAAACGAATGAAGCCTTGCTTTTTAAAGCGCCATTGAAAAGTTACTTTACTGGAGTTGCCATGCTTGAGTGTGGTCACATCCAGCTTCATGATATTTTCGTTCCCCGCCATCTCATTGGAGCCGACGGAGTGAACCATCTTCCATTCCTGATCCTCGGTGGAGGAGACGTAGCGGAACAAGCCGTGAAACTTGTCTGACAGCGGGAGGGTCCGCATATCGAAGGTCGGGACTTCTTTATCGATGGCATCGTAATGATTGAGATAGTAGCCACTAAAATGATGATAGTAAGGAGCCGGGCAGACTGGCAGCGAAACATTTTGGTGGGTTCCATCTGGCTGCTCAGCGTTTTTCAGGATTTTGTAAATGCAATCGCGTACCATGAGCAAGGCGCGCTGGTAGTCGTTTTTTTGCGGATCGATTTGCTGGTTGACCCACCATTCCAGGCGACGGTACATGTTCCAAAGCGCTTCGCGGCAACGAACCTTGGCGTACCAATTTTTGTCTCGGACAAATTGCTCAATCATCTGATCAATCATGTTTTCGAGAGAATCGAGATTGACCGTCTGCCAACGGCCGATCTGACCTTTGCCAGGATCACCTAAGAGCGGATTCTGATACCCAGCGTAGCGATCCTCTGCACGAGGCCGATTGGGGCTGTCCGGATTGTCCGGATGATTCGGGTGGAATGCGCCCTCTACCAATGAGGAGCGCATTTTTCCGAATGTGACGTTGCCCACTGATTTAGAAAAAATGCCAAACGTATGACCCAAAATGATCACCTCTAATCCGTAAAATCGTATTGCAGGTTATGATCTACCCAGACGCGGATGCGGTTACCCGTAACCCAAACACGCAGCGTGTACCATTTCTCTTTTTCCCAGGCAAACGGGTTCATCGGGGTAGAGTACATGATTGATCTACCATTCTCTACCTTAAAAAGCTGCATGGGTCGCGGCATACCGCTGGCGCTTCCGTCACTGACGACAAACATCCAGTAGTTCTGAGCGTTGTGATATTTGAACACGATGCCAGCGCTGTCACCATCTGCGGGCTCATCGACTTTGAAATCGACCTCAAACTGATAGTCTGTATAGGTAAAGTCGTTTCGGATGTAGCCACTCATGCCACTGGAGCCTTTTGGATGGGTAAATGTGCCTTGGTCGCGATTATGCTCCCATGTGCCAGAACCAAAACGAGTCCAGTTGTCTTGCCCCATCGCGAGAGCATTCATATCTGTCGTCCATGGATAGTACGCATTGAATGGATCGTGGGGATCGTATACTTCTGGAACAGAAAAACCACCTGACCAATGCTCTGGATCATGTTCAGATTCGAGTACATCATCCGAGTAGTCGTAGACTAAACCTTGTCCTATTTCTTCTATACGATCTGCCCACGCCTTCTTGTAGTCGCGAACGGAAAGTAATGGTTGCTCGATATGTCCTTTTCTGTGATCCAATTGGCCAGCCAAGTATTCCAGGATGACGGCGTCTGCGAGTTCTTTTTTACCCATGATTTGAGTGAGAAGAGAGGTAGCGCGCTCTTGGTTGTTTGCTATCCAATCCGTGTTGATAACAGCTTGATCCAGTTGCTTGTAGCTGAGGATGGATTCGATCAAATGAGCTGCTGCTTCTGGCTGATAGGCAATCAGTTGCTCATGCAATACCGTTTGTTCCAGCGCGAGTTTGGCATACTTTTGCCACTCATCGTCCTGCAGTTCTCCATCACGCGCGCTTTTTTCTGCCACATCGTATAAATCGAGGAGGTAACTGGCTCGTTCATGTGGGGAGGTAGCGAAGAGATAGCCGCTGCACAATTCCGTGATTCTGCTGCGCAGCAGTGCGGTGACCGGCAACTCGTCAAGATCGCTGGCGTGAGCAGATTTACGGGCTGTATGCTCGTCAAACAAAAAGGACGGATCGGGTTCCATGTAACTAAAAGGATGCTCAATTTGCAGCTCGGCTGGACGGAATACATCTTCGCCAACGAGTGCTTCTGCAATAGTTGCAGGGGCTGCCTCCATTTGGCTGGTGATTTCTGCCTCATCAACCGTGGAAGAGAGCAAAACTTCCCGTTTTCCTGCAACCCCGTCTTCCTCCAGATGCGAGAGAACCTCGTTCGGACGGGTGGACTCCCATGTCTCAAAGGAAAGAATGCCGGCCCTGTCTTGCAAGGCTTTACTGAAAATGACCTCCGATTCAATCAATGCCTGAACCCGCGTCCGCACACCCTCCAAAAATTCCTCATCTACGTAAGCATCGAAAGTCTTGTTGGTCAGTGCCCATTCCATGAGTGCTTCCAGAATGCTTTGGCCGTCTGTAAGGCGCGAGGCAAAAATCATGTCGTCCATCAGGTGGGAAGGAAATTCTTTGGAAGCAAGGATGTCTTCCAAAAGATGAGCGGGCAGTAAGCGTAACATTGCTGCGAAGATCATCTCTTCTGCCAACAAGCCATCCATAGTTGCTTCGCGAGAATAGAGCTGGGCAGCGAGCGATTCTTGTAGAAGACTTGGGCGTACATTTTCCAGGTTGGCGAAAATGTCATCCTCATTCTGATAAAAAGATGGCTTAGGTGCTTTGCCCCCACTAAGATCGATGGCGCGTTCCTTTTCCCAAAGATGAGCAGCATGCAAGAGCTGGCGATTTGCGCGAATATCATCCCTGATAATCGAAGTGGAGCGAGAAAGATCTTTCTTTCCGAGTTCGAAGTGCTGAGGAATCCAGAGCGGATTGGTTCTTTCACGAAGAGAATTATTGATGGGATTGGGAACAAACAAGGGGTGGCTGTTGTGGCGGGAGCTTTGTTCCAGATAGGTCATGAGCGAAGCATTTGTTTGAATCGTTCGGGTTCCCGTAATCTGTGATAGGAAAATAGCGAGGTCTGAAACCACGTCCCGATTCCCGATTGCATATTCCGTCATGAGTGTGCCTAAGGATTGATAGGGACGAGTAGCATGGAGTCGAGAGTGATTGATGAACAAGTCATTTTGGTAGGGTCGGAAGGCTGTTGGTGAAAAGGAATCGAGGGAGAGAAGACGCGTGAAATCTCGATAGCCCCAGTCGTGCGTTTGTAAAAGGGAACCATCTTGACGCATGCTTCGAAAACCTGTAGAAGCTCGATGGATAGCTAAGTCTTGCGTAGCAATCCTGCTTGCACGTTGTAGGAAGTGCAGCAAAGCGTCATACTGACGGGCTTTGAGGTAAGCCCAGTCCATGTCACGAAGCACCTTCGTTGGCTGTGTTTTCATCCGGTGGAAGGCTTGCACGAGGTGTCGGGTCATCTCGAACGTAAAATGACGCTCGCCAATGGAACGGGACCAATCCGTAAACATGGCATGTCTGTAATCCCGGCTGGAAAGAGGTAGGCTGTTCTCAATAGATAGGTTGTGAGTGATTGATCTGGTTGCGTATTCTCTTTCCATCTGCACAAAGAGAGAAGCCCAAAACTTTCGCTCAGCCAAACTTCTTTCGGTGCTGATGAATACATCAAATGTAGAAGTACGCTCTCCCGTGAACCATTCGTTTATCTTTTTTCCTGCGAATCGCTCAGTTCGTGTTGCGCTAGGTTTCTCTTTCTCAACGGCAGCTTCGGTAGAAATGGAACGGCTAGCCGATGCTGGTGGCAAATCAATATGCAGCTCATCCTTATTTACGCGCACGGACATTTGGGTTGGATCGAGCTGTGCCATCCCTGCTGTTTTGATCCGATCCGATAAATGAACGCGACGAATAACTTGTAATGGCTGCTTAATAATCCGGTCAGCGTCCAAGGTCTCGTCCTGAAGCAAGCTCTCTTTAAGCGGAGAGCGATCGGATACCACGACCAGCTCCATGGGACTGGCCATGCTAGTATCATTCCGGATCATATCCTGCAAGGAGTCTTGAAGGTCAGCGGCAAATGATTTTCGATTCGCGAGCAAATAATCCAGCATAACCATACTGGCACTTTGTCCGTAGGGAATATAGACGAAGGAATACTTACGGGAGGGCGAGGTCGTGAAGGTTACTTTTCCGATATAGTTGCGAATAGAAGCGTAGTGGTCTGCAAGTCTGAATTGATAGGTTGTTAGAGAAGAAATCCCGGTCAAATGGTTCACCTCCCAAAAAGAAGGGGGAACACCAGAGATGCGTTCTAGTTTTCCCCCTTTTGCTAGCTATACGGTTTTAGAGGGACTTCTTTTAGTAGCGAACTTCCTTCAGGAAAGCGACCCCCATTTTTACGTTGGCGGAGTAGTTCATGAAATTCTGCTCGGTATTGTGGTCGAAATAGCGGTAAACTTCCTGCTTGTGTTTCTTGGTCGTGTCGCTCGGATCGACATCAATGATCAACTCATCCAAGTGGAGAATGTTGTTTTTCGAAACAGCAATGCATGCATCCAGGCTGCCGCGGTATCCATCGTAGCCATGCACGACATAAATCGGACTCAAATGGTAACGGCGTGTCCAAGCAGATGCGTTAAAGCCTTGTGGCTCCAGAAGAAGACCCGTGTCCCCGAGCTTGCTATCGGAATATGCCTTGCCAGGCTGTGGAGCTTGGGTAATGAAGGCAGGGTAGTGTTTTTGGAAGCGAATGCCCGATTTTGTCGCCAGCATTTGCAAGGTGTTGTTGCCAAAAGAGGTGTATTGACCATAATCGTGTGGGGCGATTGGCGTAGCAGGCTCAGCAGCGACAGCACCAGCCGTCAGCATGATGTTTCCAACCACATCATCCATGTTGTACTTGAATGGTTTCAGTGCGCCCACATACAGGAAGCTCTTGCGATAATCTTCAAAGTGAACAGCCGGATCGCCAACGGCAACTAGAGAAAGGCGATTATTCATCACGTTCATGTACAGGTAGACAGGTTTGTCTATCGTACGATCTGTCGGTCGTTTGTCACTCGTGACGAATTTCTCGTCAGCCCATTCGAAATTGACTGGATGTCCTTCTGTTGCGAAGGTTTTGGCTGTCGCGTTGTATCCTTCCAATACTTGAACCGTCAAGGAACTATGCTCCTTCGGGTTGGTGAAGCCTGGATTGACGAATTTGACATAAAACTCTTTGGTCACGTTGTTAATGCTGGAGATGCCTTTCAGGACAAGCTCGGAGGTTTTGCCAGAAGCGGTATCTTTTTTAATCAGATCGGTCATGACCGTCCAGGTTGATTTTTCTTGTGTCTCTCCGGCGGCTGGGTTAAAGGTATAGTTGGTAAGTTGTTCAATTTCGGATTTAATCGTATCCAGGAGCTCTTTAGAAGTGGTGATTTTTTCAATGTATTTAAAATTGGCCATGTGAAATTCCTCCTTTAATATACTTCTTTTAAGATAGCGATGGTGCAATCAGTAGGGTTGGGGGAGTACTTGAAGAAGTTGACAGGGGTATTGATTCGAAAGAACTTGTAAACCTCTGTCCAGGTTCCGGCAGCGGGGTCCTTCGGATCTTTTGGTTCCTCTGTATCTACGACAAGCTCGTCCTTGTTGATCAGATTATGGTCCTCGATTGCTACGACACTGTCGAGGTAGCCCCGATAGCCTTCGAACTGGTGTACCAGATAGATTGGCGAAGCGTGATATTTCTTCGTCCATTTCGAGCTTTGGAAGCCGTTTGCTTCGAGTACCATCTTGGACAGCTCAGGGGGGATTGTGCCCACTCCATCGTATTTAGGGAGCTGGGTAATGAAGGCAGGGTAGTACGCTTGGAAGTAGACGGAGCTTCGGGTTTGCAGCATGGAGAAGGAGTACATGCCGTTGGAGGTATAGCGTCCCCAGCCTGAATAGTTAGGATTGGAGTCCTGTTTGATGTCGGCTGGAAGGAAGCCTGTCTTCTCTTTTACAAGATCCCCCATCCCTACCGTAATACCGAAGTTTCCTTTATGGTCGTAGTCGGCAAACGGGATAGATTTTCCGATATAAGCGAAGTTGGTATAGTAGGCATCCATATCAGGGGAAGGATCGCCTTCAATCACGATTGCTACTCGATCATTGCTGATAGAGAGGTTGTATTCGACCCAATAATCTGGGCGACGCTTCTTGTTCGGTACCCAAGAGACGACAGAGTCGGCGCCGTAGAAAAAGTGGGAGGAAGGACTTTTGATTTCGACCTTGTCATCGTAATCGAGAGCCCAAGCTTCGTGAGGTGGAGTATATTTGTCCGTTTCGTCAGGATTATTCCATTTCTTGTATTGGAGCTCGGCCTGTTTTTGGTCGAGGATGACTGGGACCTTACCAGGAATAATCGTGGTTTTATCGCAGGCCAGGAGGTAGGTATCAGCAGATTTTCCAACGGGATTTTTACCAGTGAAGCCTTTGCCGTAGGACACATCGAAGTAGTTGTATTGATTGTTAGGATGTTTTAACATGACGAAATATTCGTTAGATGTTTGGCCTGAAGGTACGTCAGGAACGGTTTTTAGGACGACAGTGCGATCGTAGTGGTGGACGGGATTGGCAATGTATTTGACCATTCCGAATTTGTAGGGAGTAGGGCGTACATAGGTCCATTCCCCTGATGCGTAATATGCTGACCATTGTCCTTTTGCCAGAAGATCATTCCAATCAGAAGGCATTTGTGTAATGGGTTTATACTCGTCCCACTCAGCTCCGGGAGTAAAAGTAACTCCATCTAACTCATACTTGCCTTGTTGTAATACATAGCATTTCTTTCCTACCGTATTAGTTGGATCTGGATCATTCACATTAACGACAAGAAGTCCGGGTACCGAGAGAATCATGTCGCTTCCATCCGAATCTTTGTAGGTAAACTCATTTACTTGGATTTTTCTACCTGTTTTTGAGTTGTTACGGTCACTTGTTTCGTGAATGTAACCATCAGTATCAACGAGAGGAACTCCTGCATATACAGCCCTCAACTCCCTCAAATCCGGCAAAACATAAACCGGATAACTCTTCCCATCCGTATGCTTGTACGTCCCTTGCGTATTCGCAACAGTCGTCTTTGTATACGTAACCCACTTATCTTCATTAACCTCAAACACCTTTTCCCAGCGGTTCTTCGTATCCGGGATTTTGGCATTGACGATTTCATCAGCCAGCTTGTTGATGAGCAAATCGGCTGTGACCTCGCCCTCGATCCAAGCTACTTGTTTACTAGGCATCCATACGCCTCCTTTACAGTTTCTTGCGTAAAAATTTCACATTGTACCAAACTTTCTTTTCCGTACCTGAAATGTTGTGGAAGTCAAAGCGGACCTGCGCATTTGGCTTCAACGGATAGACGATCCCAAAGCTGTTTCCCATCGAGACGGACTCCGGGAGCTCTTTGGTATAAATCGTTTCACAGACCTTCACGCCGTCCAGACTCAGCTCCCAGTAATCGCCGACGCAGTAATTATTGGTAGCAAAAGCTACGGATAAAAATTCTGTCGGATAGGGAAGGGCATAGGTATCGGAAAAGACTTGCTTGGACGCGGTCACATCAAGCATGCGTCCGCGAATGAAGGGCTCGGTAAATTTGGAAAAGTGCGGATAGGGGAGCTCTCGTACCTTGTCGATCACGCCCCCGCCCGAATAAACAACGGAGAAGCCCACTTGTACTCACCTCTCTTTCTCTATACGAAGGACATCGGTGCCAGTTAAGAGGCCCCTCGTATCATAGAGTAGACGGATCAGGTAAGATCCTACCGTTTTTCCGTCAGGTGCGTATCCCGCAGCGGTAACCGAGGTCAAGCGCCAAAGAGAATAGTACTCCCAGTCTGGATGGAGCTGATCGACTTCAAGCGGGAAGGTGGTAGTGTCTGTAGAGCCAAACGTGAGGGAAATATCCAGCATGTAGCCAGACTCGTAAAACAGCTTGGCACCCGTGACCTTTTCCGGGTCGAGGGGATGCTCCCGGATCAGACTTACAGAGGGTTCTTCTGAGAACGGGTCTGCTGTGACGGTCGTGGTACGGTGCACTTCATCACGGATCAGATCGAGGATGGGGTAAATCAAATAATCATTGGCAATCCCGGCCATTACACAATCGCCCCCTCGTTGTTGCTCCAAAATAAATCAAGGATTTGCATATAGCCGTTCTCTGCATCAAACATCGTGCGGATTCCTTTGATGGTATACGCTTCGCGGGTGGTTGTATTGGAGTCGATAATGTAAATGCGATCGAGGACATCCAAGGTAGGGTTGCCGGGGATGGAGATTTGCAGCGTACGGCACAAGCGTTTTATATCAAAAAACGATCGTCGCGCGGCCAGTCGCTTCAACTCATCTGTCTTCGCAAAAGGAACGTGCCTCACGCCTGTACGGACCTCGCCTTTCAGCTCCATCAAAATCTCCGTGTCTACGAAATGACCAGCCTTATTTTCTTCGTCCAAAATGACAAGATGGCTTCTGCCACGGGAAAAATCGATCGTCTTATGAATCGTGATCAAATTGTCGTGCTCCGTATACGTAGCCACAATCGGCCGATTCATATCAATCTCTTCCAAGCGATACGTACCATAACGGTCACAATAGGAACGGAAATCTGTATCCTTCATGATTTCCGCGATGGCTTCTCCCACTTTGTATTGATACGATTCGAATTTGCGGCCGGGCGGTTCGATAAAAGGATTTTTCCAACCTTTTGGGGTCAAAATGGATTCGGCATCGACTTCCACGAATTCGCCCTCTTTATCAGGCACAGCCTTGAAAACCTTGCCTGTTGCCTGCGTCACGTGGGTATAGCTAGTCTCTTGTACAATGGCATAGGGGTAGTAAATGTCTTGCGGATTGCTGCGCCAGCCATACATTCCTGCATGGGCGATCAAGTCTTGTACGATGGCCGATTTGAGATAGGCCGCTTTCGCAGCAGGCTCTGTCGGAACAGGTGCGGTACCCTCCCACTCTGGAATCGTATCAAACTCCGTGCTTGAACGGAACTTTTGATAGATTTGCCACACGCTGTTAGGCCAATTCGTATCGCCAGCCCATTGATAGGCTCCCTTGTCTCCTCCTTGCCAAAAAAATTTGACATCGTCGACAGATTGGAAACGCCACCCTTTGCTCGCCATGGCTTCCCGATAGCGAACGGCTCCGCGATAGAGCTGACGCTCGATCCCTTGGTATTGCGGGTCGCATTTTTCACCGGTAAAGCATCCATACCCGAGAATGAAGTCCCCTGGGGGCAGACCTTTCCCCAGCGTCCCCATTTTTGTCTCATGCTCGGCAATGGCAAGCAAAAATTTATAATCGAGCTCGGGACCCTGCTGCTTGGCCTGCTTTTTGGCCATTGAGATGATTTTGTCCCGACGAGACATCGAGGAAAAAACGTTGGTATCATGTGCAGCAGAATGTCCGACATCTGGGGGATATTGCTTGTCCTCGGTAATGACCTTGTTCAAAATCTTCTTATACATATCGCGGCAGTAAATGGTCATGGTCGATTCCTCGCCATTTAAATCGAGCTTGTCGATCAGGCCTGTAAAGACTCGCATCAAATTCAGACCATAGCCCATGTAGATCCGAACGGGAGTATTTTCAGAGAGGACACCGACATGGAATCCATTCACAAAATAAGACCAAGGGGTTTCCTTGTAGGTTTCGGGAAAGTAAAACGGATTATAGTCCGGGCTGTAGTAGCCGCCCGGGTTTGAAATTGTGATCCGTGCCTCACATGAATCCATTTCAAACTGGTCGTCCATTTCGATGTGGTTAATATTGTCCAGAGTAAGGGTGTCCATATAGACGAACTTTCCGACCTGGAGCGATACTTTTCGGGGCTGACCAGGCATGAAGGTGCTCGTAATTTCCCGTTCCTCAAAAAACTCCTGCTGGACAGTCGGGTCGACTTTGTCTTTGTTCCCGTACAGGTCAGGTCGCCCCTGCAATTCCTTGATCTGAATGTATTGGAGGGAAAAACGATTGACTTGTTTTCCATTCCAAAACAGCTCGATACGGATTTCCATTTCGCCATTGGGAAAGGGGATATCACGAATCTCTACGTTTTCTGTCCCGGAGAATTTGTTGACCTTGATTTGCATTTTTCCATTGAAAAAAACGCGCAGCTCGCCGGCACCTTCACCGAAGTTGGTGGAGAACCCCATGCTAAAAATGCCGGGGTGAACGGAGGTTAACTTGAGATTCATGCCTGTTGTAACGGTAGGGGATGGGAAGACGGTCTTGTACCCTTTGGGATCAAAGGTAAAGGTGAGGTTGCTATGCTCCGTCGAGCTTCTGGCGATCATGGATAGCTTTTTGGTCAGCTCGTCTACTTTATAGACAGATTTTGTGTGCCACGTATTATTGGTAAAGCGTTCGTCAAAAAGAGTTGCTCCTGGCGTTCCAACATAGGTGGCATCGGTTGTGACTCCTGCGCCGCTATTGGAAGAGGCAGCGAACAGATGCTTCGAGCCATTCATATAAGGAAACGGATCGATGACGGCTTGTCCGTTCCAGACCTCAAAGTGCAGATGAGCACCTCTTCCTTTGGAGCGGGGGGAATTGGGATCATCATAGGTGCCCATGTTCGTAACGCCGGCAGAGCGGACATCGCCTGTATTGCCACTTTTTCCGATTATGGTGCCCTGCGTGACATAATCCCCTGTTTTAACGTGGATTTCGCTCATATGGGCGTAGCGGGTCCATATGCCATCCGCATGCTGAATTTCTACGCGAAAGCCAAAGCTCGTATATTTTTCAGACACGGTCACTTTTTTTACTTTGCCAGCCCAGGCAGCTTTGATAGGCGTGCCGACTGGACAAGCGATATCGATCCCTTTGTGGTTGCGATTGTCGCCCATATAGGCTGTAATATCACGGATGCTTTTGCCCTCTACGGGAAAGACAAAAGGAATCTTGGATAGAGCAGTTCCGCCCTCTCCTGTACCATTTTGAATGATGGTGCGGGTCAGCGTCTTCTCTTCCCGCGGATCACTCATAATGAAATCGAGTTCTTCGGTACGGCCCGGCACGAAGACCAGTCGATCTACCTCGACGCGGCAAGCGGGCCTCGATAATTCTCCGAGTTTGAGTCTTTCGGAGAGAATTCTGCGCAACTCATTAGACATCGTTTGCATGAAAACACCTCCTATTTAAACCGTTCCAGGGACCATTTTCGAAAGCGATTCAAAAAAGAGACGGCCTGTGCCCGGGTGAGTAGCGAGTAAGGCATGAACCATTTTTCTTTCTCTTCCGCATTGGATGACGATACCTCGTACATATGGTTGACGACAGCCGCTCCATCGACGAAATTGTTGATCGCAATTCCTTCGATCAAGTAATCTCCGTTGCCAAACCGCTCGTCTTCCATAGAGAGGACGGATGGTGCCCACCAAGAAGGCTTGCTGCCTGCCATCCCACCGTTTAGCGCAATTTTTTCCCCGGTATTGCTGTTGTACATATATTTTTCACGCCCGACATCTTCAAAGCGGGTGCTCATCTCTTTGACATAGAAGAAATGAACGTTTTTACCTGCCGTAAGCGGCATGTTGAACAGTACCGTATGATCATCAAATTCCTGATAGTCGGAACTGCTCACCACTTTTCCATCCACTTTGACGGCAAGCAGCCCCTTACCCAAAGGGTAGGTACCGTTTAGGCGAAAAACACGTTGCCCCTCGTATGCCGTGTGGGATTCATCCAGCCGCTGTGTGGGAGGTTGTGAATCCGTAAAGCGTTGGTAAAAAGAGCGCCGAAGCCGGTCAATGAGCAGAAAAGCCTCTGCCCGATTGATGTAGGCGTTGGGAAAGAAGCGGTCGTTTCGCCATACACCAGGGCTTTTCACCGAAAAATAACCGCCTCGCATAAACAGAGCGCCGTTTTCGTAGCTGTTGTAGATGAAGCGCAACTGTACGCCGTTTAGATTGTAAGGAAGATAAATCGTGGCTCCGGGAGCAGGACTAACCATGTAGACGTCTTGCTTGAGTCCGATATATTTTTTGGCGAGATCTTGGGCAGGTGTCGATTTCCATTCCTCTTCTGGCACATCAATCCGCTTGAAGGAGCGTCCATATGCGTACAAATACTCGTTGAATTGGCGGCTGAACGGATTGTAGAAATACGTGTCTCCGTTATCGAGGCGTTTGTTCGGGTAAGCAAAGGAAGAGGAGTTGGGGGGGATCGGTTTTCCAAAACGGTCCAAGGCAGGCTTACCGAAGCTGGAAAAAGCGACAACTGAGTTGGCAGATGGTGCGTAATACAGCTCGACGTCCGTTTTGTTCGGGTCTGTTTGATTCGGCCGAATTTCTTTGAAAAGGGTTTGCGTGCCGTCAATATAGACAAAGAGGGGGTTATCTGCACTCGGTGTCAATTTGGCTGCGAGGGTAAATACTTTTTGTCCGGTGGAGCCCTTCTGCTCCTCATACAAGTAAGGAGCATTACTCTCAAAGGAGCCATAAGCAATTCCTTGAATGAACGGTTCTCCGTCAGCCATCAAATAATTGCTGGCCTCCATTACTTCATTAAAAAACCAGTCTTTTTCATTCACATCAGCCCAGCTGATCATTTTCATCACCTCCTATATAGAGTAGACAGAAACGCGGGACAGCTTCAGTTATTCCCGAATCATCCGCTCTACCAGCCGCCTTGTCCGATTCAAAAAAGCAATAAATTCGGCGCGCGTCACAAAATCATTGGGGCGGAAGTAAATGACGGGCTTCCCATCTCTGGTAATGACCGTGATTAGCCCAAGATCGGCCATTTCCTCGATGTTTTTCTGCGCCCAATGCCCTTCAATATCTTGAAACTGGAAGCGAGATTCGCGTTCGATCGAGTCTTTTTTGATAAGGATCAGGTCGACGGTTACGCTGTAGCGCCGTCCTGCCTCAAGCACATGGGGGGTGATGGATTCTGCACTTCCAAGGAAAATGCTTCCCTTTTCATCGTAAAACTTGTGGGTCCAGCCTGCGTAGCTCAAGTACTGGTTATACGATTCTTTGTCTGGAAAAAGCAAGGTCAATGAACATTGGTAGCTGCTAAAGCCGGCGTGGTGGATGTGCGAGGGAGCGTTGATGATTTTGATTTCACGCAAGGAAGGCTGGGGACTCGGCGGAGAATAGGGCTCGATGAGGCGGGCGTTTACTTCCATGAACTCGAAGCCTGTATCGACGAACAGCTTTTTTTTGTAGCGCTGATTGGCAGTGCCAAAGGCATATTGTTGGGTCATCGTTGTACCTCCTTACAATCTCGTGTAGCTCGTGGCGATGCCGGAGCGTACTTGTTGGCTCAATTCGGTGGAAAGGCTTGCTTGTGTACTGCGAATGGCTTCGCTGACGGTCGAGCCGATGCGCTGTAGGTCAGCCTCGGTTCCGCTCATGTTGGCGATGGTAATGTTCACATTGCTGTTGCCACCATAGGTAAGGTCGTAGGTGCTATGTGTTGCATTTGCGGTTTGCATGCCCCAATAGGTAAGAGGCTGCAAGCCGTCGGGCATGTTGAAGGTTCCTTTGGTGGGCCGCTTGGACATATTCAGGGATACGAGATTGTCGTATTTGGCTTTTTCGAGGCCTTTTTTAAAGTCCTCGATGCTTTTCTTGAATGTCTCGTTGTTTTGGTACTCGGACAAAAGACGATCCATGTCAGAATTCCCTGCATCTAACGACTCAATCGTACTGCGTAAATATTCTTCCTCGAGTTTCTTAATGACTTCAGAATTGGCACTGTGACCAGCTAAGAGTGCTTTGCTTCGGTCAATGTAATACTGATGCTCTTTATTTGCCAGGTCAGAGCTCACTTTGCTCATCGCAGATTCAATTTTGGTGCCGGCTGTATGGTTGGTTTTATCGAGGTTAATTTGTTCATAAGAAGCGTCTAAGCCCGCAAGTGTATATTGTCCTACTAGTTTGGCGTCGCTATTGTCAGGAATATTCTTGATGAGGCTTTCCAGTAAAAAACGAATTGTTCTGTTATTTGCTCTTCTACCATCTTGGTACTTTGCAAATAGGTCTAGAATTTCCTGGGAATCTTCTGTTTTGCCCTCGGACAAAAGTTTGCTCTTTTCTGTTTCGTATTTGGCTTTGAGATTTTTGTCATTATAGTCGAGTTTTTCCAGATGATAACCAACTACTTCCTTGCCAAGGTCGAGTGTTTTAACCTCTTTCCATGAAGTAATGGGGGAATTGTCCAACTTGGAGCCGTCGCCATCGATATCGATAAGCTTAGAGTTCTTATCTTTCTCCTCCAGTTTTTTCTTATCGGATTTCGTTTTTTCGAATTCAAGGTCAGCTTCCTTCTCGTCTAGCTGAAGCGTTTTATTTAACTCTTCTTTGAGCCTAGCACCGTCGTATTTATCACCGGCTTGCAAGGCTTTCGAGTAATCGCTCCATGAAGGAGCAGTGCCACCCATGAGGTTGATCGCACTATCTGTAACAGCATTAAAAGCTGTTGATATATAACCCATAGCCTTTAAAACAGGAGGCATTTTGTCAATATTCATGATGTCAGCCGCGAGGTTTTTTTGATTATCCAAGACCCTGCTTTGTCGCTGGGTGTCGGACATAAACAAAGGCTGTAACCAGTCTTTGTTAAAAGTATCCAAGAACGTGAGCGCCGTTAAACCAGCACCTAAGACACCTGCGCCTTTTAAAAATTTCCCAGCATTTTTTAATCCTTTTCGCCATGCTGGTACACTCTTGGTTGCATCATCAACAGACGTTGAAGCAGCTTTGCCTGCTTTGGATGGGCCTTTTGGAGTGGAGTCTGTCTCATCCGTATCGCTCGTTTTTTCGGCAGATTTAGGTTTAGGTTTAGATTCGGATTTAGGTTTAGATTCAGAATCGGTTTCAGAGTCAGAGTCAGAGTCAGAGTCAGAGTCGGAGTCAGAGTCAGAGTCGGAGTCAGAGTCAGCATCTTTCTTATCCTCCTTCTTTTTGCCTTTAAACATCTTGTCCCGTATCTTCGTCTTGAAATCACCAGATAATTCGTCAAAAAGGAGAGCAGCAACAGGAGCGAGTCTGCTAGCGGTAGAGGATGAACTGCTTGCGGCTGTAGCTGAGGGAGCGGCCTGAGAACCCGCTGCGGCAGTCGGAGGTTTGGGTACAGCCGTGGACAGTGCTTCTGTCAATTCGTTCAAGGCTTCCCGTGTTTTCTGGAGTTGTTCCTCCTGCTGCTTCAAATCGCTTGTCATGTCCGTGATCTGCTGGTCGGTTATGATAGACGTATCAGCAAGGGCACGCAGCTTCTCATCCAGCGAAGAGACAGAAGGAATCAAGGTGGTAATCGTGCTCTGCAATCCCCCAAATGCGCGCTGGACCAAAAGGATTCGGCTGGTGAGCAAATGTGCCTGACGCTCTACGTCGCGCATCTTCCGTCTGAGCAAATGCAACTGTTCAAGAAGCTTTTTCTCTTCCGCAATCAATGCCTTTAACAATCGATCATTGTACGGATACAGCTCTTGTACCCTTTTCTGTTCTAGCCTGTTGCGAATTATTCGAGTGCGGGCAGCCTGATAGGAAGACAGATTTTGCAATTGCCAGGACTGGATTTCCAGCGCCTCTTGTGTAAAGGGAGAAGAGGATTGACCAAGCAGTGCGGTAACACGCTCGTGTCTTCGCTGCTCACTTCCTTCATAAAGATTGCGCTGAGCTTTGACGTAGGAGGCTTTTCCTCCGTATTGATCCGCAGCATTTTTCAACAGACGCACAGCGAGCGATAATTGGTTCTGGCTTTCTCGCATGCGCTGAAGCAGGTGGATCAAAAGCGTAGGAAAGCTGCCGGGCTGATTTTTAAAAAGATCGAATGCTTCTACGGATGCTGCCTGCCAGATGGTTTGCTTCCGGTTTTGGGGAGCGAGAGGGTTATCTGGTAACAGAGCTGCTTTCTCCCGAATATCGGCTACAGTTACATACGGGTCATTGGATTGGCGGGAAGATGTATAGTAGGCTCTGGTTACTGCTTCAAGGCTGACGGCATGCGTTAGCGCGATATCCCGCAGGTCTTGTTTGACTCCCGATCGCAAGTATTCGCGCAAACCATGGGCTTCTTCTTCCACTTGTTTTTGATCCGTCGTTCGTCCAGAAACGCGTGCCTGCGCCAAATCCATCATGTTCGTATCTTTGAACAAAAAATTACGCTCTGCCTTCTTTAACAGACGGTTCAAAGATTTCGCTGACTCCCAATTTTCGATATCCATCGAGGTGATCAGCGTGTGAAGGCCGCTGCTCATCATGTTTCGCAACACATCTACGGCAGCCTCTTCCCAAGCTTGTGGATGGAGGGTGCTTCTCGTGCCATAGGACTTTTCCGTTCTTTTAACGGGAGCATCAGGAAAAGTCACAAAGCGGAACGGGGAAATGACTTCTCCTGTACTTACAGACAGTCGGGAAGCAGGAGCAGCATGGGAAACGGGCTGAGACTCGTACTTACGGGAAATGCTGAGCGGCTTCGATTCAATGTCCCGTATCATTTGGCGTAGTTCGTACAGTTGCTGATGCAGTGCTTGAAAAAATGGTGCAGCTTGTTGGGGACGAAATGGGGATGCCGACTGTTCTACTGAATTTCGTACAGTACTCGTTATAGAGCGGAGGGCATCGGTCAAACGTTGAGTTTCCATGAATATCACCTTCCTCAAAAGAAAAATCCCGTTCTGGTCTTAGAATAGACAGAAACGGGTTATAGACCACCTAACACTTTGCCAAGTACGGCAATATCGTCTTCGGAAATTTCCTGATAGTCTTGTGAGCTAGGTGCAAGGGGAGAGCTGTCGACAGAATTCGTTCCCTTTCTTCTCAAGAAAGGAAAACCCATGCGCGTCTCTACCTCAAATTGAATGTATTTGTTCACTCTCTTCATTAATTCTGCTACTTGGGGAAGGGTGTACTCCCAAATATCCCATTTCTTCAAACCACAGTCCTTATGGAGATGAAAAAATAGATCGCCCCAATCAAGTGGCTCACCAGATTCCATATCGCGAATGGTGGAACTGTCACCCTCGCCACTCTCTACTTTTTTAAGCCGTTTAGACCAATGAGGAGGTTAATAAGCTTTTTGGCCGTCTCCAAATCACAATGTTCATCCAAGTACTCACGAGTAACCGCAGGGTAGTTGCGAAAGCCTAGAAGCAGGATATCGAATAAATCTTCTTCCTTGTTTTCGTAGGGGAGGAAATTAAGGATAATCGCGTCGATATGGACGGTTCCTAGCTTTTTCATCAGGATGCGGGCGTCTTTTAAGGTCACAGGCGGAATCCGGTAGGTTTTGCCATCACGCAGCATGATTTCACTATCATCTTCAAAGAAGATAGCTTCGACCAGATCAGCCTCCTGCTGTTTTTTGATGCGCTCTACAGCTTCCTGGTTCATCATCTCTGCATGTTTTTTTTCCAGATCTTCTTGTTGGTTTAGCACGAAAGATCCCTCCTTGAAACATATATTTACTTGCTAAAATGAGTTGTCGTTCGCTATGATTCGTTGTAAGTTACTCCCTTTGAGAAAAGCAAGGCAAGAGCGAAGAGCACGGAGCTCTCCACTCAGCCTGATTAGCCTTGAAAGGTTTACACTTTTTTGGTCGATACGAAACGTTTCACACTGCCTAGCTTGCCATCTGCTCGCTCTGGATCAATAACGGACAAGGAAATAGCGGAAGTGCTGGCTGTGGAGCGGGCCGCATCGATCGAGAAGCTGCCTTTTGCCATGCAGGAGAACAGCTCAGTTTCAATGCCTGCATAGGTTCCGTCTTTTTGCAGGAAGGAGCCGTGATGGACGACATGAACCGGGAATGGCACTTCATCCATCAAAATGTCGACCACGTCTACGGTTTCGGTTCGCTGATAGTTGAAGACCACATCTTCATTGATCAGGGCAGGCGAGAAGATGAGACGCGTTTTATCTTCGCCGCCATCTTTGAAAGTATCCACCATGAATTCGTCAGCTTTTGGAGCAGCAGACGTACTCAAGCTAACTTGCTTCAACAGGCGATTGCTATTTTTCAGACGAACAGCAAATCCGCCGCCGTTGAAGAGGGTACCGCCAAAGTCGACTTCACACACACCAGCGTCGCCAGTGGATGCAGAACGATCAAGGCTGCCAGCAGTAATTACTTTCTGCTCACCCAGCACATAGACATAGTCGCTCTTTTGCTCTTGCAGCTTGGAGCCCATCATGAGCTCAAGTGCGGCCAGATCAAATTTGGCATCCGTTGCGGTAATCTCAATGCTTTTCGATTTGACGAGAGTGTCAATGGCGAAGAGTCCATCGCCGCCAAAGATATCCTCCATTTCAACATTCATGTCAATTTTCAGGTCCTGCATATTACCAAGCGTAATGACTTCGACGCCATTTCCATCTTTGGAAGCGCGTTTGGCAAGAAATTGACCGACACCTTTGATAATCATTTTTTTAGACAATGAAAGTCACTCCTTCTAGATAGGGGATTTGGATGCTGTTGCTGAATCGTGTGGAAAGGGAACCGCGATCAGCTTGTCATAGGATAGACGGGGTTTTGAAATGTCTAACAAACTTGCAAAGTAAACTTCGTGATCAGTGTGAAGCAGTACGCAGAGGAATGGCCCGTATCGGATTCCTGCTGCGAGACAACATACGTGTCCAATCCTTCTATTCCATTCAGCGATAAGCTTTTGCCGTCTAAGAGATGGAAAAGATGGTTCGTGATTTGATGCGCCAGCTCGACATCACCAGGCGTGATCACATCCAATCGGAAAAAGCTGGTGAGAAGGAGGGGATTATCGGTGTCGCGCTTTCCGGAAGTTGCGTAGAAGGAAAGGAGAGGCTTCGTAACATCAGATAGCTCGGTGAGCTTTCTTCGTTTGATAATCTGCTTGGACAGGGAGTCCTTGTCTTCTGGAGCAATTCCGAGTAATGCGAGCAACTGGCTATCTGTAGACAGTAATTCATAGAGATGATGATAGAGGTCGACAACCACGAATGATTCACCCCCTTTTGCTGAGAATTTTGGGAACAAAATGTGCTCCTTCTACGTTCATAGGTTAGACAGATGAGGAAGATGTCTCCCTTGGAATACATATTCGGTCGTCAATAAGCCAGGAGGTCATAACATTGCGAAGTGATAGGATACAAATCATCATTCAACAAACGAAGGAAAAAGTTTCTGCGAAGGCGCTCAAGGATCATGAAGCTGTTGTTGGGATTATAGCGATGGCCAAGAACTTCATGCTGAATGAAGAAAGTGTGCGTCACATTATCCACGAGGTTTTTGATGGAGATAAGGAGCGAATGGCAAAGGCATTGACAGTAGCCAGCCATTTGCTTGATGAAAGTTTGATTCAAAAAATCATCGCAGATGTAAAGTAGGCCCGTTTACAGCGGGCTTTTTCTTTTTAAAGGGAGAAAACTCATTCGAAACTGTCTATTCTATCTCAAACGAATAAGAATTGAGGGGGATAAGAATGAGAGATTCCAAAAAAGCCGTATTGTATGTCGTAGTTATTGCTGCATTAGCTGAATTTCTACTGGGAGAGGATATCGATCGCGAAGGCTGGGAGGAGCTCAGTGACGCGCTTGGCATGGTGGGAATGGACCTGAACGAGGTTTTCACAGAAAATGACTCCCTGCTGTTTGGATTTCAAAAAGTTTGCCAGGAATTTGGGAAGATGAAGATAACAGACGAAATGATAGAGGAATTATACGTAGAGGACCAGCTGGAATAAACGGCTGGTTTTTTTATTTTTCAAAATCTGCTTAATGCATCGCAAATCGCTTCGTATAGATTCGACAAGAAGCAAAAGGAGGGGAGAAACCATGTACTATCAGATTAGTTTTTCGGCAGATGGAGAGCAGGTGCAGGTCATGAAATATACGTCGACCCAAGACACCCCCATAGCTGTTTTGGAAGAGTTTTTTCGCGAGCATGTTCAAGTGAATCCTGAGTCCCTAAAAGGAATCGGGATCGTCAGGATCGGTGGGTAGCATGGCCTGTCAGGGATGTGATTATGAAAATGCCTGCCAAAAGAAAATCACAGTCAACGACAGCGTGATGTCAGCAAAGGAACAGGATGTCGTACCCATGACTTGTCGGTGTGTGGTTCATGACATTTGTCGCGATTGCCAGTGGTACCTCAAGCGTCAGTGTGCTTCCTGGAAGATTTTGAATGGAAAAGTATTCACGGCTGGTACCTTGCAAACTTGTCCGAAAAAAATTTTGAAAGCTGGTTGCTAAATCCCTCCTCCCATTACCTAGTGTGATAGAGCCACTGTGAATAGGAGCATGAGGAGGGGATGAAGTACATGACAGATCAACTTCACCAAATGGACGAGTTATTTTTTGCAGGGAAAGTCGATGATTTTTTGCAGAAGGCAAAAGAAAACTGTGAAGCCAAGCTGACCGGAATGACGTTTGCTGGAATGACCCATGATGATGTCGTTCAGGAGGTTCTCTTAAAGGTGTATCGCACGATGAAGGATTACGACCAGGAAAAAGCCAGAGTGACTACCTTTGTCGATCATGTGATTACGAATAAAATTCGCGACTGCTTGCGGAAAGCAGGCACGCAAAAAAACCTGACAAACAGTAATGCAGTTCTTGTCTCTGGTGGAGATGAGAATGAAGAGGAAACGATGATCAGTCGTATTGCTTCTCCGAGCGAGGAGTTTCGCTATGAGGAAGTAGAGATGATGATCGACATCATGGAGTATATGAAGCTGTCCACGCGAGACAAGCTGATTCTCCAGATGAGAAGTGAAGGCTATTACCATGAGGAAATTGGCCAAAGATTCAATATCAGCAAGGAAAGAGTGTGTCAAATCATCAAGGCGATTTTGAAGCAGTACGGTGAGCTGTAGACATACACAAATAATCAATGAAAAGGAATGATCCAGCATGGCAGTTTTGTTGAAAAAGTTGAATGAGGAATTGACCGAGGAGCTCTCCCATCAGGTCATTGGAAAATATGTACACGTTCCGACCAATATGCATACAACACCTACAGCCGAGGGTGGAGAAGAAGAGGTAAATATCTGGTTCGGCGGTTGCGTAGCGGGCATTGAAAAAGCAGTCATTGCTTTCGATTACGAAAAGCAGGAGTTTCGTGAGGAGCCGTTGACCTACACAAACTTTTTACTGACCGACGGTATGGGATACACGGTGAACCGACTCCATTCCGAGATTTATGAGATTACAAAGGAAGAATTCGAACAAATGCTAGCAGATCATCTGGCTACTCAGGCTGCTGAGCTGGAAGCAGAGAAAAAGCTTCGTGAAGCAGCAGAGGAAATCTCGACAAATAAGGAGACGATGTAGTGCCATGAGACAGCCCACGATTGTTGCTTTCGAAGGAATTGACGCCAATGCGAAGGAAGCCCAAGCGGCGTTACTAGAAGAAAATTTGAGATGCCTCGGATATAAAGTGAAAAGAGTATCGTTTCCGCGTTTAGATACCCCAATTGGAGCGGTCATTGGCATGTGGCTTCGCTGCGAAATTGAGCTGGATGAGAAAGCGGTAGGGAAGCTTTTTGAAGCCGATTTTCTGGACTATCAGCGAGAAATGGCGAGGCTTTCGAAGGAGAACGTTGATTTTATCATCATTGATCATTACGAACTGTCCAATTATTACTACTTCTATATAAAGGATACTCCTCTTTCCTGGTATTCCACGATGAGTGATTTGACGAAGCGACCCGACGCAACCTTTTTTCTGCGAACCGAAGTAGATGCGAATAATGCCATGCTGCTCAAGGTGCAGGAAGCCTATCTGTCCCTTGCCCAAGCTTCGCGACGATCGGTCCTTACATTGGATACGGCAATCGGGGTGGAGAGAATGCAGAAAAACATTCTGCAAGCAGTCCATCAGCTACATCTGAAAAGGCGAGTTACGTGCTAACAAAACTAATCGGCATTGTTGCCGCAGTGTTCATTCCCGCTAATGCTGTACTGCCAGCCGTAGAAAAGGGGCTGTCGGAAATTCATCCTGTGCTGAAACTGGCCAGGGACACAGATAGGCAGGTGCATAGAAAAAAGGAGCTTGCAAACGTAATCACACAGGTTGCGCCGAGACTGGATAAAGCCACAGTCGAGCTTTATACAGAAACGATTTTTGGATTATCCAAGCAATACGAAATAGATCCGGTTTTGATCATGGCGATGATCTGGCAGGAAAGCCGTTTTCAGCATGACGCGATCTCTGGCAAGGGCGCAAGAGGATTATTACAAATCATGCCACGCACAGGAAGCTGGCTGGGAGTTCATCCTGATGACCTGTTTGATCCAGTGATCAACCTGCAAGCGGGTATCAAGTATTTGGATCTCTTGCAAAAGAAATATGGAGACCTTCGTTTAAGTATCATCGCCTATAACCAGGGCGAGGGAAATGTCGACCGAAATCGTTATCACGATGGCTACTATACAAAAGTCATGACCCATTACAAAAAAATGAACGGCTTATTAAGCAAATCATAAAGATAGGCTGGGAGGAGGTATTATGAGTGAGCATGCGCTGTTCGTAAAACAGAGAGTGGGCAAGAATCAAGCACAATATTCCTTGTATAACATGGAGAATATTCGCCGCTGCAAGGAAGACAGTGAGTATCTTGGTGAAGTGATACTCGCAAATGAAGATCTCATTTGGCATTCTGTGCACAAATATATTGGAAAGCCAGAGACATTAGTGAGGCAATATTGCTTGGAAAAAGCGGATATCTTGCAATTGGGGAGAATGGGAATCATCAAGGCTATCAAAGCTTTTGATATAACAAGAGGCGTGAAGTTTTCGTCCTTTGCAGTCATAACGATTGTGAGGGAGATCAACTGCTTTTTGCGAGATAGCGGAAATATTGTACGGCCGACTAGAACGGCAACAACGATTCTCCAACACATCAGTAAAATAGAGGCAGACCTGGGCTATCTCCCTACCATAGAAGAATTGTCTGCACTGTTGGGTGAAAATGAGGAACAGATCAAAAAAGCGCTGGATGTCGGGAGACCTGTGAAGTATTTACAGGAGCCATACTTGAAGGCATCTGCTTCGAGCCATGAAGCTGCCACCGCTATGGACGTCTTGAAGGACGAAGGACGAGACGTGGAAGAGTACGTGCTGGACAAACTGTATGTTACTGCTTTGCTTGCGCAACTGCAAAATCAAATCTCATCAAAAGAGTGGCAAGTCCTGCAACTAAGGATGGCAGGATACAATCAGACGCAAACAGCAGATTTTTTAAATGTATCCCAAATGTGTGTATCAAGAACTATGAAAAAAATACAGAATATTTCGAAAAATAAACTTTCCTAATCTTATTTTTCAATCCCTCCCAAATAGGAGATAATGGAAGAGCACTCCTATTATGAAAAGAGGTCGATCACAATATGAAATACTACCGACTCGGTGGCAGTGGATTGAAGGTATCAGCATTGGGATTAGGCACGAACTCATTCGGAGGGCGTGCGGATGAGCAAACGTCTGTAAACATCATTCATACCGCAATCGAAAACGGGATTACCTTTATTGATACGGCAAATATTTACACGCAAACAGAATCGGAGCGAATCATCGGGCTGGCATTGGAAGGGAAGCGGCACGAGGTCGTTTTGGCGACGAAGGCTGGTTTGGTAAAAGGCGAAGGACCGAATCAGAGAGGCTCATCGCGTTATCACCTGATGCTGGAGCTGGAGAACAGCTTGAAGCGCTTGCGCACCGATTATGTGGACTTATATCAAATTCATACGTTTGATCCAGAGACGCCTTTGGAGGAAACACTCCGCGCACTAGATGACATGGTTCGGTCCGGGAAGGTGCGTTACATCGGGGCTTCCAACTATGCGGCCTGGGAATTGATGAAGGCAATCGGTATTAGTCAGCGGGAAGGGCTGAATCGTTACGTATCAACGCAGGTCAGCTACTCGCTTGCAGATCGGATGCCCGAGCGTGAACTCGTACCGCTTTGTCTTGACCAGGGGGTGGGGATCATTCCGTACTTCCCGCTCGCTGGCGGAATTTTAACAGGAAAATATACCTCCGCAGAACAGGCTCCGGCTGGTTCGCGTGCGGACAAGGAGCCGCGTTTCGTCCGGTTGCTGAGCGAAGACAAGCTGGAGTTTGGTCGCAAAATCAGTCAGGTAGCGGCGGAGATAGGCGTATCCCCCAGTGTGCTGTCCCTGGCTTGGCTCATGCACAAGCCGGCTGTCTCTTCGGTGATCGTGGGCGCGACCAGTGTAGGGCAGCTTACGGATAATTTGCAAAGTGCAGCTTTGACGTTGGATGAAGCGACATTGGCAGAGCTGGATCGATTGAGTGACATATACCGAAACGGGGAACCGTTTGCCGAATATCGTTTGCCGTAAACAATGGTGGTAGTTGTAGACTAACATTCCTGCTACTACTAACAAGATGCCTGGATATCCCCCCTCATCGCGTGAGGATTTTAAGAAAAAAACCAGTCTGCTAGCACTGTGAGCCGCAGACTGGTTTTTTGTGATTACGTCGATTGTATTACTCAGCAGCCATGCTGCTTTCTTTCAAGATAACGTCATGTGCGCCGCCTTCTACCAAGCTGGTAGCAGAGATAACGGTGATTCGCGCTTTTTGTTGAAGCTCGGAGATGGAGAGAGACCCGCAATTGCACATGGTCGATTTGATTTTGCTCAAGGTGCGATCCATGTTCTCGCGCAGGCTTCCCGCATATGGTACATAGGAGTCTACGCCTTCTTCAAAGACGAGACTGCTTTTGCCGCCAGTGTCATAGCGTTGCCAGTTGCGAGCGCGGTTGGAGCCTTCTCCCCAGTATTCTTTCACGAAGTTGTTGCCGATCTTCACTTTTTTGGTCGGGCTTTCGTCGAAGCGAGCGAAGTAACGGCCCAGCATGACAAAGTCTGCACCCATAGCCAAAGCCAGTGTCACGTGGTAGTCATGTACGATTCCGCCGTCGGAGCAGAGCGGAACGTAAATGCCTGTTTCCTTGAAGTACTCGTCGCGAGCTGCTGCCACTTCAATGAGGGAAGAGGCTTGGCCGCGTCCGATTCCTTTTTGTTCGCGGGTAATGCAGATGGAGCCGCCGCCAATCCCTACTTTTATGAAATCTGCGCCTGATTCCACGAGGTAGCGGAAGCCTTCCTTATCGACGACGTTACCTGCACCGATCGGAACATTGAAGTTTTCTTTTACATATTGAACCGTCTCGCGTTGCCATTCGCTGAAGCCGTCGGAGGAGTCGATGACCAAAATATCAACGCCTGCTTCCACCAACGCAGGGACGCGCTCCTTGTAGTCTTTTGTATTGATACCGGCACCAACGATATAGCTCTTGTTCGCATCCAAAAGGGACAGCGGATTGTTTTTGCGGGAATCGTAGTCCTTGCGGAAAACGAGGAAGTCGAGATTTTGATTTTCGTCCACGATTGGCAAGCAGTTGAGCTTGTGCTCCCAGATCAGGTCATTGGCTTCGGAGAGCGAGATGCCAGATTTGCCATAGATCAGCTTTGAGAATGGCGTCATGATATCGCTGACGAGTTTGTCCTGAGAGTCACGGCTGATGCGATAATCGCGACCTGTTACGATTCCGAGCAGCTTGCCTTTTGCCGTACCATCTTCCGTAATGGCAACGGTGGAGTGGCCTGTCGCCTCTTTCAATTCCAAAATGTCTTTCAGCGTATGGCTTGGTGTCAGGTTGGAACGGCTCACGACGAAACCAGCCTTGTAGCCCTTTGCTTTGCGAACCATGGTTGCCTGGCTCTCGATGGACTGGGAGCCAAAAATAAACGAAATACCGCCACATCTAGCCAATGCGACCGCCATATGATGGTCGGAAACTGCTTGCATGACTGCGGATGAGAACGGTATGTTTAGTGAGATGGCAGGCTTTTCACCTTTTTTATACTTGGTAATCGGAGTGGATAAGTCCACATTGTTCGGAGTGCATTCTTTTGTGGTGAGATTTGGCAACAACAAAAACTCATTAAACGTTCGAGATGGTTCTGTGTAATAAAAAGCCACGATTCTCTCCTCCTAGGTGAAGTTGGTCTCGATTTTTTGAACTGCCTCTTTAATAGAGAAATTTTTACCATGTTAACCGTGAAGTACGACAACGTCAATAGGGAATTGTTAGAAGGAGTGATTTCTTTGCTAAAATTGCGAACAGGTCATGAACAACGCCAGCTTTTGGAACAAATTTCGTTAGAAGATTCGTACATTTTATACAGAAATATGTATTTGCGAACGGACAGGAGCGTCGTTGTAACGGACAGCGCCCAAAAAGAATTAATTGCCATCGGGTCTTACTTAAAAGGGATGCCTTTTCACGCGTTTTCTCTTCATGTGGTAGAGGGGGAGGAAAATTACGAAGTGGAGCCGATGCTCTCCTATCTAAAAGAAGTGCTAGATGGCAGCCTGCCAGATGGACAAAAGGGCGTGCTTGCATTAGCAGAGCCTCTCCTTACGCGCGTACAGATTCCGAATATACTCGCCACACGTACCATGTATTTGATGAAACTAACCGATCCTGAGCGTCTTTTACCGGTGGGAGAATCACGAATACTGGAGTTATCCGAAGCACAAATCGTGGAGAATATGGCGGCAGAGCTTGGCATGATTAGTTTTCGAGCAGAGGAAGTAGCAGAAATGCCACACATTGCACTCTTTTCGGAAGGAAGAGAACCGATGGCTGTAGCAGGCTTTCATGTCTATGACGAAGCCTACGTAGAAATCGGGAACATTGGAACATCTGTTTATCATCGGCAAAAAGGGTTGGGTACGCAAATCAGCTCAGATATTTCCCGGATAGGCTTGGCGAAGTCTGCGAATGTTTATTTGATGGTTTTTGCCGATAATCCTACGGCGGTACACGTGTATGAGAAGCTCGGTTTTGTCACGGTATCTTCTTACGCTTTTATTGAATTTCTCTTTTAAAATAGAAAAAGAGAGGACAAGTGTCCCCTCCTGTCAATTCAATCGGCCTTTGAACTCAACGGGTACGATCATTGTAAAGCAAGGTCCATCTGGATCGTTGCGGGCATCAATCGTCCCTTTATGTGCTTCCAAGACGGCACGTGCAATAGCGAGTCCAAGCCCATGCTTGCCCGACTTTCCTTTGCGGAAACGCTGGAACAAATTCGGCAGCAGCGCCTCCTCAATAAGTGGCCCATCATTGGAAATCGCGACGACTACGCTTTTTCCCGCGTGTCTACCTGTGATGGTAAGTCGGCTTTTGGCGTAGCGCAATTGATTTTCCATGATATTGACAAACGCAGTGCTCAATTGCTCGCCGTCTCCCTCCACGATCAAGTCGGCTGCCAGATTTAACTCCCACTCGATTTGCGGATTGAGCACGGATAGCCGCTGCTTCAACAGGTGCATCATCTCTGACAGGTCGACGCGGTCGACTTGCATCATTTGAGAGACAGACTCGATCTTCGTGATGTACAAGAGCTGTCCGACGACCTTTTCGAGGCGCTTGCTCTCTTCCATGATGATGGAAAGCCCTTTTTCAGCCTGAGGGCCCTGGAAAACGCCTTCGATGAGCCCTTGTGTGTATCCTTGAATCGCCATGATCGGTGTTTTGAGCTCATGGGAAATATTTTGGACAAAATGTTGCTGTGACTCGTCGTATTCCTTCAGTTGGTTTTTCATCATATCGAATGAGCGGGCGAGCTGACCGATCTCATCTCCGCGATCCATCGCAAGCGGGATATCGAATTGACGACGAGCGATTTTTTTGCACAGCTCTTCAAGTGTACGCAAAGGTCTGCTCAAATACCCGCTAAACCACACGGCCAACAACCAGCTTACGAGCAGTAGCAGACCAAACACGAGCAAAAACTGACGAGTCAGGATCGAATTAATCTGGTTGAGCTCCTGTTCCTTGGAGAAGAGCACCATGTAGTAGGGGAAGCCATGGTAATCCATTTTTTTGCTGACGAACAAATAGCTCTCGGCTCCACGATCCAGCGAACCATGCTGGAGCTTGTTGCTTGGGTATGTGGCTGCTTTTAGGAACAGCTCCTTGGAATCCTCATACGGAATACGGCCATTGCTATTGCTTCGGCGCCCCAGCTCTTGACCGTTTTCAGCATAGACGATCATATCAAATGAGTACTCATAACGTTGGAGCAAGAGCTGTAAAAAGTAAGGGGCCGCAGCCGGAACAGGCAGCAGCTCATTATGCTCGTTAAAGGAGATATGCTGAGATAAGGTGTAAAACTCTTCTTCCAAGAGCGAGTAAGTGTTGGAGACCAGATACTGTTTGACAGCCATCGGATAACCGATGCCAAGGCCAACCCCGAGGACGCTTGTCAGGATCATGAACAAAATGAGGATTTGCCTTGATATCGGCAGATTTTTCAGCCGGAATTTGCTCATATACGCGTCATTCGGTAGCCGAAGCCATAGACCGTCTCCAATGGAAACTTGGGCATTTTCTTGCGGATGCGCTTCACCAAGTCATCGACAGCTCTGTCTGAGCCGATGTAGTCTTCTCCCCAGATGGAGGTCAGAATTTGCTCGCGATTCAAGGCCAAGCCTTGATTGTGCAAAAGGTAGACGATGAGCTCGAATTCTTTTGTGGTTAAATCAATGAGTTCGTCGCCTTCTTTTACTTGTCTGCCTTTTTCTGAGATCATATAAGGATCAACTGTTACCCAATCTTGGAAAGTTTGGGTAGAGGAAGCAGTAGCACCGGGCTTCTCATAAGTGCGCTGTAGCAGCTTTTTCGCACGGATGACCAGTTCGCGAGGGAGAAAAGGCTTCGCCAAATAGTCGTCGCTGCCCAGTTCCAATCCGATGATTTTATCGACATCCTGATCGCGAGCGGAGATGAAGATGATCGGGACATTCGACTTTTCGCGGATAAGACGCAAGAGCTCATAGCCGTCGATGTCAGGCATCATGATATCCAATATCCACAAATGCGGCTGTGTTTCTTCATCAAGTAACGGCAAGACGTCCTTGCCATTAGAAAACGCTTTCACCTGCAATCCAGCACTTTGCAAATACGATTGCAAGAGCTCCAACAGGTTCGTTTCATCGTCCACCAGATAGACGAGGTAGGGGGTATTCATAGATTGTGGCCTCGCTTTGCATCTGTTTTATATCAGTATTGTAGCATAGCCAAAAACAAGATGTGTGGCACGGACGTATGAGAATCGTGGAAAACGTGTGGAAGCAGGATTCCCCTGTATCGTTCTGGAAAAAGAAACAGGGAAAAAAAGACAACGAGAGATCGAAAGGAGCGATTCATATGAAACGAACAGTCAAATCGTCTCTCATGGTACTAGCCTTCATGCTCGTAACAACCGCTTGCGGACAAAAGCCGGTGGACACCCAACCTAGTCCGCAGATACCTGATCCGATTGTGCAAACGCCACCGGAAACGAATCAGCCCATCGAGTATGCGTATAGGGCACCGATGACAGGACTTGGCAGTCACGAAAACCTGGGGAGCAAACGACCCATCATGGTGATGATCAACAATGCTCCGCCCGCCCGTCCACAAACAGGCATCAACAAAGCAGACATGATTTATGAGGTACTGTCCGAAGGGGAAATGACCCGCTTTCTTGCGATATTCCAAAGCCAAAAACCGGAAGTAATCGGACCTGTCCGCAGTATCCGCCCTTATTTTATCCAGATCGGGACTGGTTTTGATGCGGTCCTCGTTCACGCGGGAGGCAGTCCGGATGCACTGGAAACCTTGGCGCGAAAAGACCTCAGTCATCTGGATGAAATCCCGAACGGTCAATACTTTTGGAGAGAAAAGTTCCGCAAAATGCCACATAACCTGTACACCAAGCCAGAACTCTTGGAAAAAGCGATGCAGGATAAAGGGATGCGTCAAACGGCAGAGGTGCCTCACTTCACGTTCCTGCCGGAGGATGCCGAGGTCAAGGAAGGCGAGCCTGCTACACAGGTAGATCTGACTTTCCACTCATTGAATAAAGCTGCTTTTACATATGATGCCGAGCAAAAGAAATACATGCGCTTTACGGCAGGCAAGCCGCATTTGGACTTGAGTGACAAGAAACAGTTGTCCACGACCAATCTGTTGGTCATCTCTGCCAAACACCGCGTGCTGGATAAAGAAGGGCGTCTATCGGTCGATGTAATCGGTCCGGGAGACGGTTATATATTCCAGCAAGGAAAAGCACGCAAGATAAAATGGAAGCGAAGCAATGGAGTTATCCGTGCCTATGAGGACGCGGCTTTGACGCAAGAAGTACCGCTTTTGCCCGGAAATACATGGGTGTCCATATTGCCGAACTCACCGGGTCTGTCGAAGTCGCTCAAGTTCCAGTAAGGATTAGGGCTTGCGGATGAAGGCGGTTTCTTCTAAGATAATTGTTGAAGCTTTAGTGCTTAAAAATTGTACAGTGAGAAACCGCTCGAAAGACGGACTATATAACAGAGGTGACAGACATGCAATTGGAAAAATTAAAAGGAAAAGGGCTCGAGCAGTTGTTTGAAGCTGTTCTTTCCCTGGAAACGATGGAAGAGTGCTATCAATTTTTTGACGATTTGTGCACGGTGAACGAAATGCAGTCGCTCGCACAGCGTCTGGAAGTGGCGAGAATGCTCCGCAAGGGCTTTACTTACAATCAGATTGAAGCAGAAACCGGCGCAAGTACGGCGACCATTTCTCGCGTCAAACGCTGTTTGAACTATGGAAATGACGGATATCAGATGGCGCTTGAGCGGATCGGAAAATAGCTAGGAGGCAGGCAACGTTGATTGACTATCGTGGCTGGCGCCATACATTTAAACTAGACCCGGATAAAACAATCGATGACGAGGCCTTGGAGGCGATTTGCGAGTCCGGAACAGATGCGATCATTGTAGGCGGCACGTACGGTGTGACCTATGACAATACACTCGAATTGATGTCGCGATTGCGTCGTTATGCAGTACCGGCTGTCCTGGAGATTTCCTCGCTGGATGCGGTTGTGCCGGGATTTGATTCGTACTTGATCCCGCTCGTACTGAACGCTGGCGATCCAGACTGGATTTTTGCTCCGCATGTATCGGGGCTTCAAGCGTTTGGCTCTTATATTCATTGGGATGAGATCATTACAGAAGGATATATCATCGCCAATCCAGAAGCGGGCGTAGCACAACTGACGAAAGCACGTCCGATTGCGGATGCCTCGCAGGCCAAAGCGTATGCGCAGGTAGCGACGAACATTTGTCGTTTGCCGATTGTCTACATGGAGTACAGCGGTACATACGGCGATCCGGCAATCGTAAAGGCTGCCAAAGCAGGCGCTGGTGAAGCCCACCTCTTTTATGGCGGCGGGATTCGTAACCCTGAGCAAGCGGCAGAAATGGCTGCGATTGCAGATACGGTTGTTGTAGGGAATGTCATTTATGATGATCTCGCTGCTGCATTGGCTACCGTGAAGGCCGTTAAGGGAACAAGCAACTAAAAAGCCACCTCCCCAACTTATGATTGGGCGAGGTGGTTTTTCATGTTTGCTTTAGTTTTTCAAGGGAAGGGTTACGCTCCAGTCGACATCTTTGTTTTCTATCAATTGCTCTTTAATTGTAAAAGTCAGTTCTTTCGGGATAGCTTTCAGATCTTTCACCAAATCGAGTGGACCGCTCAAGACAATATTGCCTTTTGCATCTCTTGTGAGTGAGCCTTCGAAATAGCCGATGTATTTATTGCCATTTTCATCAACTGCTGCAAATTTATTTACGTCTGCAACGCCTGGTGCCAAGGTTGCATCCAGTTGCATCGTTGCATTCATTCTCTTCTCGTTCCGAATCGTTTCTTCTTTTACCGTAAAATTCGAGAAGGTGAACACGTTTCCATCATGTTCTGTTGTGACGGGCTTGTTTTTCATCTCATCAATGGACAGCTTTTGCTCAAAGTCTGCGGGAGTGGTTTGATAGGTCGCTCCCACTCTAAAGGTCAGGTCTTTATCCGTTGGCAAGGAGTGAAATGTGAGAAAGTTAACGATTTTGCCTGTAGGTGAGTCATCGACAATACGGACATCATAGTTTCTGGCTACATTTTTGTAATATGGCTGCGGGTACCTCTCCTTGTTCCCTCGGTCCATTTCGCTCCATTTCGCAAGCACCTCTCCCGTATCATCCACAATTTCATAGGTAAGATCCTGAGAGGTATACTCTGCCAAGGTGTTCTCGATGACGAATTCCATCTGGCCTGGTGTCACCATGACTTGTTTGAGATCAATCAATTCGCCATTTGGAGCAGTGTATTGTTTATGGATGGGAACAATTTTTGTGTCTTTTTTCGCTTTGGAAATGTCAATCGGAAAGGTAACCTTCCATTTTCCGTCAAGGCCTTCGACATCCTTGATCACAAGATCGATGATCAATTCATCTGGAATCTCGCTCGTATCACTAAAAAACGTTTGGATGGGACGACTGAGCATAACTAGCTCGCTCTGTCCTTTTACTGATATCAAATCATTATGCCCGTTTTGAAATTCCTCATCGTAGTTTGTATACGTCTTGCCATCCTTATCTGTTATTTTCAATTCATAGGATGTACCTTCGTCCTGCAAAACACGAGAGAACAGATCCTCAATTGGTTTTCCATTCTGATCCTTGATGGTAAATAGAATTCTGACATCCCTTGAGTCCGCCATGACTTCTTTTACTTCAAGGGTCATTCCATTATCGACAGCTTTCAGATCCACTTTTTTGTTATAGCCTTCTTGAAGGCCACGTTGGATGAGGAGGTTTGTGGAGGCTAGTGTTTCAAAAAGGCTGCTCTCTTGCGTCTGCTTCATCTGAGGTTTGATGGTAGAGGCATACAAACCATGTACATATGTTGCAAAAGAAGGCGAGGTAAGTGTTCCAAAATAGACGACTGCTGCTATTCCTGCTACGGCGATCGTTGCTTTTTTCACGATATCCAGACTCCTTTTTTTCCAATTGATTTTTTTTTGTAATTTTTGTCTTTCTGATCGTTTCAGAACGTGTATAGGGTAAGGGGGAAGATTCGCCATGATGTCATGAATGACTGTTTCGGACGGTTCGGCTGTCGCCAGTGATTCTTCCGGGTCCTCCAGCTCATCCAGCTCCTGCTTCAACTTACGCTGGCAATGACGGCATTCTTCCAAATGGGCGGCCATGACCTCGGCTTCCTCTGGCTCAAGAAGGTCGTATAGATACAAAGCAATTTGCCCTTTATCTAAGCATTTCATAGATGAAAGTCCCCCCTTTGCCCTGCATGCCCGATTGCTTCCCTGAGCTTGTCTTTTCCACGAGACAGGCGCGTCCGCACAGTACTCGACGGAATCGACAGCCGATGGCTGATTTCCTCACAACTCAATGATTCGAAGTAGCGCATTTCGAGGACGATCCGATACTTTTCTTCGACGGACATCATCCTTTGACGCAACAGGCGCTGACCCTCCTTATTCAGAAAGGCAACCTCCGGTGTATGGCTATCCACTGGTTCTATCTCTTCGCTGGCGGTGAGCTGCTGCTTTCGCTTGCGTTTACGCAGCTCGTCCAGACAGTGGTTGGCTGCTATCCGGTACAACCATGCAGAAAAATCGTAGTTTGTTTTATATTCTGGTAAATGGTAGTACGTCTTGATGAAAATTTCCTGCACGATATCTTGGGCATCTGGTGTGTGTCCCAGCATTTTACGAAGAATGGAACTTACTTTTCCGTGGTATCTGGAAATGATCTCGGAGTAGGAGTCTTTGTTTCCTTGCAAGACCCGCCCGATGATCACTCGATCTTCCTCCATTTGTGCTCCCCCTAGGCAAAAAAGGCTCGCTGCGCAGCTTTTCCTTTTTTGATCAAACAAAAGTGATCTTGGTGAAATTTTCCTATTACATACTAGTACTACGAATCCCAAAAGGAAAGCGTCCCAAAATCAGGGCGATTTTCCAAAAACGATATAAATCTTTTCCAAAAAGAAGGAACTTTAAGAATTTTAATAGAAAATGGAAGGAAAATCCTATTGCGTACGAAATAAATAGTCAAATATTACCAAAATATATAATATTTTGCTAATATTTGTAGATTTCTGTAAATTCATGAAATATAATGAACTTGTCTTCATTTTCGATCATAGAGAGGAGGAACTATCCATGAAAATCCAAGCGAAAAAAGTTGAAAGCGTTCGCACTACTGCAGTAGCAGCTTAATTCTCTTAAGAAAAGGGGGAGTAGCACACGAGCTATTCCCTTTTTTCATCTAAAATGAGCCGGGTTAGCGAACCCCACCATTGGGAGGAGTTTTATGGAACGTCGTCCTTTATTTAAACCAGTGCATCCCGTCTATGAAGTGACAGAGAAGATGATCCGCTTGGGGGAGGCTCCTGGCTATACCTTCGAATTGGAAGACGAGAATGGGTCCATCCGCAAGATGATCAAACTGATGGATGGCACTCGTACTGTCGGTGACATACATACATTATTGGTTGTCGATTACCCTGAAATTACGTATGAAGAAATATCGGAAGCAGTGGAATCACTGAGTGGCTTGGGCTTCCTGATGGATCAGGCGAAGGAAGAGGCTTCCGTCCTGACTTCGGAACAAAAGGAAAGATATAAAGCGAATATCCGCTACTTCTCCTTGTTTACCGATCTCAATCAAAGTCCAAGCGAGCTACAGGAACAGGTAAGTAGAAAAAAAGTGACGATCTTAGGGATGGGTGCCTTTGGCTCTACGCTACTGGTCAATCTGGTAGGAGCCGGAATCCAGCATATCAAGCTCGTGGATTTTGATAGAGTAGAGCTCAGCAATTTGAACAGGCAAATGGTCTTTAACGAGCGTGATATTGGTCGCTTGAAGGTGGAAGCGGCACGTGATTTCATCGGAAGGCTTCATTCTGAGGTATTGATTGAAACGGAGACGATGCAAATCAAGTCCAGTGAAGACGTGGAGCGGGTTATTGCCGGTAGTGACCTCGTGATGCTTGCAGCCGATCAGCCCTTTTTCTTTTTGCAGAGATGGGTGAATCATGCCTGCACCAAGCTGCAAATCCCGTTCATTGCTGGTGGATTCAACCTCATCGAAGGACAGTTCTTCATGGTAGAACCGGGCAAGACAGGCTGTATCGACTGCATGCATTTGCATCGTTCTAGACAGATTGAGGACTATCCGCAGTTGATCCAAAGGCTGCTCGATACCAACTTTATTCTGCCTACCGCCACCATTGCGCCTAACACCATGATGATTACGGGAATGATGGCTTCCGATGCAATCAGGTATTTGACAGGAATTGCTCCGGTACAATCTGCGGGCAAATTTATCATTTTCGATTTCAACACGTTGGAAAAGAGCGTGTTTTTTGAGTGGGAGCGAAATGAAGCCGAATGCCCGACTTGCGGAGGTGGCAGCGGAGCGGAGCCGATTTTTCATATCAAGAGAAGTGAAGTGCTCGCAAAGTAAAGAGTCGTTCCTGTAAGAGAGGAAGGTGTCTGTCAATTGAATATCTCGGGAGATAGCATTCTCAAGATGCACCCGCTTGCGCGACGGGCGGAAAACGAGGAAGAGATCCTCATTGGGCGAACAGATATCAGCAATTTCATTGTGCTTCCGGCCATTGGTGTCGAGATCATCGATATGCTGGATGAAGGGAAGAGCATCAATGAAGTCGCGACGATCATGGAAGAACAGTTGGGCGAACCGGTAGATGTGCTTGACTTTGCTCAGGATTTAATTGCTTCCTATCAATTTGTGTATATGGCAGATGGAGAAGTTGTCAACGAACCAGTACCAGTAGTGGATCATTTCTCTTGGATCAAGCAGGGTACGGGTCAGTTTTTCTTTAACCGTGTTGCCTTTGGATTATACGGTATCTTATTTGTCACAGGTCTTTTGATTTGTGTGTTTACGGGCAAGTATATCCCGGTCTATTCCGATATTTTTGTTTCTTCTTCCGTGACGGTTTCGGTAGTGGTTTCTTTTTTGGCCACGTGGGTTTTTCTGTTTTTCCATGAGATGGCCCACTTGATGGCGGCTCGATCATTGGGGATCGGTAGTCGTATCGGTCTGGGGCATCGACTTGTTTTTGCCGTAGCAGAGACGAACATGTCCAATATTGTTCTCGTTGAGCCACAGCGCAGATACAGGGCGTTTTTGGCGGGAATGTCCTGGGATGCGATGTTTATGGGAATCGGTGTGATTCTGTTGTTTGCCAATGATCAAGGCTGGTTGACGCTTGTGCCCTTCATGGAAGCATTCATTCGTATGCTGAATGTGATCCTGCTCATGGCTTTGGCCTTTCAGTTCATGGTTTTCATGCAGACCGACTTGTATTACGTGTTGGCAACCAAGTTCCAATGCTCCAATCTGATGGTGAATACACGCCTGTTTCTAAAAGCGAAATTCCGTTCCTTGACGCAGGATGAGCAGGAGGAATGGGAGTACGTAGCCGACCATGAGAAAAGAGTCATCCGCTGGTATAGCTGGGTCTACTTGATTGGATCGGTGTGGGGAATCTGGTTCTTTGTCCAGTATCAGCTACGCATGGCGGTTGATTTCATTTGGATTATCGCCGACGATATGAAAAACGCTCCGCTTCACTCGTGGGAGTTTTGGGACGGCATCCTGTTGATCCTGTTGGTTCTGGTTCCGTTTCTCATATTAGGCTGGTCGTGGATGAGAGCCTATCGACAACAGAGAAGCGAAAGAGAGCGAGCAAAATCCTTGCAGGGCACATAATTTGCGTCTTCACCTTGCCAAGCTGTCCTGTTACGCTAGGGGGAAGAGAGATACCGAGGCAAAGGAAGTGCTCACATGAACCCGATGATCCAAAATATTATTCATCTGCGAAAAGAGGGGCATCTGGACGAAGCGATCCAGCTTGCCCTTCAGCTCGTTAGCCAATCCCCGACTGATCCTGTCGCCCATTATCAATGTGCGTGGTGCCACGACGCAGCCGGAATGGAGAAGGAAGCCGTTCCCTTTTACGAAAAAGCGATTGAGCTCGGACTGTCTGTCGAAGAAGACCTGCAAGGGGCATTACTCGGTCTGGGCAGTACGTATCGCACGCTGGGACAATACGAGCAGGCAGCAGCTACGCTCGCGAAGGGGATGCAGCAGTTCCCCGATGATCGTTCTTTTCCGATTTTTCTTTCCATGGCGTATTACAATCTTGGGAAGCACCACGCAGCCATGAATCTCCTCCTGAAAAACCTCGCAGAAACCTCAAGCGATCCTACGATTTTGGCCTATCAAAAAGCGATTCTGTTCTATGCAGATGACCTGAATAAGACGTGGTAGCGCCATACCTTTCCATTTGCAGGAAAACAGTCGCCTCCCGTTGTACAAGTACAACAGCGGGAGGTGCCTATGTATAAGCTGATATTGGTAGATGACGAAGAAGATGTAAGAGAAGGGGTTAGCCAAGAAATTGACTGGCATAGCCACGGATACGAGGTGGTTGCCAAAGCAGAAAACGGCAGAGAGGCATTGGAACTGGTAGAGAGGCTGCGACCGGACGTCGTCGTCACCGACATCAAGATGCCCTTTATGAACGGACTTCAGTTGGCAGAGTCCATCGGGCGCGAGTTCCCTGCCATTCGTATCATTATCCTGACTGGGTTTGATGAGTTCGAGTACGCGCAAAAGGCCGTGAAGCTGCAAATTGATGAATATGTACTTAAGCCGTTTTCCACGAGCGAACTGATGGAAGCACTGGATAAGGTCAAGAGACGGATGGATGAAGAGGCGGCCCATCGGGAAAACGTTCAGTTACTGCGCGATAGCTATCGAAAAAGCTTGCCGGTTTTGCGGGAGGTTTTTTTATCATCTTTGCTGAGTCGTCAGCTCGTACAGAACGATGTTTTTTCAAAAGCATGCGAATACGGGATAGAGCTCAGGAGTCCCGAATATCTCGTGGCGGTCATCTGTGTAGACCAGCCCAAGCAGGAGGAGCAGCAGCTTTTTCTTTTCGCTGTGAAAAATATTGCAGAAGAGCAGTTGAACGTAGGAAAACAGGCGGGAATCGTTTTTCTCCATGAAGATCAGGTTGTACTGCTCATGCGAGCAAAAGTAGACGACACGCAGCGAATAGAAGTGCGAACACAAAATATCGCAGAAGAAATCAGGCGAACGATTGAAAAATATATGAGCATCACGGTAACGATCGGAATTGGCAACGTCGTGACCGATATAGCGGCACTCCCTTACTCGTATGAGGACGCCATGCAGGCACTCGATTACAAAAGCATCCTCGGCTGCAACAGGATGATTGTGATCCAAGATGTGGAAAAGCAAGCGAGTGAGCAAATACGCCTCGATGAGAGAAGGGAGCATGAATTGGTTCGGTGCATCAAAATGGGGACGAGTACGGAGCTTCGGAACGTGATTGATGAATTGTTTGATCAGGTGGAGGGTGTACCCGTATCCCTCGAGGACTACCGAATTTATTTGTTGGAGATTATGACGACCATTTTGAAGACTGCCCATCGTGCCGAAGTTGACATGGATCAACTGTTTGGCGGACAACGTTATCTGTTGCAGGTCATGACGACTTTTACCGGTATGGAGGATGCCCGAGAACAGATCACAGATATTTGTGAGCGCCTCATGGCGAGTATCGCAAGCGGACGGCAAACGACGTACAGGCGATTGATCACACAGGCATTGGACTACACCCACGCGCATTATCATTCTCCCGATATATCCATCCACAAGGTGTGCGAACATCTGCACATCAGCCTCGGTTATTTTAGCGGTATTTTCAAGAAAGAGACGAAAACCACCTTTGTGTCCTATCTCCTGTCATTGCGCATGGAAAAGGCCAAGGAGCTTTTGAGGACGACCGATTTGAAGTCCTTTGAAATCGCGGAGAAAGTCGGATATACCGATCCCAATTACTTTAGTTTCAGCTTTCGCAAGTATGCAGGTATGTCCGCCAAAGAGTACCGAAGTCAGAGCGAGCAGGAAGACTAACCGATGAAACGATTGCTCTCGGTGATCAAGGTCAAAGGCATTCAATTTATCATTACCACTTCCTTTACACTCGTGACGGTACTCGTCATGCTGTTTGTCGGGGTGATGCTGTACGGAAAATTTGCGCAGACGGCAGAGCAAAACGCCTATCTGCACACGCAGCAAATCCTGGAGCAGGTGAAATACAATCTGGACAGCTATTTGAATGGGATGACGCAAATTTTCGAACTCGTCGATGACAAGATCAGAAGAAGCAAGGGACTCACGGCAGACAAGCTGAGCGAACAGCTTGAGACCATCGTAGAAACGAGAAAGGATATCGTCTCCATTGCGGTTTTTACACGAGACGGAACGTTATTGGCCACAACTCCTTCCAAAATACTGAGGAGTAACACTCGTTTGACGGAACAGAGCTGGTTCCAGAAGGCGATCGAGGACCCGACGAACCTGTCCTTTTCGCTCCCGCATATCCAGAACTTGTTTAAAGGGGAGTACACCTGGGTCGTCTCGATGAGTCGGGAAATTCTTCTCCATGGACCTGATGGAGAAATTCCTGCCGTACTTTTAGTCGATGTGAATTTCAAGGAGATCGATGAGCTCTGTCAGAGAGTGGGCTTGGGGAAAAAGGGGTACGTCTACATCATCGATTTGGTCGGGAACATCGTCTACCATCCGCAGCAGCAGTTGATTTACGCCGGATTGAAAAATGAAAACCGTTCCTTGCCGCTGAAGCATTCTTACGGCAGCTATGTAGAAGAGACGCAGGATGAAACGCGTTTGATCACCATCAAGACGATTGATCAGCTAGGCTGGAAAATCATTGGGGTGTCCTACATGGACGAGATTGTGACGACCAAAAAAGAAATCAGTCGCTTCATTTTTTGGCTACTCATCTTTGTGATTGTTATTGTGTTGTTCGTACTGCACTATCTTTCTGCGAAAATATCACGACCGATCAAGCTGCTGGAGCGGTCCATGGAAAGGGTGGAGCAGGGAGACTTTTCGGAGAGTGAACCGATCCGGGGAAGCCATGAGGTCGAACAGCTTTCCTTGCGTTTTCATCTGATGGTCGCGAAGGTCAGGGAATTGATGCACCAGATCATTCGGGAACAGGAAGCCAAACGAAAAAGCGAGCTGGAGGTGCTACAGGCACAGATCAATCCGCATTTTCTATACAACACGTTGAACTCTGTGGTCAGAATGGTCGGCAACGGAAAAAACGAGGATGTCATCACCACGATTACTTCGTTGTCAAAACTGTTTCGGATTAGCCTGAGCAGAGGCAAGAACATTATCACGGTGCGAGAAGAGCTCGAGCATGTGCGTCATTATCTTATTATTCAAAAAATGAGGTACAAGCAAAAATTTGAGTACGAGATCGTGGTCGAGGATGAGGATGAGGATGAGGTGCTCAACTGTCTGACGCTGAAGTTGCTGCTTCAGCCGATTGTGGAAAACGCTATCTACCACGGGATTGAGCATTTGGCTGATCCGGGCCGGATTCGCATATTGGCAGCAATCATCGACGGCAAGGTGTTACTTCAGGTAAGCGACAATGGATTGGGCATGTCCCCTGATGTTCTCGCACAAGTAAAAGCTGGCTTTTACAAAAGCGAAGAAGGCACGGGCGTTGGGATTCAAAATGTGCAGGAACGCATCCGCTTGACCTTCGGCGAACAGTACGGTTTGGAAATCGAGAGCGAACAGGAAGAGGGGACTGTTGTGCGTGTGTGGATTCCGCGCCAGGTTGCAGAGGAGCGAGATCGTTTATGAGGACAGCAGCGGTAAAACGTTTGAGCGTATACGGGTTGGTCGTTTTGGCAGCGGTGACGCTTTTTTACTCGTGCAGTGCTCCGCTTACGGATGGGGAAGTAGACAAGAAAAAGACAGTGGCGCTGATCGTCCGTATGAAGCACGGTGATTATTGGCGAACGGTCAAGCTCGGGGCGGAGATGGCTGCCAAGGAATATGAGCGTAACCTGAATTTTTACGCGCCGGACTATGAGGAGGATGCCAGTAGGCAAATGGAGCTGGTGCAGCAGGCAATCGCAGATGGCTCCGAGACAATCGTGGTGGCACCTAGTGACGATCGAGTTTTGCGAGAAGCCATCAAGCTGACAAGAGAGCGGGCCATCCCGATTCTTGTACTCGACACAGTCGGAAAAGATTCAGCCGTCAAAAGCTACATTGGGACAGATAACTACGATATGGGCATGAAGGCATTCGAAAAAATGGTGTACCTGATTGAAAAAAAGGGACAAATCGCATTGCTCGGCACAGATCGGGTAAAGACAAATGCCAAACGAAGAGAGCAGGGCGTCCTCGATTTGCTACCACGGGAAACGCAGATTGAACTGATTGCCAACGAAAATGTTCCCTTGGATAAAAAGCAGATCGGTGAGTGGACGCGCGAATTGATCCGCAAGCATCCGCAGGTGAAGGGAGTGATTGCACTCGATGCCAGTACTGCGATCGGTGTGGCCGAGGAAATGGAAAACTGCGGGCTGCGGGACAAAGTAAAGATTGTAGCAATCGACAGTCCGCCTGAAGTGCTGGAGTATTTGCAGGAAGGAATCATTTCCGCGACGATCATCCAGAAGCCGCTATCGATGGGATATCTCGGCGTCAAGTACGCAGTCGAAGCGAGCAACGGAGAAGCAGTGCCCAGTCTGGTCGACACGGGAACAAAAGTAATCGATAGGGAGAATATGTTCTGGTCGGAGAATCAAAAGCTCCTCTTCCCCTTCGTAAAATAAGCCACCGAAAAACAGGTGAGAATTTTGATAAAAATGCGCAGGATTTTCGATGGAAGACATATGGGAAAACGCTTACATTTGGTGTATATCAGATGTAAACATAGGGGATAAAGGGGGATTATCGAATGAGAAAGCTGATTGCCACTACACTGGTGGCCGCTGTTACACTCTCGGTGGTTGGATGCTCACAATCAGGCGGTTCGCAGCCGACAGCTTCGGGGGGAGGAGCTGCTCCTGCGGGGAATCCCAAAATCGGAGTCGCCATCTACAAGTTCGATGATACGTTCATGACGGGAGTGCGCAATGCGATTTCGAAGGCCGCGGAGGGCAAAGCGGAAGTGGACGTTGTAGACAGCCAAAATGCCCAGCCTACGCAAAATGACAAAGTGGATTTGTTCATTAACAAAAAGGTAAATGCCCTCGCCATCAATCCGGTGGATCGCACGGCTGCTGGCGTCCTTATCGACAAGGCGAAGCAAGCCAATATTCCTGTCGTCTTCTTCAACCGTGAGCCGATGCCAGAGGATATGCAGAAGTGGGATAAGGTCTACTACGTGGGAGCAAAAGCGGAGGAATCCGGCACGATCTCTGGGCAGTTGATTGTCGATTATTGGAAGGCAAATCCGGAAGCAGATAAAAACAAGGATGGCGTCCTCCAATACGTCATGTTAAAAGGCGAGCCAGGGCATCAGGATGCTGAGCTGCGGACGAAGTTTTCGGTGAAGGCGATTGAAGATGCAGGGATTAAAGTAGAGAAGGTCGCCGAAGATACGGCCATGTGGGATCGCGTCAAAGGGCAGGAAAAGATGGCCGCCTTCCTCGCAGCTTCCGGTGACAAGATCGAAGCCGTTCTTGCCAACAACGACGATATGGCACTGGGGGCAATCGAAGCGCTGAAGGCATCCGGCTACTTTGCCAATGGCAAGTACATGCCCGTTGTTGGCGTGGATGCCACAGCGCCTGCACTGAAGGAGCTAGAGGCGGGAACCTTGCTCGGAACGGTCCTCAACGATGCGAATAACCAGGGAAAAGCAACGCTTAGCATCGCGGCGTCTTTGGCGAAGGGTGAAACGCCAACGAAAGATTCCACAGGCTTTGACATTACGGACGGCAAGTACGTATGGGTGCCCTACAAAAAAATCACCAAGGAGAACATGAACGACGCGAAATAAGAAGCAGGAGAGTCGGTGAAGAGACGAATCCGACTCTCCTGTTTCAGTGATGGGGATGATTTTGCAAAAAGGAGGGCATTCACATGGGCCAGCATGCGTTTTTGTTGGAAATGAACCACATTCATAAAGAATTTCCGGGGGTCAAGGCACTCGATGATGTCACGCTACAAGTCCGTCCCGGAACAGTCCATGCACTGATGGGAGAGAATGGAGCAGGCAAATCCACCCTGATGAAGTGTCTCTTCGGAATTTATCGGCCAGATGCGGGGGAAATCGTATTAAACAATGAGCGGGTGACGATGAGCAGTTCAAAGGACGCGCTGGGACACGGCATCTCCATGATTCATCAAGAGCTGCATCCGGTGCCCTTTCGCAATGTCATGGAAAACATATGGCTAGGACGTTTTCCTGTCAAAAGAATCGGGCCTTTTCCGTTTGTGGATGAGAAAAAAATGCTTGTGGATACAAAGAAGCTGTTTGCTGATCTGGGGATGGACCTGAATCCGCACGCTGTTGTCCGTGACTTGTCTGTATCCAAGGTACAGTCGCTTGAAATTGCCAAAGCTGTCTCCTACCAATCCAAAGTGATCATTATGGACGAACCGACATCTTCCCTGACGGGTAACGAGGTGGAGCAGCTATTTGCGATCATCCGCGAGCTGAAGAGCAGAGGTGTCGCCATCATCTATATTTCACACAAGATGGAAGAAATTTTGCGGATTGCGGATGACGTAACGATCATGCGCGATGGCAAGCTCATTGGAACATGGCGTGCAGCCGAGCTGACGACAGATCTGATCATTTCCAAAATGGTCGGACGGGACCTGACACAGCGTTTCCCGAGTCGATCCAATATGCCAGGAGAACCGATCTTGAAGGTAGAGGGGCTGAGCTCTCCATTTTCCCAGTCCTTTCAGCACGTGTCGTTTGAATTGCGCAAAGGTGAAATCTTAGGAGTAGGTGGCCTCGTAGGCGCACAACGAACAGAGCTGATTGAGGCATTGTTTGGACTGCGCGCGGTTTCAGCAGGAAAAGTGTCGATCAACGGTCAGGAGGTACGGATCAAATCACCGAAGGATGCGAAGAAATACAAAATGGCGCTCTTGACGGAGGAGCGGCGAGTCACCGGCATCATTCCTGTCTTATCGATTCTGGAAAATACGGTCATTGCGAATTTGGCCAGTTACCAAACACCTTTTCTACTCCTCAATGAACGTAAGCGAAGAGCGGATGTCAGCCGCAGCATTGAGATGCTCCGCGTCAAGACTCCCTCTATGAAAGCTCTGATCAAAAACCTGTCAGGAGGCAATCAGCAAAAGGTTCTGCTGGCGCGGTGGCTCTTGACTGATCCGGATATTTTATTGCTGGACGAACCTACGCGTGGAGTCGATGTCGGCGCCAAATACGAAATCTATACCATCATCGCGGAGCTGGCGAGCCAGGGAAAAGGCATCATCATGATTTCCTCGGAAATGCCGGAGTTGCTGGGAATGTCAGATCGAATCATGGTCATGTGCGAGGGTAGGCTCTCCGGTTTTTTGTCAGGTACAGCGGCATCCGAAGAAGAGATCATGCGGCTGGCTACCAAGCATCTTGCATGAGAAAGGAGGGGAACAGGCATGTCTTCGTTGTCTGCTAAACAGGTGCAAGGCTTTGTTACGCAAAATGCCATCTATATCGTTCTGGTTTTGTTGATTGCGGGAATCGCGATTTACGATCCCAATTTTCTTTCCATTACAACGCTTCGGGATATTTTGTTGCAATCCTCAACTCGCGCCATTATTGCCTTGGGTGCTGCGTTTGTTTTGATTACAGGCGGAACGGATCTTTCAGCGGGGCGAGTGGTCGGGTTGACGGCTGTCATCTCCGCCTCGATGCTGCAAAGCCAAGACTATCCCCGGAGGTTTTTCCCGGATCTACCCGATTTGCCGTTGCTTATCCCTATTCTCATCGCGATTGCTGCGGGCTTGCTGGTTGGCCTGATCAACGGCATTATTGTGTCTCGTTTTAGTGTGCCCCCTTTTATCGCGACGTTGGGCATGATGGTCATTGTGTACGGGTTCAACTCCATCTATTTTGATATGGAGCCCAATCAATCCCAGCCAATTGCTGGACTGCGCAGTGACTTTAATCAGCTTGGGACCGGGTACATCGGCCCGAGTGGCCCGTATTCGATTCCGTATATCGTCATCATTGCGATCATGGTTGCGTTCATCGTCTGGGTGATCTTCAACAAAACACGGCTTGGAAAAAACATGTACGCCATCGGAGGCAACATGCAGGCCGCCACTGTTTCCGGGATCAACGTCGCTTTCAACCTCATGATTATTTATGCCATTGCTGGTGCCCTGTATGGACTCGGAGGCGTTCTGGAGGCAGCAAGGACTGGTGGCGCGACGAACAACTACGGAAACATGTACGAGCTGGACGCGATTGCAGCCTGTGTGGTAGGTGGAGTATCGACGTCCGGCGGAATTGGTACCGTTCCAGGTGTGCTTGCGGGTGTCCTCATTTTTGGCGTCATTAACTACGGTCTTACGTTTATCGGAGTCAGCCCGTATTGGCAGCTCATCATTAAAGGACTTATCATTGTGGCAGCCGTTGCTTTTGACATTCGCAAATACTTGGCGAAAAAATAAGAAAACCTTTTTCGAGGCTTGCTCAAGGATGAGCGACCGCGTATTGTCGGAATGTTTTCCGTAATATCGGGAGGAAACTCGAAGATGTTTACACTTTCCGATATTATAAAAAGAGACCCCGGATTGGCTGTCAGGCAGCTTTTCTGGGGTCTTTGATTGTTTATTTTCGCAGCGGTGTGACTTTCATATACGTAAATAATCGCCATACCCACTCAAGTGGCCCCATGCGGAAGACAGACAGCCAAAGTACACTAACTACCATTTGCAATACGTAGATACCGAGGCAGATCAGTGTCGTTTGCAGGTAGCCGAGATTGCCAAACCAATCGAACAAATAGCTTCCTACAAGGATCAATACGGTTTGTCCGACGTAGTTTGTCAAAGCCATGCGACCGTAGCTGGTCAGCGGAGAGAGGACGGTCTGGACGGTTTTATTTTGCAGCAGCCGAATCAAGGTCGTCGTGTAAAAAGCAGCCATGACAAGACCTGTGGAGGTCAAGGCAATCGTGTAATTCATCAACTGCTGAAGGGTTTCTTCTGACACGGTATCGTCTACAACCAGATTCGCCCCACCCATTGCCGGATCTGCTGGAGTCAGTCGGTATTGGATAAACAAGCCGATTAACGAAAGGACGAAGGTCACGCCCTGCACTTTTTTAATCACTGGCAAAAATCTCGGAATGTCCTGAAAGACCCCGTACTGCCCGACAGCCAGTCCCAAAATAAACAACGGAAGCACCAAAAGCGCCTTGAAGCCGGTAGCACAGACAGCCATTGATAGAATAAGCCCGATGATCAGATTGGTTCGCGCCTTCAATCGATAAAAAGGCAGCAAGATGAAGCCGAAGATGGCGTAGATGAAAAGTGCTTCGCCAGGGTGAAACATTTTATGCACATAGCCAAGAGCGAGTAGCGCAATCAGACGCCGAATGAACAAAACGGTGCTGTTGGCGCCTTTTGCTTTTGCTCGATTGATGAATATATAGAAGCCCACGCCAAACAAGAAGGAAAAGATCACGAAGAAGCGAGATTCCACAAAGAAATTGAAAAACTGGAACAGCCAGTGGTCCACACTTCCTATCTCAGGTGTCTGTGCATACAGCAATGCCACGATGTTGACGAGGAGAATGCCCATTAAAGCAAAGCCTCGTACGGTATCTAATGTATCAATTCGTTGATTCATGGTCGGTGCGTTTTCTTTCAATCCCATCACTTCCTTCTCTCGGTGTTCGTCGTCCGATTCGCGCACTTTTCCTATCCTAGCTCATCAGGGGATGGTGGAGAAAGGGCATTTGCTTACGTCTTACTTACAAAAGTGTAAGAAGTGAGGGGATCTCCCGTATTCGACCGCAACTTCATCCCAAATTCATGCGTCTATTGTAATAATCAGGAAGTCGGGGTGCACAATGAAACCGATCGTACGGGGAAAGTGGCGTCTGGCAGCAGGCATGGCCTATTTTCGTTGGAAAAGGTATGTACAATGGACATTTGGTCAAACGAGGTTCGCTCAGGAGAAAAGAAGCGATTTGTTGCGTTATGTCCATTATTCTCATCAAACGATTTTGTTACGCCCTTTGCAGAACGTGGAAATGTGGATGCAGCACAACAAAGTGATCAATTTGCGTCTGGCCATTGCACGACTGAACGGATTGCTCATTCATCCCGGAGAAACCTTTTCGTACTGGAAGCAGATTGGCAAGCCGACCCGTAGCAAAGGCTATGTAGAGGGTATGCTGCTCTCACAGGGACGCATCACGGCCGGAGTTGGCGGAGGGCTTTGTCAGCTCTCCAATCTGCTGTACTGGATGACCCTGCATACACCATTGACAATCACGGAACGACATCGTCATAGCTACGATGTTTTTCCCGATTCGAATCGGACACAGCCGTTCGGAAGTGGAGCGACTTGTTTCTATAACTATCTGGATTTGCAAATCGCCAACCGGACGACCCAACCCTTTCAACTGCATGTCTACCTGACCGATACGCATTTGGTAGGGGAATGGCGGTCAGACATGCCATCGACACGGACGTATGTCATTATCGAGAAAGAACATGAGATACATCCATCGATTTGGGGAGGGTATGAACGGAAGAATGAATTGTATCGTGATGTTTATACGCTGGAAGGAGAATGGGTGGAGCAAGAATGGCTGACGCAGAATCGGGCTTATTTGATGTACGAGCCATTTTTACCGAAAGGATGATGTTTCCTGTTCGGGATACGAACTGGAACTCCACTGCGATCTGTGCGAAAATAGGAACATATGCTTTCGTCTAGGGAACGTGGAAAGGTGGATTTATACATATGTCTTTTGCAGATCGTATCACAGCAGGGCTGAACCCGGAGCAGCGGGAAGCAGTCCTTACAACAGAAGGCCCCGTCTTGATTTTGGCCGGTGCGGGTAGCGGCAAGACCAAAGTACTGACTCAGCGCATCGCATACCTGATCAGTGCCAAACAGGTAGCGCCTTGGAGCATTTTGGCGATCACCTTCACCAACAAGGCAGCGCGGGAGATGCAAAACCGTGTGGCTGCCATAATTGGCGGAGCGGCAGCGCAGGATGCATGGCTGTCGACGTTTCACTCCTTGTGTGTGCGGATTTTGCGCAGGGATATCGACCGACTCGGCATCAATCGCAGCTTTTCCATTTTGGATGCCGGTGACCAGTTGTCTGTCGTCAAGCAATGTTTAAAAGAATTGAACATCGATCCGAAGCAGTATGAGCCGCGTTCGATTTTGGCAGCGATCAGCGGAGCGAAAAATGAGCTGACCGATCCAGAAACGTATACGCGTCTGGCGGGCGATCCATTTGCACAAGTGGCAGCCAAGGTTTACACGGCTTATCAGAAAAAGCTGAGAAACAACCAGTCGCTGGACTTCGACGATCTGATCATGACGACGGTTCGTCTGTTTAAAGAAGTGCCGGAAGTATTGGAGTTTTATCAAAAGAAATTCCGATACATTCACGTTGACGAGTATCAGGATACGAACCGGGCGCAATACCTTTTGATTTCCATGCTGGCAGACAAGTATCGAAATGTATGCTGCGTGGGGGATGCTGACCAAAGTATTTATAAATGGCGCGGTGCCGACATCTCGATCATTTTAAACTTTGAAAAAGACTATCCTGAAGCCAAGCTCATTAAGCTCGAGCAAAACTATCGCTCCACCAAGACGATTTTGCAGGCGGCGAACCAGGTCATTGCCAACAACAAGCTGCGCAAGGAAAAGAAGCTCTGGACGGAGAATCCGGGCGGCGACAAGATCATGTGCTTCCAGGGTGATTCCGAGCACGATGAGGCTTATTTTATCGTCGATACGATCCGCAAGCAGATGGCACAGTACAAGCGCTATGACAAATTCGCAATCCTGTATCGGACGAATGCACAGTCTCGTGTGGTCGAGGAAGTTTTCATCAAATCGAATATGCCGTACACCATCGTCGGCGGAACCAAGTTCTACGATCGCAAAGAGATCAAGGACATCTTGGCTTATTTGCGTCTCATCTCCAATCCGGATGACGATATCAGCTTGCAGCGCATCATCAACGTACCGAAGCGTAATATCGGGGATACGACAGTAGACAAGCTGCAAGCGTATGCGAACGCAAATGGTCAGTCCCTTTTCCAAGCGATTCAGGAGACGGCTTATATGGGGCTGCCTTCACGTACGACGAATGCGATTCTGTCCTTTAATGATCTCATCTCGAACTTGATGCAAATGACTGATTACTTGAGTGTGACAGAGCTGGTGGAAGAAGTGCTGAAGCGCTCTGGGTACCGCGATTCTTTAAAAGAAGAAAAAACGCTGGAAGCACAGGCTCGTCTGGAGAATATCGAGGAGTTCCTGTCTGTAACCCAGGAGTTCGAGCGCAAAAATGAAGACAAGAGCTTGCTGGCCTTCCTGACTGACCTCGCGCTGGTGGCAGACATCGATTCCTTGGGAGACGATGGTGCCCAGGAGGAAGTATCGGCAGAGGGGCAGGTTGTATTAATGACCTTGCACAGCGCCAAAGGACTGGAGTTCCCTGTCGTGTTCCTGGTTGGTTGTGAGGAAGGTGTCTTCCCGCATAGCCGCTCTTTGTTTGACGATGCCGAGATGGAGGAAGAGCGCCGACTGGCTTACGTGGGAATTACACGGGCGGAGGAGCGTCTGTACATGACATGTGCCCGTATGCGGACGTTGTTTGGACGAACCAATGTGAATGCGCCGTCTCGCTTCCTGCAAGAAATTCCGGCTGAGCTGTTGGAAGGAAATCCAGCGGCAGCGGACCGAAGCTTTGGCGGTGGACGCAGCAGTGCATTTGGACAACGGGATGGCAGTGCATTCGGACGTGACACAGGAGCGAGACCGTTTGGAGCGTCCTCCTCACAAGCAGGCTCTGCTCCGAAATTTGGCATGGGTCAGCGAACCGCAAGCAGCACACCTGCTACATTTACTCGTCCGGCGGGTGAAAAACTGCCTGGACACGGTCAGGGAGCCGGCGTTGATTGGAAGGTTGGCGACAGAGTGGCGCATGGAAAATGGGGCAACGGTACGGTCGTCAAAGTAAAAGGAACGGGTGACGACATGGAGCTCGACATTGCTTTCCCAAGCCCGACTGGCATTAAAAAGCTTTTAGCGAAATTCGCCCCTATTCAAAAAGGATAGTGTGCAAATGCAAATGCAAATACAGCCAATCGCAAATGTAAAGGATGAACGAAATGGATCGATTGACGGCGGAAACAAAAATTAAAGAATTAGCGAAACGAATTGAGCGGCATAATCGTCTTTACCATGAAGAGGATCGACCTGAGATTTCTGACCAGGAATACGATCAATTGATGCGGGAGCTAAAGGAGCTAGAAACGAGCTTCCCTGATTTGCAGTCTCCTGATTCTCCTTCCTTGCGTGTAGGGGGAGAACCGTTGCCCTTCTTTGAAAAGGTCGTTCATAAGACACCGATGCTCAGTCTCGGCAACGCCTTTAATGAGGAGGACATCAGGGATTTTGACCGCCGGGTGCGTCAGGCCGTTGGCAGTCAGGCTGTCCGTTATGTAGCTGAACTGAAAATTGATGGTCTGGCCGTGTCCCTTCATTATGAAAATGGGCTGTTCGTTCGCGGGGCTACCCGTGGAGATGGAACAACAGGCGAAGACATCACACAAAACCTGAAAACGATTCGTTCCATTCCTTTGCGGCTGACGAAGCCGTTAACCCTTGAGGTTCGCGGTGAGGCTTACATGTCCAAGGGAGCATTTGAAAAGCTGAACAAAGAGCGCGAGGAGCGAGGAGAAGCGTTATTTGCCAATCCGCGCAATTCCGCAGCAGGCTCGCTCCGACAGCTTGATCCGAAAATTGCCGCATCCCGTCAACTGGATACGTTTATTTATGGCATTGGTGATTTGCAAGGGGAGACAGTAGAATCTCACAGTGAAGGGCTTGATTTGCTGGAGACGCTCGGCTTCATGGTGAATCAGGAGCGACGTGTATTTAACGACGTCGATGAATTGCTCGCTTTTATTGCGGGCTGGACAGAGAAGCGTCCTCATTTGCCTTATGAAATCGACGGCATGGTGATCAAGGTCGACAGTTACGCTCAGCAGGAGGAGCTCGGATTTACTGCGAAAAGTCCGCGTTGGGCTATCGCATACAAGTTCCCTGCCGAAGAAGCAGTTACGATTCTCGAAGGCATTGAAGTATCTGTAGGGCGCACAGGAAATGTCACCCCGACTGCTTTATTGAAGCCAGTCAGTTTGGCAGGTACGACCGTGAAGCGAGCTTCCTTGCACAACGAAGATATTATTCGGGAAAAAGGTCTTCTTATCGGTGATCATGTTGTCGTCAAAAAAGCCGGAGACATTATCCCGGAGATTATCGCGGTCTTGCCTGAGCGTCGTACTGGAGATGAAGTACCGTTTGCCATGCCAACGCATTGCCCCGAATGTGGGAGTGAGCTGGTACGCTTGGAGGAAGAAGTGGCACTGCGCTGCATCAATCCAATGTGTCCGGCACTAATCCGTGAAGGCATGATTCATTTCGTGTCCCGCACGGCCATGAACATTGACGGCTTGGGAGAAAAGGTCGTAGCCCAGCTGTATCGTGACGGTATTATCCACAGTGTCGCTGACCTGTATTATTTGCACCAGCAGCGCGATGTTCTACTGGGCATGGAGCGCATGGGTGAAAAGTCCGTAGATAATTTGCTTGCGGCTATCGAAGCGAGCAAGGAGAACTCGCTGGAGCGCGTATTGTTCGGTCTTGGTATTCGCTTGGTCGGAGCCAAAGCGGCACGTGTTCTCGCGGAGCATTTTGGCACTATCGATGCCATTATGCAGGCATCCGAAGAAGAGATTACGCAAATCGATGAGATCGGGCCGAAAATGGCTGCGAGTCTCGTGAACTACTTCGCACAGCCGCAGGCTCAGGCAGTTATTGAGAGACTGCGAGCGGCCGGAGTGAACATGGAGTACAAAGGAATCCGCATTGAAAGTGGCGAAGACCTCCCATTCTCAGGAAAAACAATCGTTTTGACCGGCACCTTGACGCAAATGTCGCGACAAGAAGCAGAGGAAGCGATTGCGCGCTTGGGTGGCAAGGTAACGGGTAGCGTCAGCAAGAAGACAGACCTGGTAATTGCAGGCGAAAAGGCCGGCTCCAAGCTGGAGAAGGCAGAAAAACTAGGCGTGGCTGTTATGGACGAAGCAGGCTTCCTGCAAGTATTGGAGAGCAACGCCTAAGAAAACGGTGGCGACAACGGATGAGTAAGGGAAGGGACGTGAAGAGCATGAATAGCTTCCTGAAATGGGGAATCGGTGTAATAGCCATGCTGCAATTGGTTGGCTGTGGAAATAACAGCAGTACTGGCAGTGAACAATCCAATACGAATCCTCAAACAGTTACAGCTGCTGCTCTACAAGGGAACTTGACCTATCAGGACGTATTGGAGCAGGGAGCAACCATTCACAATCTGATGATGACCGATGATGATAAGCAAATATGGGTTGGTACCAATTCAGGGCTGTATAGCTCGGTTGGGGGTGGATCGTGGGGATCTCTCTCGACAGATTTACAGCAGTATACGATCGAAGGTTGGTTTGTGGACCCGGATGATCCGAAGCAAATATTTGTCGGTGGGATTGATGGGGTTCTTCATTCGACAGATGGCGGTAAAAAGTGGGCTACTGTCAACAACGGGTTGCCAGAGCCTGCGAATATCAGCAGCTTTGTGGGGAGTCGCCAAGGAGACGAAGTACGTCTGTTTGCTTTTGTCTCGGGTGAAGGCATTTATCAATCGACGGACGAGGCCCAATCTTGGAGCCTATGGCAGCCGATGGATCAGGAAGTATTTGCCATGGACTTTGATCCCGAACAAGACCGACTCTATGTAGCGGCCCAATTCAGCTTGCTCTATAATGAAGAGGGGCAGTGGAAGACAGAGGAGATTCCCGGAGCAGAGCAGATCTATTCGCTCGCCATTAACAGACGAACTGGCACTCTCGCTGTCGCAACCGAAAAAGGTATCTATGAGAAAATCAAGGGCGAATGGCGTTTGCTTGATGCTCGTTCACCGGAAAAGCTGATTGTCCTTGCTTCAGGTGGCGAGGATACAAAATGGGTGGGAATTGGCGAATCGGCATTGATCTACAAACTCGAAGACAATCGATGGATCAAGTGGAACGAATGATTTGTACATCGCCCACTTTTGGATACGAAAAGGAGTAATCTATGAAAGTGAAGTTTTTGACAGGATGCAGGTTCTTGACAGCTGTACTTCTTGTGATGGCATTGACTGGCTGCTCGTTGATACCTGGGGGCAAGGACAAAGCTCCTGAGCCTACTACACCGTCCTTGTCGGAGGTAGTGGAAGTATCCGAGGATTACTACGGCAGCATTACCCCGTACCAGCCAAACCAGACACGAGGAATGCTTGCTGATACGAAATATCGCATCGATTTCAGCCACCTTGAATTAGGCCTAATGGAGTTCGCTCGGGAGACATTCCCGACGTCCGATTATTATTTCCAAGAAGGTCAAGTGATTAAAAAAGAGCAAGTCACCCAGTGGATCGCACAGGAAAAGACGGCTGGGGCAAACGGGAAAAAGAAAAACGGAATTCTCGTGCACGTATTGGAGCATGATTACCTGAGCAAGAAGGATAAGAGCCTGGCTGGCATGGTGTTGGGCTTGTCGCTTTCGCCGAACTATCAGGATGCAACCGGCCAGGACAAGGTGTACACGACGCAAGAACTGCAAGCAAAAGGCCAGCAGGTCGCAGCTCGTATCGTGCAGTCTGTGCGCGGTACCAGTCCGGAAGTTCCGATCCTGGTTTTGATGTATCAAGTACCGGAGGCGAATTCTACTCTGGTGCCGGGGCACTTCATCATGTCAGGAACAGTAGGGGCGAATGAAGCAGCGATCTCAAAGTGGCTGCCGATCGAAGAGGAATATTTCCTGTTCCCAAGTCCAGAGGTTGAGCAGAAATACCCAGAGCAGTCGTTGCAGTACGACAAGCTGATGCGCCAATCCAAGGGCTATTTCCCTGAATATATCGGGATGACGGGTCTGGGACGTTTCATGGACGGTAAGCTCACGGAAATCACGATTACCGCCACGGCAGAGTATGATTCCAGAACAGAGGTATTGCAGTTTACGCAATTTGCAGCAGGAAGCATTAATCAGCTCTTCGACAAAAGCGTTCACGTGAACCTGTACGTACAGTCGATGAACAAACCATTGTCGCTCTACATTCGACCGACAAGTGGTGAGCCGTATATGCATATTTACAGACAATAAGGAAAAGCATCAAACACCCGAATGATCACCTGAGAAGGTGAGGAGGTCGGGTGTTTTTTTGTACACAAAAGATAGTGGATTGAACAAATGTGTGAAATGTTGAACGATGTGTGTACAAAAGTGTTCGGAATACTTGTTGAAACTTGTCGGTGATTTTTCTGCAAAAATGCAAACACTAATAGAGTCGAGCCTTTAATGGTTTTGTTGGTATGATCCTTGCATATGTTTTATGAGTGATCCGAACATGGAAGATATCGATAAGGAGGCGTCACAGATGCAAGTGGAATTCAAAAACGAGGCGTTTACCAATTTTAGTCTGCCAGAAAATAAAAAGGCATTTGAAGAAGCGCTCGCTAAGGTAGAAAGTGAGCTTGGCCGCGAGTATCCGCTTATCATCGGCGGAGAACGCATCACAACGGAAAAGAAATCCAACTCCTTCAACCCTTCTAATAAAGAACAAGTAGTGGGCGTTGTTTCCCAGGCTGACCAAGCACTGGCTGAGAAAGCGATCCAAACAGCTGCTAGCACTTTCGAAACATGGAAAAAGGTGCCTGCACAAGCACGTTCCCGCTATCTGTATAAAGCAGCAGCAATCCTGCGTCGCCGTAAGCATGAGTTCTCTGCTTGGCTCGTAAAAGAAGCAGGAAAAAGCTGGGCAGAGGCTGACGCTGACACAGCAGAAGCAATCGACTTCATGGAATACTATGGCCGTCAAATGGATAAGCTGTCCCAGCGCCATGACTTGCCACGTATCCCGGATGAGGACAACGAATTGTACTACGTTCCACTCGGTGTAGGTATCGTTATCCCGCCTTGGAACTTCCCTCTGGCGATCATGGTTGGTATGACGACAGCAGCTCTCGTAGCGGGTAACACTGTCGTATTGAAGCCTGCTTCTACCACTCCAGTAATCGCTGCGAAATTCATGGAGATTCTCGAAGACGCTGGCGTACCAGCTGGTGTTGTAAACTTCGTACCAGGTTCCGGTAGCCAAATCGGAGATTACCTCGTAGAGCACAACCTGACTCGTTTCATCAGCTTCACAGGTTCCCGTGACGTAGGTCTGCGTATCAACGAACTGGCTGCGAAACATCGTCCAGGTCAAAAATGGATGAAGCGTCTGGTTGCTGAAATGGGCGGTAAAGACTCCATCGTTGTTGACAACGACTGCGATATCGAGTTGGCTGCACAGTCCATCGTGGCTTCTGCATTCGGTTTCTCTGGTCAAAAATGTTCCGCTTGCTCCCGTGCTATCGTTCACCAAGACGTGTACGACCAAGTACTGGGCCGCGTAGTAGAGCTGACCAAACAACTGACTGTGGGCGACATCAGAACTAACGATTTCTACACAGGTCCTGTGGTTGACGAGAAAGCATACAACAAAATCCTCGAGTACATCGAGATTGGTAAAACAGAAGGCAAACTAGTTGCGGGTGGCGAAAAAGGTCCAGAATCCGGCTACTTCATCATGCCAACTGTATTTGCAGATGTAGATCCACAAGCTCGCATCATGCAAGAAGAAATCTTTGGCCCAGTGGTAGCGTTCGCGAAAGCCAACGATTTCGATCATGCAATGGAAATCGCGAACAACACCGAGTACGGCTTGACTGGCGCTGTCATCAGCCGCAACCGTGAGAACCTGGAGCGCGCTCGCGAAGAGTTCCACGTAGGTAACCTGTACTTCAACCGCAAGTGCACAGGCGCTTTGGTGGGCGTACATCCATTCGGAGGCTTCAACATGTCCGGTACTGACTCCAAAGCGGGTGGACCAGACTATCTCCTGCTCTTCACACAAGCAAAAATGGTTTCCGAAAAACTGTAAGCTACGCAATAAAAAAGGCTGCCTCTTTTACAGAGGCGGCTTTTTTGTTCCCATTTTGTCCACACTAAGGACAAAATGAAGGGCAAAGCAGGTGAGGGTAGCTGTTTACTTATATCGTGTCAGGACTCTCCTCGTTTTTTGTTGTGTATTTGTTAATGCCAGTAGCAAATTGGCTGGCTTGGAAAACAAAGCTGCTGGATATGCCCAAGGGGAGAAAGGGACATAGCCGACCAATCCCATTATCTGGTGGTTTGGCGATGTTCGTCGGTCTCTTGTTGGTGTCAACTTTTTTTGCAGGGGCGCAAAAAACCGTTGCAGTTTTGGCAGTTGGAGGGGCTATACTGGTGGTCATTGGATGGGTAGACGATACCTACAAATCGAAGAAAAAAGAGTTTCCGGCACTGCCGAAGCTGATGGTGCAGTTATTGGTAGCGACGATGACATTCCTCATGGATATTCGCTTTCGGGGAATCAATTTCATGTGGCTGGGGGGAGAGGAAGGGATGTATGTCTCATTTCCAATCCTGGTTTCTCTGATGATGACCGTGCTGTGGATCGTCGGCTTGATCAATATGGTGAATTTTTTGGATGGGGTGGACGGACTTGCTGCCGGTGCTACCGTGATCTCAGCGGTGACCTTGTTCTTTTTGTCGATGCTCAAGGGTCAAGAATTAACGGCATTATTGGCAGTTGCACTGGCAGGTGCTGCACTCGCTTTTCTACGCTTTAATTTCTATCCGGCGAAAATTTTTATGGGTGATGCGGGATCGATGTTTTTGGGATTCGCTCTCGGTGTGATTTCGTTGGAAGGAACGATGAAAGGGGCTACGCTCATTTCATTAGTTGTGACTGTGCTGGCAGTAGGCTTACCCATAATAGACACTGTACAGGTCATGATCAGTCGGCTTTTGGCAGGTTCCCCCATGTACCAAGCGGATCGTCGACATGTTCATCATCGGCTCATGTCCCGGGGGTTGTCTACGAAGCAGACGGTCATCATTCTGTATGTGGTGAGTTTGCTGTTCTCCGTCTTGGCAGTGTTTTTGTTTTACAGTCAATAATCAAATGTGGTCAAAGAAAAAGAAGCGATTGCGCCCTGTGTTTTTGGCTTGATAAAGTGCTTTGTCTGCATTGCTCAACAGTTGTTCGGCTTCGCTTGCAGATGCCGGGTAGAGGGCAATGCCTATGCTCGTCGAAAACGGGATGGCTCGCTCCTCGATCATCCACGGCTCTTGAGTCGCAAGCAGGATACGATTCGCAATTTTTTCAACCTGACGTTCGGAGTGTATGCCGGTCAGGACGATGACAAACTCGTCTCCACCCAAACGTGCGACGATATCGCCATCTCGAACGGATGACTTGAGGCGTGTAGCCAACATTTGCAAAAACAAATCTCCGGTGTCATGACCCCACGTATCGTTAATTTCCTTAAAGCGGTCACAGTCCAAATAGAGGGCAGCGACCATCTCCTCTTTTGATTGGGCTGCACGTAGAGCTTGCTGAAGCTTTTCGGAGAGTAGGCGTCTGTTCGGCAATCCCGTGAGCACATCATGATACGCCATATAGGCCAATTGTGACTCCAGGTTTGTGCGCTCGGTAACATCGCGGGTAATGGAAAAGACATGCGTGCATACGCCATTGCTATCATAGACAGGAGAAAGAATGGATTCGCCAATGATGTCACCATTCGCAGTAAAGTGGATCGGACTCCCGCTTTTTACTGCCTGTGTGTACATGTGCTGTAATAAGCTGGCTTTTTCATGAGGATACACGTCCTCAAACGTCTTTCCGTATGCTTCCTCGCACAATTGGGCGACGTGCATAGCGGATGGATTCATCAAGACATAGCGAAACTGATACTCCTCGTCCGCATCTTGTTCGACAGCCATGAGAAAGAACATGTCCGACATATGATCGAATAGACTGGTTAGGATATCACCATGTTGACTGATAAGTGTAGTAATATCGAGTTTCTTCACCATAACCGATATCTCCTGATAAGTGGCTTCTTAGAATGATTATAGTATAGCAAGACTCTCGAAGAAAATGATGAACCTCTGGTAATAGTGCGGGGTTTACTGGCTGTTAGCAGAAGTGGTAAAGTAAGGGTATTGTTGTTTTACGAAGGAGCATTTCTTATGGGCAAAAAGCTGCTCCCAGGTCTCATTCATCGCTTGCCACAAAACGCGATGTCACGGACTATGGGCAAAATTACCGCTACTCCCTTTAGTCGATTAGCCATTCAACGATACATAAAGCACTATCAAATTGATACGTCCATCATAGAAAAGCCAGCTTCGGAATACCGCACGCTGAAGGAGTTTTTTTCCCGGCGCCTGAAGCCCGCAGCGAGACCGATTGCACCTGGCCCAGATACCATTGTCAGCCCGGTAGATGGAACCGTTTCGCAGTTGGGAGATATTTGCGAAGGTACCTTGATCCAAGCAAAGGGAAAAGAGTTCAATGTGATTGAGCTGTTGGGCGGTTCGGAGGAAGAGGCCAAGCGTTACTATGGTGGTAAATTTATCACTATTTATTTGAGTCCAAGGGACTACCACCGGATTCATATGCCAGTAACGGGCGATTTGAGCTGTTACTGTTATTTGCCTGGCAGACTCTATCCAGTTAACCAACTCGGGATTGAAAACGTAGACCGTTTGTTTGCCCGCAATGAACGTTTGGTAACTCACATCAAAACAGATAGCCTGGGCGACATGGCTTTGGTAAAAGTAGGAGCCTTGTTTGTAGGCAGCGTGAAGGTTTGCTACAACACAGCTACCACGAATATCAAACACGGTCGTCAAACCCACGAGAAGATTGCTGGGACACCTCGTTATGAAAAAGGGGCGGAGCTGGGCTGGTTCGAATTTGGATCAACCGTCATTTTGCTGTTGGAGTCCAACGAGCTCGAATGGGCAACAGGCATTGAAAAAGGCAAGTCTCTCTTGATGGGGCAGGCGCTCGCGAAAAAGAAGCCAGAATAACAAACGAGAGAAGAGATTACAGTCCAGGGCATATGCCTTGGACTTGTTTTTTCTTAGTTTTCTAATAGATGTGGCTGTGGTGGGGAGAAGAATATTTCCAGTCTAGGTTCCAGGCTCCGTCCTGCCGGGGGCTGAGACTGTCCGCTCCGAAGGGCTTAGCGGGGAAACGCAAAAGTGGTAGCCGCTTCGTAGCTCGGGCACGTTGCGTTTCTACTTCCCGCTAATCCCTTCTGCGCTGGGTAGGACTCCACAAGTCGCTACATCTGGAAATATTCTTCTCTAGCGTAACTGCTCACATTCTTTCATCTTTATAAAGCATTAAAACATCGAATCACACGGAAAGCTCGTAGAGGAAACAGGAGAAATAAGCGAAGATCTTAGGGACACCGACCGAGGCGCAATGAAAAAAAGAGAAACAAGCTCTTAGCGTCCACCTCTGAGATACCCCCTGAATGGACGACTTTGGACGCGGGTTTCGCTTTTTTTCATGGAGCCGGGCAGTCAATCCCCCAGTGGGTGGACCTAGAAGCTGAGCGTTTTCTCATGTTTCCTCCCCACCACAACAGCCGGACAGAGTGTTTTTACTGGTTAATAATCGATCAATATTTTTTTGCCGAAAACATTATTTGTTTTCCCCGTCGAAATCCCTGTGAAAATTGACTGAACCTGCACTTTTCAAGTAAGATCAAAGTTATGTGATACGATTCGGAGGTGGAAAGAATGAGTGCCATTACTCGCAAAGAAGTAGAACACGTAGCTAATTTGGCCCGTTTGCAGCTCACTGAGGAAGAAGCGGAGCGGTACACAAAAGACCTGAATGCGATTCTTGATTTTGCAGCCAAGCTGAATGAGCTCGATACATCCAATATTGAGCCAACCAGCCATGCGACAGACGTGAAAAACGTCATGCGCGAAGACGTAAACAGACCGTCCCTGCCGCGTGAAGACGTGCTGAAAAACGCACCAGATCACGAAGACGGGCAGTTTAAAGTACCGGCTGTATTCGAATAACCTACTTACTGGATAACGAGAAGGGAGGAACCCACTGTGTCGCTGTTTGACAAGCGATTGTCTGAGATACATAGCGCCCTGCGCGCAAAAGAGATTTCGGTAACGGATCTGGTGCAGGCTTCCATCGCTAGCATCAAGGAGCATGACGGAGAAATCAAATCCGTCCTGCATGTAGATGAAGAGGGAGCCTTGGCTCATGCCCGTCAATTGGACGAGCGTCTGGTCAAGGGAAATGAGGAGCTGGGTCTTCTCTACGGCTTGCCTGCCGGACTGAAGGACAACCTGGTTACAAAAGATGTTCGCACGACTTGCGCGAGCAAATTTTTGGCGAACTACGATCCTGTCCATGACGGAACTGTTTCCAAAAAGGTGAAGGATGCCGATGCGGTCATCGTTGCGAAGCTGAACATGGACGAGTTTGCGATGGGCGGCTCCAACGAAAATTCCGGCTTTTTCCCGGCGAAAAACCCGTGGAACACCGACTACGTTCCGGGAGGCTCTTCCGGTGGCTCAGCGGCGGCAATGGCTGCGCGTCATTTTTATTTCACACTAGGTTCTGATACAGGTGGCTCCATCCGTCAGCCTGCTGCTTTTTGTGGCGTTGTCGGCTTGAAGCCTACGTATGGACGTGTATCCCGTTTCGGTCTGGTTGCGTTCGCGTCCTCGCTGGATCAAATCGGGCCGGTGACGAAAAACGTAGAGGATTCCGCCTATGTGCTGCAAGCAATTGCGGGACATGATGAATACGACTCTACCTCTGCCAATGTGGACGTACCGGATTACTTGTCCGCATTGACTGGAGATGTAAAAGGACTGCGTATCGGGGTACCGAAAGAGTTGATCGGAGAAGGGATTGACCCTGAGGTTCGCGATGCTGTTCTGGCAGCATTGAAGCAGTTGGAGAGCATGGGTGCTACATGGAGCGAGGTTTCCATGCCGCATACAGAATACGCAGTGCCAGCTTACTACCTCTTGTCTTCGTCTGAAGCTTCGTCCAACCTGGCTCGTTTTGACGGCGTACGTTATGGTGTGCGTGCAGACAATGCGGCAAACCTGATCGAGCTGTACAAGGAATCTCGCAGCCAAGGCTTTGGCCCAGAAGTGAAGCGCCGCATCATGCTCGGAACCTACGCGCTCTCTTCTGGTTATTACGATGCTTACTACAAAAAGGCGCAGCAGGTACGCACCTTGATCATTCAGGACTTCAACAACATTTTTGCTGACTACGATGTCATCCTGCACCCAACTACGCCTTCTACGGCTTTCAAAGTAGGCGAAAACGTAGATGATCCGGTGAAAATGTATCTGGAGGATATTTGTACCGTTCCTGTAAACCTGGCTGGTCTGCCAGCAATCAGCGTGCCGTGCGGATTCTCCAAAAACGGTCTGCCGATCGGCTTGCAGATCGTAGGTCGTGCATTTGACGAATCCACCGTATTGCGCGTAGCCCATGCGTATGAGCAAACAGCAGGCTTCTACGGCCGCAAACCGGAATGGGTGAGGGGGTAAGAGCATGAGCAAGTACGAAACTGTCATCGGCTTGGAGGTTCACGCCGAGCTATCGACCAACAGTAAAATCTTTTGCGGCTGCCCGACTGAATTTGGTGCACCGCCGAATACACATACATGCCCGATCTGTTTGGGACATCCAGGTGTATTGCCTGTAACGAACAAGCAAGCGGTAGAATTCGCGATGAAAGCAGCACTCGCCCTCAACTGCGAGATTTCCCGCGAGACCAAGTTCGACCGCAAAAACTACTTTTATCCAGACTCGCCAAAAGCGTACCAAATCTCGCAGTTTGACCAGCCGATCGGCTACAATGGCTGGATCGACATCGAAGTAAACGGTGAGACGAAGCGCATTGGGATCACTCGTCTGCATCTGGAAGAGGATGCGGGCAAGCTGACGCACAGCGATTTTGGCGGAGAGTCTCTCGTAGACTTCAACCGCGTCGGGGTACCGCTCGTCGAGATCGTTTCTGAGCCAGACATCCGCACACCGGAAGAAGCGCGTGCGTATCTGGAAAAGCTGAAAGCGATCATTCAGTACACGGAAGTATCTGACGTTCGCATGGAACAAGGCTCCCTGCGTTGCGACGCTAACGTTTCCATCCGCCCGTATGGTCAAGAAGAGTTCGGAACCAAGGCTGAGCTGAAAAACATGAACTCCTTCCGCAACGTGCAAATGGGCTTGGAGTACGAGGTACAGCGTCAGACGGAGGTAGTTTCTTCCGGTGGCAAGGTCGTTCAGGAAACTCGTCGTTGGGACGAAGCGAACAAGAAGACGTTGACCATGCGTTCCAAAGAGGAAGCGCACGACTATCGTTACTTCCCAGACCCGGATCTGGTTCGCATGCAGATTTCCGAGGAGTGGATTGAAGCGGTTCGCGCAACCATTCCAGAGCTGCCAGATGCTCGTCAGGCGCGCTATGTGAACGAGTTTGGCCTGTCTCGGGATGATGCCGGAGTCATTACGATCTCCAAGGAGACGGCTGATTTCTTTGATGAGACTGTGAAAACAGGAGCAGAGCCAAAGTTAGTAGCGAACTGGCTGATGGTTGACCTGTTGGCACACCTCAATGCCAATAATCTGGTGTTTGCTGATGTGAAAATGACACCAAAAGGCTTGGGTGAGATGATCAAGCTGATCGGGGACGGAACCATTTCCTCCAAAATCGCCAAAACTGTCTTCAAAGAGATGGTGGAGACCGGCAAAGAGCCGAAGCAGATCGTCGAAGAAAAAGGACTCGTCCAAATCAGCGATGAAGGCGCTCTGCGTCAAATCGTCGTCGATGCGGTCAATTCCAACCCACAAGCCGTGGCAGACTTCAAGTCCGGAAACGAAAAAGCAGCTGCTTTCTTCGTTGGACAGGTCATGAAGCAAACCAAAGGCAAGGCAAACCCTGGAATGGTCAACAAGTTGATTCAGGAAGTATTGAACAGCCTGTAGGGCAAAACATACGACAGCACTTTCTCTGTAGGGGGAAAGTGCTGTTTTTTTGTGCTGTGATCTATGCTAAATAGTGGAAAAAAAGTAAGATAGAATGCGTAGCTATTATCATAATTGATTAGGAGAAATGTTCATGACACAAAAATGGAAAAGTGCGACGGCTGCTTTTGCAGTGACAACCATGCTGCTGGGAACGGGTGCCCAGGCATTTGCTGCAAGCCCGGAAATGATCTTGAAAAATGCTGAAAACCCGTCCGAAGACCAAGTCAAGCTACCTGCTCGAGCGGTAGAGATTGTCGGTGCGCTGGAGAAGCTGGAGCCTGCTTTGAAAACTTTGACGGTGCGGGAAGTCTTCATTTCCGAGCAAGATGAAAATCAAGTGGTCTTGACTATGCATCATCCAGACAACATACACGAGGATGCGTATATCCTTTTTGATCGCAATAGCGGCGAGATGGTTGATTTCGAGGCTGCCACTATCATTTGGGATCAGAAAGAAAAAGCAACAGATGAGGCTATTTTGCAAAAAGCCGATAAAGCCGTTGAGGAGTTGCTTGGATCGAAGAAACGGAGCATGACGGATGCCCCACAATTGTCAACATTCGTGGAAGATCAGGAAGAGCCGTTTGAATACCGAAATGTCTATTATCCGATTCTGTTGAACGGTCTGGAAATAGAAGGAATGCGTTTTGGGATAGACGTAGACATGGATTTCGCCGGTCATTTAATCGGGGTCTCGTTTGAACCGCTCGATTTGAAGGGAGTTCAGGTTGCTGACCCGAAAAAAGCTGTCACAAAAGAGGCGATCCAGAAGCAGATTTTTACACCTGAACGGATCCAGTATGGTTATGTGTGGGAAGGCAGTGAAGGTAAGCCTGGATTAGTGTATAAGCTAAGAACATCTCCAGTATTTGATGCACTGACAGGCAAGCAGATCGTTGATGGATGGGGGGAAGAAAACGGGGAAGGCAAGCTAAATGCTCCTGATCTAAAAAATATTTCCTTGAAGCCCCAGGCAAAGCCATTCATTGAAAAAAATGCAACGGATACACAAATTTTAGAGCGACTGTTTGGAATAGATACGAAGAAGACGTATCCGACCTATCGAAAGGAGGAGCAGGATGGCATAATCTATCATTATTGGGCGAACTATGTTGAAGTGAATTACGCTTCGGTAGTGGAGGACAAAATGACAGGAGAGATTGGCGGTTATCTATTTTGGACGCATATCCCAAATCTTCCTGCTCCGCTCACCAAAGAACAGTCGTTACAAAAAGCGATTGCTTTCTTGGAGCCTTATGCTAAAAAATCCGAATGGCAAGTCGAAATGTACGAACAGATCAAACCAGAAGATCCACTGGCTATGAAGCTTCTATCGAATAAGGATAACAAGCAAGAGACAGAAGAAAAGAAATCTGTCGAGCAGTATGGCTTTTTATTTTTTGAGAAACAAAACGGTATACCAGTCATGGAGTATTCCTATGGGGTAGTTATTGATCCAATGAAAGGACAAGTCGCAGAGTTCCTAGCCTCAGTTCCCGCAGAGGATCGCAAATATCCTGTGCTCAAACCATCCGTAACAGACCAGCAGGTTGCTGAAATTTTTGCCAAACAAGTACCGGTGAAGCTGACTTACATCTGGCCGACATCCAGTGATTATGATGCTCCCATTCTTGCCTACAAACTCGATACCAGCAAAGGCTGGCCAACCGTAGATGCTGTAAACGGATCGTTCAAATGGAGTGAGTCCGAGGAATAGTAGCCCGTATAGAAATACGAGACAGGAAGAGAGAAAGGCTTGATCAACATGTTCATAAAAGGCTTATCAATTGTTCTAACAGTAGCAACGATACTCTTTGGAACAAGTGGATCGGCATTGGCTGCAAGCCCTGAAATCCTCCTGAAAAGCACAGCAGCTCCAGCTCCAGAAGAAATCAACCTCCCGGAAGGCGCCGCTCAAATCGTGGCTGCTTTAGAAGAGCTGGAGCCCGAATTAAAAACGTTGACAGTGCGAACCGTTAAACTGAGGACGGGTAATGAAGTAGTCTTGTACATGAGCCATCCAAAAGATGAGTACGTTGGAGCCTCTCTCGTTTTTGATAGGGAAACCGGGGAAATGCTCAGCTATAACGCAGCCCTGGAAATTTGGAATGCTAAAGGGAGAGTAACGGACGAGGTTTTATTGCAGCGTGCAGAAAAACTTTTTCTCGCCGTACAATGGTCAGATAAACGGAAAATGACAGGTACTCCTAAATTATCGCAAATTGAGGAGAAGCGTTCCGAGATAGTCAGATTTCGGTACATAGAATATCCTGCTATGCTGAATGGTTTGGAAGTAGATAGAGGGATCCTGACTGGCATATACATGATTACGGATTACGAAGGTCATCTTGTAAGTTTGTCTTTTCATCCACTTGATTTGGAAGATACCAAGGTTCCTGATCCAAAATCGGCATTGGCACCAGAAGCCGTCATAGAGCAGTTATTCACCCCCGATCATTTCGACTACGGATATGTTCAGGAAGGGAGCGGCAGCAAACCGAGTATACATTATGCATGGAGAACTTCACCATTTATAGATGCTGTAACAGGAAAGCAGATTGAAGCGCCTAGCGGATTAGAGATCGTAGACGATGGAAAACGAAATCCTGTCTATGTGAAGAACATTACGATCACTCCAAAAGAGAACTCACTTATTGTCTCAAACCGGGCTGATGCAGAGAAAATTGTTACGAATTTGTTTGGAACAGATAAAAAGTTCACGAATATGCCCTATGATGCAAGGAATAGTTGGGGAGACTTCGTTTATTCTTGGACAGATCGTGGTGGGGTGGATATTCTCCTTAAGGTGGACGAATCTACTGGACAGGTTATCAATGCTATGGATTGGACACGAAAGGAAAACCTATCTATTCCATTGACGAGGGAAGAAGCACTAAAAAAAGCGATTGCCGTCCTTGAATCGTATGCTTCGATTTCGGCTAATGAATGGCAAGTAGAGATATTCGATCCATATAAACCTGCGGTGTTGGCCGACTGGATGATGGAATTAAATCAGGTTAAGGAAAGACATACAGATAATTATTCATTCAGGTTTCATAGGCTCCAAAATGGTCTGCCTGTGCTCGATCACCATTATTGGGTCGTGATCGAAATGAAGAGCGGCCAAGTCGTATATTTCTCTCCAACTATACCGAACGAGGAAGGTGGACTTCCAGTACTTAAACCATCTGTGACTGCACAGCAAGCTGCTGATCTGGCAGCAAAGAATCTTCCGCTCAAGCTGTCCTACTTCTGGCCAACCTACAATGGCAAAAAATCTCCTTATCTTCAGCTCGTCTATACAATTGATACTTATAAGGGCTGGCCAACCGTAGATGCAGTAAGCGGGAAGTTTGAATGGAGCAATAACCTAAAAGAAGTAAGGCGACCATAAATCGCCTTACTTCTTTCGGTTTACTTTCCTGCTTTATTCTCAAGTCCAGCCTGAATTTGTTCCAGGACGGATACAGCCTCGCGCTCATTTCGCTCAATCGCCTGCAACAACGCAATAGCCTGCTTGCCCTGCTCTGCATCGTTCGGCTCGCCCCCGGCCGGGAACGGGAAGAGCTTGCTTAACGTGTCAAAGTCATCGGCAATCGCCCCGTACAAGCTAGCCGCTTCTTTCATCAGCGGACGAACCTCATCAAACACAGAATCTGTCCACGTATCAACGATTTCGCTCCAGAAAAGAGAGGCGTAGCGACGTGCATCCCCGTTTATCACGGTCGTATACGCGTTGCCATTCGGCTCAACCGTTCCCTTTTCATAGGCTTCCTGCCAAGCAGCATAGGCAGCTAGACCATTGGCGCAGCTCGGGTCCTGCGGTTCTTCTCCACGATAATGAACGAGTGCAGATTGGAGAGCATTTGCGAGCATCGTGCGTTGATCGATCGGAATCGCATGATCGATGGCAAGGACAAACAACTCCTCGAGGATACCTCGCCCCAAGCTTTCATAGGGAATGGTACTATCGTTTTGGCAGTTATCTCCTGCGTAAAACATTCTTTTTTCATCATCATAGCCGTAGATCAATCCGAACTCTGGCATGAACAGGTCCCAAGCAAGTACAGGATGCCCTTTGTCGATGGAGCGGTGCACCAGTTCCAATGCTTCTGGCAGGAGGACAGACAACTGGCGCTTTTCGCGTGCCTCCGGGCTCAATAGCGAGGGAGCAACTTGATTGGCATTAATGGTTGGTTCACAGGAAAGATGATACGAGGTGACGGCACGAGATTCAAAGCCCATGTTTTTCAAACCCTGCTGCAAGACTCGTTGAAAGTGAAACATCGTCGGGCCTGCAATATGGATATTTCCAGGAACGATCGTCAAGCGAAAGGCGTGGCCGCTCAGGCCAAGTATCATCGGCAAAGACATTTTTCGTTCGGTCGATTCTACCAATCCGTATAGTGCCGCTGCGCAAGTAACCCAAGTAGGCATCGTGAATGCTTCTGGCTTATTCAATACTTCTTGCTTCATACTCCCCGCAACCTTTCTCGTCTTCATGTATTGATCAACAACGACACGAGTTTTTTCCTGAATCAGTTTTTTGCGAGAACGCGATAGCACTTGGTAGACATTCGCCTGGGACATCTGGAACATGTGGGCGATCTCATGAGGGGCCAAATGATCAAAAAAGTGAGATTCCACAATGCGCCTCTCCCGAGGATTGAGGCAGTGCAACAGGCTCCTGATCGTTTCAAACAGTTCACGCCGAACCATGACCTCTTCGGGATTGGTGTTCTGCGCAGAGTGTGACCAGGACCGTCCCAGCCTGTGCAGAATACTGTCGAGGTCCTCCCAGTCAGTCGGTTCCTGCTCCTGCGTTTGTTTGCCCAGACTCGAGAAAACGGTTTCCCTTTTTTGCGACCCCTTCGAAAGTCGTGTGTACGCCTGATTGCGCACAATCCGATGCAGCCAGGGAAGGAAACGTCGGCTGTCCACCAGTGTCCCAAGGTGCAAAAAGGCGCGAATGAGAGCATCCTGAACGATGTCTTCGGCAAGAAAGGCTTCTTGTGTATACGACCGTGCATAGCCGTATACTTTGGAGCGGTGACGTCTGACCAGCTCGCTAAACGCCTCCTGATCTCCGGCCTTTGCCTGTTCTACCAGAGTCTCGTCTTCGATCTGGGTGTGTTCCTCATGAGTCTTGGGCCTGATTATCAAGTGATCCATCGCAAAAACTCCTCGTGATTTGTTGATGTACTGTGTAGACTTCGGGTTCACGGATTTTCTGACACGGGATGCGAAAAAATTTCGGAGTTTTTTTAACCGTTTTGTTTAGTGTAGCAGACAAATAAAGGCAGTGGTTTTTCCAATGGCAGACGACAAAGCAATTTGTAACAATTTCCACTCTCCCCTATAATGAACGTACAGGAAGAAAAAGGAGGATGGAAGTACATGAAGCTCGTTTCTGTTGCAGGAGAAAGTGTGGCAGCTGGAAAAGGTGGATCACCGTCTGATACATTTGATCGTTCCATTGCTACGTGGCAAGAAAACGGTCAAGAAAAAACAATAACCGTCACCTATGTACGTTATTTTGGCAAAGTGCTCGCTGAGCGGGGCATTTACGATCAAGAGGCAGAAGGTGTTCCTGTCAGCCATTTGGTAGCGACGCTGTTTCTAGAAAAGCATCCAGAGGCAAAAGAAACCCGTCATTATATTAACGATACGGAGGATTTCGTCGCGCTGTTTGAAGGCTTTTCCCTGACTAAGTGGAAAGAGCGTTATCCGCTGTAGAATACGAGCGTTACCGTTTTTAAAGTCAAAAGATTCTGATTCGCCAAAGGCACATACGGGTAACTTTTGTGAGGGCATGCTAAGGGCAACCAATTATTGGAGGGAATTAGCATGTTTTCTATTTGGCTGCCACTGGTGATGACATCTTCTGCGCTTGTGTTTGGTGCCATACCTTCGCATGTCCCTGCGACTATGACTTCCTCGGTGGCGTGGATGGTAGCTGTACAGGAGTTTGATGCGTTTTTGCAGGACTGGAAAAAAGGGCAGACGCTTGCGAACCTGCGTCACCCGCTTTTTGATCTCACGGAAGTGTCAGCGGTCTCAGGAATGATGGAGATCATCCGTTTTTCGGGAGAGGCCCACGGGCAAGCAGGAGAAATCACCCTTTCGTTTTACACACTGGAAGGCGACAAGGTCTTTTCGCCCCCAGGCTCCGTGTCTGTCGCGCGAGTCGATGAGAAGCGGCGAGAATTTCATGTCACTGGGGCTATACCGAGGGTTTTGCGCGGGCGGACGGGTGTCGTACAGGTGACGTTTACGGGAGAAAAGCGGGCGTCGTACTTGCTAAAGGTACGATTCTAGTGAAAATACGGGAGAGGAGGGGCTGCTGTTGATTGAGGTCAAGAATGTTAGCAAGCGATTCAAGGAGATCGCAGCGGTCCAGCAAGTATCGTTTCGAGTCGAGGCAGGCGAGGTATACGGACTTCTCGGCGAAAACGGTGCAGGTAAGACAACGACGATGCGCATGATGGCGACGGTTTTGACCCCGACCGAGGGAGACATCGAGATTAGTGGATTTTCCGTTCGACAGCAACCGCTTGAAGTGCGCCGCAGAATCGGCATCTTGTTCGGGGGAGATGTGGGTCTTTACAGCCGTTTGACAGCGAGGGAAAATATCGCGTATTTCGGTCGCCTATACGGATTAGAGCAAGCGAGGCTTGCAGAGAGGATTCACAGTCTAAGCCGGATGCTCGAGATGGAAGATTTTATTGACAGGCGAGTGGGGGCCTTTTCCCGGGGAATGAAGCAAAAGGTAGCGATTGCCCGGACGCTCGTACACGATCCGGATGTCATTTTGTTGGATGAACCGACAACAGGATTGGATGTTACGGCTGCTACCATCTTTCGAAGAATGGTCAGAAAGCTGCAAGAAGAGGGGAAGACGATTCTGTTCTCCAGTCACAACATGGGTGAGATTAACAAGCTGTGCAAAAGGGTTGCGCTCATTCACAAAGGTAAACTGCGGTTCGCGGGGGGATTGGATGCTTTACGCGAGCAGTTTGGGACAGAGGATCTGGACGACATTTTCATGGCTGTCGTGGAAGGGAGCGAAGGCTGATGGGCTCGCATGTCGTTTGGACCGTATTGAAAAAAGAACTGATGGACTTGTTTCGCGATCGCAAGGCGTGGATGGGGACGCTTCTAGTGCCATTACTGGTCATTCCGTTCGTCTTCTTTTTGCTGGGAACGTCCTATAGCAATGTGGAAAAAGAAGCGAGGGAGTACATCCCGTTAGCTGTTCAAGGATCATCTTCGTTGATTACGGTTTTGCAAAAAAATCCTGCCGTTCAAATTCTGGAACCGTCTAATCCAGAGCAAGCACTGCACGCGGGGCAGCTACGCGCTGTTTTGACAATTCCTGCTGGCTTCGATGAGGAGATCGCGGCGGGAAAAACAGCGCAGTTATCGGTTGCCTATGACTCGACCAATCAAAAGTCTGTCTATGCCCGTACGTTGATCGAGCAGACAGTAGAGGCTTACAGCAAAGATGTCGTAGCGAAAAGGTTGAACCAAGCGGGCTTGTCCGAGCAGACGATTCAACCGATTGTCTCCACCTTTCAAAATGCAGCCTCTGAGGAAAGGAAGTCGGGAGGGATGCTGGCTGGCATCATTCCGTTGATGTTGGTAGTCTCGCTCGCATCCGCGGGAATGGCCGCAGCGAATGATCTCGTCGCTGGTGAGAAAGAGCGGGGAACGCTCGAATCGCTGTTGACGGCGCCGATTGCAGCCCAGCACATCCTCACGGCAAAGCTGTTGGCTGTCATGACGATGAGTACCATGGGGGCAGTAGCATCGCTGATTTCTGTCACCCTGGCCATGCGTCTGGGACCAATGGGGACGGAAGGAGATCATTTTACACTCGCCTTCTTTTCGCCTGCCACTTTGGTGGTGCTCATCGTGACGATTTTGTTGTTGGCGGCGCTCTTTGCAGGGTTGGAGCTTGTTTTGAGTACGATTGCCAAGTCTTTTAAAGAGGGGCAGACGTATATGAGTGCTGTCCTATTTTTGGCAATGGTTCCGTCGTATATGCTGATGCCAGTCAGTCCGATCGACATCCCTGCGCATTACTACGTGATGCCTGTGTTTAACGGTGTCGCACTGTCCAAGGAAGTGTTTTATGGCAAGGTCGACCCGATGCATGCGCTCCTGGGGATTGGCTCCTTGCTTGTCTATGTGGTGTTCACTATTTTTCTCGCGTCGCGCATATTCCGCAGAGAAGGAGCGGGGTTAAAGCACTGAACACGGAAATGAACCTGCCTTGTTGCTTCTTTGGTCGCTGTCATTTCGAGAAAGCTGGTGAAATGTTGTGAATCCGCTGTATGTTGGTGTGTTATATATTTTCGGATCGGCTGCTGGCTTTGGTGTCATGTCTATTTTCGCTGTGTACGCCTATGAAGCAGGTGTGTCTGTTTCGACACTCTTGTTTTTGCGGTTTTTATTGGCGACTGCCCTGTTTTTTGGTTTGTTGCTCTGGCGCAAGGAGTCACTTCGCTTGGACAAAAAACAGGTACTCGCGATGTTTTGTCTCGGCGGGATTTTGTACACGCTGCAATCCCTTAGCTTTTTCTCGGCGGTGCAGTACATCCCGACCTCCATGGCGGCTTTGCTGCTGTACACATTTCCGGTGTTTGTTGCCATATTGAGCTACTTCGTCGAGAAGGAGCGGTTGACGAAAAAGACTGTCATCGCCATGCTGATTACACTCGTCGGACTTGGACTGGTGCTCGGCTTGTCATTTGGCGGGATTCAGCCAGTTGGCGTATTGTTGGCTCTTGCTGCGGCGTTGTTTTATTCCGTTTATATTGTCGTGGGGAATCGGGTGGTAAAGGGCGTTTCGTCCTATGTAACGTCTGCGTACATCGCCCTGTTTGCTACCATTTCTACTTTTTTCATTGCGCTAAAAGACGGAGGTGTTGATCTGTCTTTTGCGGTACAAGGGTGGTGGGCGCTGCTGGGGATCGTTGTTTTTTCTACGGTGGTCGCCATCAGTTTTTTCTTCCGCGGCTTGCAACTGATCGGGTCAACCAAAGCGTCGGTGCTAAGTACGCTGGAGCCTGTTGTCACGTTTGGGTTTTCGGCGTTGTTGTTTGGCGAAGCCTTTAGCCTGCTCCAACTGTTGGGAGGATGTGCAGTGCTCGTCGGTGCTGCGCTGATTGTTTCGGGGAAAGGCGGGGAGTCAGAGCTGGCACCCAGTCAGGCTTCTTCATAAGGTTATACCAAAAAGACGCTCTTGCTGTGAGACTTCACGTGCAGGAGCGTCCATTTTCTTTTTATGTGGCCCGATCAGGATTCGTTCATCTGTGAGCGGATTAACCAGCCCGCACCGTACACACCCGCATCATTGCCGAGTTCGGCCGGAACGATCTCTGTGGACTCGACGACGTAGGTGAATGGAACAAAGCGTTTGAATGATTCACGAATTCGGGAAAAGAGGAAATCACCGGCTGCAGCCACGCCTCCACCGATCATAAACTTCGCGGGATTCAGTACATTCGCCAAATGAGAGAGAGCGAGACCGAGATAGAGCGCCACTTGATCGATAATCGCGAGAGCCGCTGCGTCTCCTGCTACGGCTGCTTCGAGGACATCCTTGGCGGCAATGTTTCCTTTGGCGGCTAGTACAGCGGCAAGCGCCGGGCTTGATCCATTCGTAGCTGCAAAGCGCCCTTCACGAATGATAGCAGTCGCAGACGTATATGTTTCGAGGCAACCTGTTTTGCCGCAATTGCAGGGGGCACCGCTATCCGGGGTCATGGTGATGTGACCGATTTCGCCCCCAACACCGTTGATGCCATGGATGACCTTTCCATTCAAAATGACGCCTCCCCCTACACCGGTGCCGAGTGTAATCAGAACGAGGTCTTGCGCCCCTTGGCCTGCACCTTGCCACATTTCTCCGAGAGCTGCGACATTGGCATCGTTGTCGACCGCGACTGGCAGACCTGTAAGGGCTTCCAATTTTTCTTTTAATAAAACGGGTTGGCGCCAGTGAAGATTCACCGCTTGGAAGACGATTCCCTTCTCGCCATCGACGGGGCCGGGTACTCCCACACCGATTCCGCAGACTTGTGAAAGAGAATAGTCATGCTGCCCAAGAAGATCATGAGACATGTCTACGATTTTTTGCAAAATGCCATCCTCGCCGTCCGCAACAGGCGTCGGTTCTTGGGTTTTTGTAACCAGCTCGCCGTCTGGCGTAATCAAAGCCATCTTGATTGCAGTGCCACCCACATCTACTCCCACGATGATCTTCTTCACAAGCGTCTCCCCTATCTCCTTGTTTTCCATCTTTTTCTATCTTATCACGCGATATGGAGCATAGCGATTCCCAAAAATGGCTATACAGGATATGATGGAAGAGAGTACCCCCGTGAGCGAGGGAAGGAAGAAGGGATCTGCCTTGAAACGAGCCAGATTAATCTACAATCCAAGCTCCGGCCGGGAGATCGTGCGTCGGCGATTGCCGGAAATCCTCGATTTAATGGAGTCGGCCGGATATGAAACTTCATGCCATGCGACCAGAGGGGAAGATGATGCGACAGAAGAAGCTGCTCGTGCAGTAGCTCGCGGTTTTGACGTCATCCTGGCCGCTGGTGGAGATGGAACCATATATGAAGTAGTCAATGGGATGGCAGAGCATAAAGCACGTCCATCTCTTGGAATAATCCCCTGCGGAACAAGTAATGATTTTGCCCGAGCGGTCGGTATACCGAAATCGATCACGCGTGCAACGGAGATTGTCGCCAAGGGCAAGAAAAAACGCATTGACCTGGGGCGCATCAACAACCGCTATTTTATGAATATCGCGGGTGGCGGCTCGCTGACGAATTTGACCTACGAGGTCCCGAGCAAGCTGAAAACGCTAATCGGACAAATGGCGTATTACGTCAAAGGATTGGAGAAGCTGCCGTCGCTGCACCCGATCCGTGTTCGTCTGGAGAGCCGCAAAGAGGTGCTGCTGGATGAAGAAATCATGGTGTTCCTCATCGCCAATAGCCGCTCGGTAGGCGGTTTTGACAACATCGCTCCGGAAGCCGATTTGTCAGACGGCAAGCTAGATGTCATCGTCGTGAAGAAGTTGAATATTGCGGAGTTTATTCGCTTGGCGACACAGGCAGTTCGCGGCGAGCACCTGAAGGACCCAAACATCCTGTATTTCCAGGCAGATTACATCAAAGCCACTTCGCCGGGCGGAGAGACGGTTCAGCTCAATCTGGACGGAGAGCTGGGCGGACAGTTGCCTTGCGTGGTGGAAGCATTGCCGGGGCATATCGAGTTGTTCGTCCCGTAAGAAGATAGTAAAATGAATAGCAATAGCCGTGGGGATGCCGCTTTTCGCTGTGCATCCCTGCATGCTTCCAGGAGCGAAAACGAAAACCTATAGAGCAAGATAAAAGGAGCAATAGATAGTGGCGAAGACAACAAAGAAGCGGCGCGGTCCGCATCCGACAGCCAAAGTGGAGCTGGACGTCCCTGTACGTGTCGGACAAACCGTGGAAGTGGAGATAACCGGACTGAACCACGAAGGAGCAGGAGTCGGCCGGATTGAAGGATATACGCTGTTCGTGGATGGCGCACTTGCAGGAGAGCGGGTTCATGCGCGCGTCGATCATGTGAAGAAAAACTTCGGCTTTGCCAAGCTGACGGAAGTAGTAGAAGCGAGTACCCATCGCTTCCAGCCGCCCTGTCCACTGTACGACCGTTGCGGTGGCTGTTCGTTACAGCATCTCGCATACGAGGAACAGCTACGTCACAAGCAGCAAATCGTGCGGGACAACCTGCGGCGCATTGGCGGTTTCCAAGTCGAAGGGGAAGGGGCTATTACCGTTCATCCGACACTTGGTATGAGTGATCCGTGGCGCTATCGCAACAAAGCACAAGTACCGATTGGCGAGGAAAACGGGGCGTTAGTCGGTGGCTTTTACGCGGAGAAATCTCACTCGATCATCGACATGAACGAATGCCTCATCCAGCACCAGGCGAATGATGAAGCAGTGGCAGCCGTGAAGCAGGCGGCGACCAAGCTGAATATCAAAGCATATGATGAGGTACGCAATACCGGATTGCTCCGCCATGTGGTTGTAAAGGTGGGCGTAAAGACTGGGGAAGTCATGGTCGTGCTCGTAACGACTGAGGAGCAGATTCCGCAGCGAGATGAGCTGGTGGAAGCGATTCGTGCACAGGTAGCTGGCGTGACGAGTATCGTGCAGAACATCAACCCGGATAAGACGAATGTTATTTTTGGCAAAAAGACCGTGACGCTCTGGGGCAGTGATGTAATTTACGATTATATCGGCCCGATCAAGTTTGCCATTTCGGCACGTTCGTTTTATCAGGTCAATCCTGCTCAGACAGAGGTGCTGTACAACAAGACGCTGGAGTACGCGGGTGCGACTGGTACGGAGACGGTCATTGATGCGTATTGCGGCATCGGGACGATTTCGCTCTTTTTGGCGCAGAAGTCCAAGCATGTGTACGGTGTGGAGATCGTGCCGGAAGCAATTGCGGATGCGAATCGGAATGCGCAGTTGAATGGTGTGGAGAATGCGACGTTTGAGGCAGGGCCTGCGGAGGTTGTCATTCCTGCTTGGAAAGAGAAGGGCATACGGGCGGATGTGATTGTGGTTGACCCGCCGCGCAAAGGCTGTGATGAGGCGTTGTTGACGACGATTTTGGAGATGCAGCCGGAGAGAGTGGTTTATGTTTCGTGTAATCCTTCTACGTTGGCAAGGGATTTGAAGGTGCTTTCTGACAGTTATACAGTGAAGGAAGTGCAGCCGGTGGATATGTTTCCGCATACGGGGCATGTGGAGTGCTGTGTGCTACTGGTGAGGGAATAGTTGCAGAAAACAAAAATAGTCCGCTGCTGCCGTACAAAGTCTGCCACTTAGCAAAATAAGTTGCCGTTGAGTCGACCGAATTTCAGGCATGTACCCTGATTTTCGTTCGGCTCTTTATCCTTCTTTTCCTCTTGCGTCTCCAAATTGAGAGCTTCGACCCTCTTGTCTTATCAACTTTTCTAGATTTTTTAACCTGTTATTTTCCCTAACCTTAAAAATCTCTATCGTCATGTATGTAATTGATTTATATTAAAGTGGAGGAAATTTCTGTATAATAAATCTACTATAGCCTTTGATGTGCATAGGGAGTCTACATATTTGATGTTTTTATTTCTCTATCAGTAGGAACTTATATGGACGGAGGAATATCGTTGGTTAATTATAACTATCACAAATTATTAGAACCTATGGAGTTTCAAAAATTCTCAAGAGATGTCATACAAATGAGAGACAATATTTTTTTAGAGTCATATAAAGAAGGAAAGGATCAAGGGATTGATGGAGGCTACTTTCACCAAGGCAGTACGATTATTTTTCAAGCGAAAAGATGGAAGTGCGACTATAGAACCCTATATAGACATCTCAAAAATGTTGAAAGAGAAAAAGTCGAAAAATTAAATCCTGATAGGTACATTTTGGCGATAGCAATGGATCTTTCTCGGCTAGAAAAAGACAAAATTAAAGAATTATTTCATCCTTATATTAAAAGTAGCGATGACATTCTTTGTGAAAGTGATTTTAATAATTTGCTTGGGCAAGACAAATATAAATCGATAGAAAAAAAATACTATAAATTATGGATGCCAAGTACCAATGTGTTGCAAAATTTGTTAAACAGCACGCAACACGGTGTGTTGTTATATGAATCTGCAAGAGAATTTGAGGAAGCCTTGAGAAGAGCGGAAGTATTCGTGAAGACGAAACCATACAATAATGCACTAAAAAAACTTGAGGAAAAGAAAGTTGTTCTTATTTCAGGGGAACCTGGAGTAGGGAAGACCTCAATTGCATATCAACTGGGAAGATATTTTATTCAAAGCAAAAGATATACAGCTTTCTATTGGGTTAAATCGGTAGATGATATTTATGTGGCATTAAGAAGTGAAGAAAAAAAAGTTATTTTATTTGATGATTTTTGGGGAAGCATTTTTCAAGAGAGTTCAGTTTCTGGAAAAGATGAGCAGCGGTTGGCAAAAATTATTGAACGAATAAAAGACGACAAAAATAGCGTCTTAATATTAACGACTAGAGAATATATTTTAAAACAAGGTTTTAAAAAGCATGCAGACCTTAAAGACGTAGTTGAAAAGTATAAGCTTGAGTGTAGGTTGGATGAATATAGAGATGTTGAAAAAGTAAAGATTTTTTTTGGGCATTTAAAACAGTCAAAATTAACTTGGCAACAAACAGAAGAAATGTTTCACGAACACAAAAAAATAGTAAAGCATGCCAATTATAATCCACGAATCATTGAAATGTTTCTACGGAATGTTGATATAAAAGAACATCCCCAAGAATTTGTGGAAAATTTTTGGGATTATTTAGAGTGCCCTGAAAATTTTTGGCAAGCTATATTTAATAATCTATCAACAGAGGCAAAGTTATTATCTATAATTTTATTAATTTCACCAATACCCATCCAGAGTAATAATCTAAAGGAAATGTATAATAGATGCCTGAAACAAATGGATAATGTAATTGAAAAAAAGAGTTTTCAGGAATGCATTGCAGAATTAGAGAGAACGGTTATTAAATCACTAGCTTTTGAAGAAGAGAGTACCATTATTATCAAATTTCAAAATCCTTCGGTACAAGAATATTTACATAGTTACTTACATCATCATATAGATCATTATTTTGATATTTTATTACATGGAATGTGTTATTACAATCAATTAGTATATTTATTAACTGATTTCTCTAATGACCTATCAGATGAGAAATATAGAATAGTATTGAAGAAGTGTATTGATAATTTTGAATCAATGCCTCGGATTACGAAAAATTTTATGGATTTTTTAGATGATAATGAGTTTGAATACTTCGAGGCTAAAATAAACGGAAATAGTACATTTCATCAATTTTATGATTTGATATGTTGTTATGGAATTAGGAAGCTAAGCGAGTATCAAGCTTTTTTTGAAAAGTATATAAAAAAATTCAGTAGCCAATTAGGAAATTTCGACCTGGTAATTGAAGATGAAGATCTTGATATTTATCCTCATGTGATAAAAAAGTGTATCTCCATTGGAATTTCCTTTAGTGGTTTAAATATAATCAAAGCTTATTATGATAGAATTTGTTATGAAAATCGGTTTCTAGACATCATTGATTTTAAGGGGGTTTTTCCCAAGGAGTATCAAGTTTTCCTCACAGACTATAGAGAGAAAATTAAAACTTATTTGGAAGAATATTATATTGACAAGCTGTATTATTATTTGGAAATGGATGATGTATCGCATTTCAAATATTTATGTTCCGAAATTCCTGAGCAGTTGGATATTTACGGACTCGCATATACTTCGGAGTTTAAATCAATAATTGAAGAATATTTGGGGGCATTGGATGAAGCTGCTGCGGTAGTAGAAGAATGTGATGATTATCAAGAAGAGAATCAAGTTGGAGAATCAGAATTAGCCTATAATGAAGTAGTTAATATTTTCAAAAACGATATATTTGGCGAAAATTCTTTCTTTTGGGAAGAAGATTTACAAGATTATATTCGAAATAGTGTTTTAAGTGAGTCTTTAAAAAACGAACTGATAGAATTAAAAGAAAAGGACGAATGCTGGTATATTCATGAATTTTTAAAAGATGAAATGTCATTTTTGTTTCTAGAACGAAACTTAATTGACGAGGGAGTGTTATATAAGAATGCAATGTTGTTTACTTTTCAGCTAATCGCCAATATGTCATCCTGTAGTGATATACCCAACCAACAATTAATTGGATTTCTTATAGAGATTTGTCCAGATATTATGTATCGCGAAAATGCAATGTTAACCAAAGAAGAAATAATGTCGACGGAAGCATACAAAATACATTTTGAAGATGAGGAACGATTTTTTGAGCAACTAGTAAAATGCGGATTGTTTGTTGAACAAGGAAAATGGTACGAATTAGTCAATATCCTTCTTGTTATGATGCCGTTTGGTTTGTTTATCGCAAGTTTGGAACAGGAAGATAAAATTGATTATTATAATTCTATGAATATGGAAAAAGAATGGCCAGTATTACGAGTTAGAAAAAAGAAAACAAGTGCAGTGGAGGGTAACATTTATACAGCAGATATAGGATTCTATTATTTTAAAAACACTGATTGGGAAAGAGTGTTTTTTAAGATGTTCTTTGAGTTTGATCAGGCTGATTATCTTGAATATTACGTAATACCGATGACTCATACTTATTTCCAGGAAGTAAACAGGGATACAGACATAGAGACAGTTGCAATTGTTCTTAAGAATTTGGAATTTACGATCGACATTAATAGGAATGGTGAAAATGTTGGTGATCAGATGTCTGTACCTCCAGTGTGGAGAGTCATTGAAAGTCTTGATATTGGATACATTTTTGACTTGGTCCCTTATAATTTCTCAGAGGAGCAAATGAATTATATAGCTAAAAAGTTTGAAATAATCCGGGAAGGAGAAAGTGAAATATATCGTATTAATTTTGGACGATTAGAGAATACAGAGATAATCTCGGAATTAGAAATAGATATATCTGCTCAGAGAGTCTTCAAAAAAATATATGAAGTTCTGCAAATTTGTTAGTCAAATTAATAAACAATTAGATTGTGGTTTTGGCTAGGGCGTCTAAAGACCGTATATTAAAAAGATTAAAAACAATAAAACAAGCAAATACAGTCTCATCAAGGCAGTCAATTTTACGCAATCCACACATGTGGAGTGTTGCTCACTGTAGGTGAGAAAAGAATAATATTAAGATGAATTGGTGCTCAGGCCCTTCCCATATATGGAAGGGTTTTTGATTTAATATACCGAACTTTATTGAAGGAGGAGTTTAAATGCAGAATTTGCGTACTTTAAATAATTATGTGGTCAAACTGGTGACAACAAACATTGTATCGAATTCGTTACAGGTGGAAAAAATCAGGTTGGAGTTATTGTAGATGTAGAGACTTGGCAAAATTATTTACATAAATATCATTGGACTGCAATCAAAAAGGATAATTATATCTATGTAAAAACGAGTGTTAACAAGTACTCTGTACGACTACATAGAATGATAATTGAAAATGAATAATTGACTATTTGGTAATGCTGAACTCTGTAGCCTAAAAGAGTAGTTAAAAGGCTTTCAGTGTTTACAGGTGAGTAGTAGAACAGGGGAAAGTATCGTTCGATTGAAGAAAGAACTCGAGCAGTTCATGAGTTTAGATGAACTGACAACTGATATGGTGCATAGGTTTATTGATAAGATTGAAGTTCAAGCGGATGGTTCGGTAAACATTCATTACAAGTTTACCGCCACCGCTCTTCTTACGTTTTAAATTACAGTGACCGACACTCAAGTATCGTGGGGGTAAAAATGAATAATATACGGAATAGAGTATTAGAACGGGATAATTATACATGTCAGTATTGTCGCTATAATGGGGATTACAAGGTGCTTGTAATAGACCATATAGTTCCCAAGAGTGCAGGCGGCTCAAGTGAATCAGACAATTTAGTAACAGCATGCATGAATTGTAGCTCTATGAAAGCCAGTAAAGAATTAAAAGACTATTTAGCTTATACGGTTTATACGAATACTGAATACTATAATACATTCCAAGAGAGTATGAATAACATAAATACGCTCATACAAACTCAAGTAGAAAGCTCTTCTGCTAGAAATACCTTTTACCAATTACTGTTTTCTAACGTAATTGCTTCAATGGAAACATATTTATCTGATGCTTTTATTATTACAGTGCTTAGTAAAAAAGAATATATCCGTAAACTAATAGAAACTGACCCCGAATTCAAAAAAAGGAAATTAGATTTAGCTGATATCTTTAAATCTATTGATGATATTCAGGATACTGCTTCAAGTTACTTGCTTGATATAATCTATCATAATATATGGAAAGTAAAGAATATGTACTATAGTGTACTAGATATAGAATTTCCTGATGATTTATCTGAAATATCAAAAGCAATAATGGTACGACATGACATCGTACACAGAAATGGAAAACAAAAAGATGGAAAAAGAATAGAAATTGATAAGGATAAAGTATTAAAATGTGTTGTGGATGTTAGTACTTTGATACGGCATATTGATGACAAATTAAAAGTTTCAACAACTGGTAATAAATATTTAGGTGACTTTATTAAAAAGAAACTAGATGAATTAGAAAGTAAAACATATGAGGAGTAAAAAGTTCATGTTATAGTGACCGACACTCCACAAACTTGGAGTGTACAGTGCTACTTAAATTGAAAGGGGCTAACCTGTTTACTGTTGGTCAGAAAAACAACAATATAAGTGAGCTGTATTGGCGGAATAATAAAGAGGGGTGGAAGCCCCTCTTCTCTTTTGTACTAGTTTGGTATTAGCCATGAAAATATTGATACATGGATGGAAGAGATAAACAAACCAGTTTATGCTAATATAGCCGATAACAAATCTTAACCAAACTAATTAGTTGTGATGGCTGAAAGAAAAATGGATAAATACGAAAAATATGGAGAGTCGTATTACAAAACTTACCCTGTGCCGGATAAAATTTATATAAACCGACCTATTTGCCTCCGAATAGCAAATAGGTCGGTTTTCAGTTCGTATATCTAAAACCAAAGAAACGAAATGTTTCATCATTGCCTCTTCTTAATTTAGCAATAATCGCACCGCTTTCATCAAATTCATTAATAACGTCTTGCTCTAATTCATCAATATTGAGGGTAATAAAATTGAGGACGAAAGGGGACGCGAGCGATTCGCATCCCCATTAAATCTTTATCAAAAGCCATTTCTCAAGAGCCTTTGGATTCTGAAGGGGTCACCAAAAAGTCTTTAATGGACTCTTCGAATCTAAAAATCTCTAAGATTGCATAGTTTTTGTTTGAGATGTTAATGCCGTATTCAGGCTTGCTTGTTTGACCGGGTTTGTCATAATTTCGATCTACAAAAACTTCATTAGGGACTTCCCATGCTTTCGAAGGTATTAAAAAGAAATCAGGCATGAGACCTTCTTTGAAGATAAGAAGGGCCATATATAAGTTCGGACTACTGATATTGAACTTGCTTTTTTGTGCAAAAACGTACCCCGTACCCCTTAACGATTTGACCTGTATTTCCGAGAAACGCCCGATTTTATCCTTAATTATAAAGTCAATTCCTCGATCATCGACCTCTGATGAAAACACCTCAAGTCCGTAAGATGCGAACTCCATCTTGGCAAAGTATTCAGCGTATTTACCAAGTTGTAATGAGTTAAGCACAGTCCAGTTCACATTTGGCAATTAAGATCACCCTTTTAAGTTTAGGTTTATCTCGTATACTTCTCTTATTCCACTCGAACAACTCCAGATTCATTTACCCAGTAGATTCGAAATGGCATCGATTCTTTCAGCCATCTTATGCGGGTGACTAAATTTTCGTAAGTAGTGAAACCATCAGGAAGAGCAATGCCTAACAGTATCTTGGAATTCTCACCGTGGTAGAGAACAAGGTCGAATATTGCTCCAGAAAACCAGTGACGAGCTTGAACGTGCTGGCTTTTTTCTGGATATCCTTTTACACTAATCCAGAATTCTTTACCGTCTTTGGAAGCGATGATGTCTTTACCAGGTGTGCGTGAGGCCGTATCTGAAACGCTGTGAATCGTGTGGCCATTTATTGCGAGGTACCCTACGACCTTGCTCTGAACGTTACCTTCCCAGTACCACGTTGTATGTTTTGATTCTGTTGAATATGAATTAAATACTTCATCCGACTCTGAACCATTCGCAATGAGTAGTCGATTGGTTGTTTTTGTTTTGTGGCAATGATCGCAAATGCCATGATATCGATAAATTATCGATGATTCGCTTAATGATCGGCAAATTGTATAGACAGTCTGTCTCGGTTTTACACTGGAGGAATTAGATAAACAATCGTCACATAACTTCGTATATAGCAAGGCTGCAAGAATCTTATCTTTATTAGACATTCGGAGCCTCCTTAATAAACGGTTCATTTTCCTATTTTACTATATAGTGGTTCTTGAATTATCTGAAAATGCTTTAACCGGATTTGGTTTTACATGGCTAAACACCATTACAAGCAAATAAATTACGTAATTTGGCTACATGGTTTTTGAGATAATGTAAGAATAAAAGAGTTAGAGGTGGCGGGCCGTGGTATATTTTGATCGTGCGAAAGCATCGGTAGGTTTATCAAACTTTGTGGAATTTTTTGAGGATTACCGTCAATACTTTGAACAACCTTCAATACCGAACAAAAGGAGTCTTGCTCAAAAGTTGCTGGATTCGAATCCCCAAGCGTCATCGATTGACGCGCAAGTTACAAGAATAAACTACACTAACATTATTTTTTTAAATAAATGGGAGGCAGAGATGTTGAAGTCAGCAATAGATTCAAAGCACCCAAGCGTTTCAAATGAGATAAAGGCTAAGGTAAGAGAATTATTAAAAGACTTCTAAATAAGGCTTTGAGTAAGCCTCTGAAGCTTTTAATTGCAATGATCGAGAGGATGTCAGTGGTCTGTTGACAAACTGCTGGAGGAACCATTGTAAGTAGTTCTATCAGTGGACACCAAAGATATATCCGAAGTGGAAAACACGGTATAATTGCTCTACCACAACGTCAAGTAACTTTCGAGAAAGATCTACAACATCAATTGAGCACGAATGGCTTTGAAATTTTATTCAAAATTACTCGGATGTTACAAAGTGATATGATTTTTGAAAGTTCCGTTCCCCGGATTAACAAGATAATTGAAAAATTGAGAAAATACTTAGAGGGAATGACTAAAATGAATGAGATTATAAACCTAGATAGCTTCAAAATAGTCCTAACTCAAGGAGAAAAAAACTATAAAGAAATTTTTGATTCGATTGATAGAACAAGCCATCTGTATATTACTACCTTTAATTATTCAATGCCAGAGGAATTGGAAGAATCCTTGAAAGAAAATATTGAATTTGTTAATGATGTTAGAGTGGTTTTTAATGTATATAATTTTGATGGAAAGGAAGAAGAAAAAGTATACAAGTTGGTAGTTAAAGCATTGAATAAAAATCCCTATGTTCAATTTTTCTATGGCTCAACTAATCACTCAAAAATAATAAGTACTGGTAATAAAATGTACATAGGAAGCTCGAATTTAACAGAAAACGCAACTAATAATTTTGAGGCCGGAGTTATTATTAATAATATAGAGACAATAAAAAAATCGAGCAGCTAGTTTTTGAATATCCACATATTAAATATAAACCAATCATTACTGATCCAATTACTCCTCTCATTATACCCTATCAATTTTTCATATCAGAGGCTATAAAAGAGTATAATATGATAAAAGAAGTGATTAGCTCAGCTAAAAAAAGTAGTTTTGTTTTCCAAGATGATGAATTCCCTATTGAAAATTGTAATGACTCGAGAATCTTTCTAAAAAAATACTATCTGACATTTAAATTAGCAAAAGTAGAACTAACCAAGCTCGTTTCATTGCAAGATAGTGGGTTTATATTGAAATTTTTATTCGAGGATATTGATCAAGAATTAAAGGAACTGTGTGAATATCCTCCGCTAGGAACATCTACAGTAAATTTTTTTAGTTTTATGGAAGATTATCGTAATACTCTTGAAGAATATAAAGATCATTACTGGAGAACTCAAACATTTCAAGCTGATACCGTAGTTCTTGAAGAAGAGGTCTATATCTCTCGTCTAAAATCTTTATTAGACATGTTTTTTCATTTAAGAAAAACCTGGATAGATCTGAGAGGGGTTAAAGGACATTTCACCTTAGATACGCAAGAACCAATTCTTTTTTGGTATGAGGAACCCTCAATGGCCGAGCAATATTGGAGGTACTTCATTAAATAAGGTAGCTTATTGTTATTCGGGGACGAATTGGTGACGAAACCAACATTTCCAGGTGAACGGTAACGAAAAAGAAGTACTCAAATCGAGAAGATCCTTATAAATCAAGATTTTAGCACGCTGCGTCAGATGGGAATAAAATAGGCTATACTCCCTCACACGGAGCATGTGGAGAGTGTAGCAGTAGTTAGAGAATAAGAACAAATAGTGGATACGTATTGGTGTAGCAGAGGGACCTCCTCTGCTTTTTTGTCTGTTAAACGTCCCCAACTTACAGAAAAAAAGCCGAGAGCTTAGTCCCAACTTTTTTCCAGTCATGCATTAGTCGTCCGGTTCATCCTGAAGACGCACTATAAAAGGCGGCCTTTTATCTTACTCCTACTTCTCAATGGGTCGATCCCAAAACTCAATTCCGTCATGCTCAATAAGTTGTTCCAGCAACCCTGTGAACGTCAGGTCTATGTCGATAGTATCGTCTGGTAGTATCGATCCAACCAATGTGAGGTACCCTTTACCACTATGTATTCTGTCTTGATCCACACATATACAGCTATTTGAGATATCGCTCCAAATGATAGGATAGTAAGGATGGTCTATGCTGTAGGCTTTCCAGTACCCAATGACGAGCTCGGTACTTAGCACATCATAACCCCCAGAGTTATGCTTGGCGCTCTTGAATAGTGTTGCACTTTCGTAGTGGCTTAAAAAACTAACGTAATCCTCTGGTAACTCAAACGATTTTAATTTCTCCTTTGTATCTGTGATAGACTCGTTCGAGATGTAGAATGTAAAATGATATTCCTCGTTTTTGATATGCATGTTCCCGTCTACACTTGTCTTACTCTCCCTGATCTTACTAATGAGGGCTTCAAAAGGATTACTCATAGGATCCCATCCTTCAATGAGAGTAGGGACTGTCAATTGAATGACAGTCCAATTTTTCTACCTTGATATTAAAAACATCCAACCCTTTAAATGAGCACGTATAACAATTTTCTGTATCCGAGGTAACTTCCATAAAATTTGCTTTCCCGTCGGCACTGTACTATATGTGAAAGTAGGGGGCAGATTCAATCTGTTTAGAGTAAGCTTGAATGAGTGCTTCCACATCTTCCTTACAACTAGACAACAAGAGAAGTCCCTCTGAAACGCTGATGTATCATGAGTTTCGATATTAAAAATGGGGTGTCTCTCAGTCGAAAAAATCGACTTTTGAAACAGCCCCTTCTTTATTTCCACTTACCAAGTCCAAAACTCTGTTCCTTGTGCAATGATTAATCTTTCTAACCAAGTTTCAAAAGTCATATTTAAGTAATAACCTTCTGAGGTTGAAACATCATCATGATTAAAACATACTAAATAGTTGTTTTGACCGGACGCAACTCGATTAGAGTCAATAAAAATGTAGTCACCATTGTTAATCGAGATAGGGTACCAATGCACAGGCATATAATCGAGATGATTATCCTTAATTTCATCTAGACTGAGTAACTCATATCCTCCACCATATCTTACACTCTTGAACAGCCATGCTCCATTATGGATTAGGAGAAAATTCTTATAGTCAGTTGGTAAGTGCCAGTGAGTGCTCCTTAAAAACTCCTCAATTTCTTCCACATTAGCAGGAGGGTTAAATGTAAACTGGGCTGTATCAACTTTTCCATTCCTATTTTGCACTAATAATCGATTACTATTATCGAGTCTTTTTTTTAACCCTTCCAATACCAATTCAGATAAATTGTTCTTCAAGGAGAATCACCTACTATTCTTTAATAGTCATCACCAGAAGGTACATATTTGCCATAACTAGCCCACCAAGGAGTAACTTCTTTACGGTGGAAGTCTTTTGGTAACGGAATTAAATTATCCTAGCTGTTATCCCCACCAAATGCAAAAGGAGAGATTGAGTCCACTCTTGGGTATGCCAAGCATTTCACGAAAAATAAGCGGAGATGGTTTGGCGGACTGAAAAAGTGGGGCGGAGAACCCCTCTTTTTTGTGCTAATGTGCTACCTACTACAAATGAAACACTATCAGTTGAAAGTAGAGAGTGGGTCATGGCTGCTACCAAAGTAACTGAATAGGTGCATCTATTCGGCATGTCTTGTATGTATCTGGTTTATCGCCAGACATGTTCCCCTAACCAAAAATAAGATTCACCAACGATTTAATAATCCAAATGCTCATAACAATAGCAAAGTATTCAAGAATAATAAACTTCCAAGTAGCATTATGCTTACTTAATCCATACCTAAACAAACTGAAAAAGAATATGCCTCCAGCAATTTCAAGTAGCTCTATAAAACTAAAGACAGATTCGCTCATATACCTTTACCACACTCCAATAACCTAAATTATACCAAAAATGAAAAGGATGCCTAGAAGACATCCCTACATTTTCTTCAAATCTACTAATCCACTACCCAATGCTCGTCAAGGACTTGCGTAGCAAGGGGTTTACCCTTTATCCTTGACGAGCATTGGTGCAGGAAATAAAAAGCTACTTTGTGTGAAATGAAGTATCGTAGGTGGTTAACTCGAAGATGAGTGTTTAAATATTTATATATTGGGAAATTATTAAGTCGCTTAACGAACGGAAAGTAGCGTATGCTAAGGTGTTGTAGTTTTACCAGCCAGTCGGAGGCCAATAGTACGTTGCTCTGTCCCTCTAATCGAATGCATTTTTCATTTAAACTACCAGTAATATTGCTATTAAGAAATTTTAAATATTTCCGAACAAGAGCCAAAAGCGGAGCCGGGATTCCCCCCAACTTACAGAAAAAAAGCTGAGAGCTTACTCCCAGCTTTTTGGCAGTCATGCATTAGTCGTCCGATTTCATCCTGAATTACTCTTACTCCTCATGGAACGGAATCCAGAATTCCTTCCCCTCATGCTCGATGAGCTTATCCAGCCATTCTGTAAATGTCAGATCAATGTCAATCGGATTATCAGGGTCCATCGATTCGATCCATGTGAGGTAGCCGTTTCCGCTATCAAGTCGGTCTTGATCTACGCATATACAACCTAGCGAGTGGCTACTCCATGCGATAGGATAGTAAGGGTGATCTATGCTGTATCCTTTCCAGTATTCAATAACATTGTGAGGGTCTAATATCGTGAAGAGACTGCTGCCAAATTCTAAATCGCGAAATAATACGGCTCTGTTGTACTGAGAGAAGTAGCTCACATAATCCTCGGGTAGCTCAAATGACTTTAGTTTCTCTAACTCTGCGGCAGAGTCAGTAGGCATTTGAAAAATAAACTCAAATTCTTCACCGATAATATGCAAATCACCGTTCAATTGCTCTCTTCTTCCCTTGATCTTGTCTAAAATACGGTTAAAAGAAATGCTCACGGAGTATTCACACCCTTTCTAATGAAAATACGGACTACCATCCCACAGACGGTAGTCCATTTTTCTCAATTCTTCCGGTAACTCTCCCACCACTCAGTTACTTCCCTATGTGGCAGAATGTAATCGTTTTTTCTATCCTTTTTGAGAAGAGGAATCAGGTTGTCGAAATGGTTCCTTCCATAATATTCTAGCGGAATCATATGATGGATTTCAACATCATCCCAAGCGAAATATTGAGGTTGACCGAAGTAACCAACGTAACGTCTCTCGAAGTCCTTTCTATACCCCGAATCTCGCTCCCTCTTCTGAGGTACCATGTCAGCGTCCGGTTTAATTAACTTGATGTTTGACTGCGGATCAACGTAATCAGGGTAAATTTCGCCTTTATTGTTAGTCAGGATCTTTTCTACCTCCCTCAAAGGAGCGATAGGCGAGGAGCCCCCTCCCAGGTATCTAACAACTCCTTCCAATTTTCCTGACCACCAGTAAGTCTCCGCATTAACGCGTACCCTATGCGTAGATAGGTTCTCGTAAGGGGGGTTAAAATACAAACTTCCGTTTTTTTCCACGTTATATTTCCCGTCCTCTTTTGCCGAACGGATGATAGTGTGAGTAGCGTCTACAGAGGCTACTCTGCCTACCACGGCGATTACTTTAACTGTCGAGTATACGTCACCACCAGCCCAGTCGGACGTCATCTGGTGATCAAAGAACACTCCATCAATGCTAGGACGCCAACTCCTTGGCTCAGCCTCGTCAGTGTCAGATTCAGCAACCTTGGCAACTTTGTCGGCACCATTGTAAGAGAAGGCACCGAAGTCAAAGTTAGAGTCATCTTCTTTTTCAACTGGTGCTGCATTAGGGCTATACACCATTTGACGCTTTCCGATGACTTCATCCGCTGAGCTGTTCTCTATTATAGTTACGTTTTTGCTTTCAAGGATGCGTGGTTCATTGATGGCCTTTGCCAATTCCTCAAGTGTTACCCCCTCCGCCAGTTGTATGGGAAGGTTTTCGAAATCAACGACTTCTTCTGTCTCGGCAATTTCCTGTATACTTTCAGCAGATGCTGGCGTCAAGACGGACACAGGAGCAACTAGCAATGAGAAAACAACAAAAGGCACTAATACTCTTTTGAATTTCTTCATAGGCTTTCCTACTCCTCTTTAAAAATTATTCTCTAAAATTAATTATCCGAGTTCTTCGAATAAATGCTCAGCCATGTTTTTTAGGTCTATTTCGTAAGAATCTCCTTCTTCCAAATCTGAATATCTCGTGATAGATTACTAATAGGAGTTTCAAGTGCTCCTAGTAAGGACGTTCCTGTTGCCGGGAAGCAAAGGAGGAACGTCCTTTCTCGTTGATCTGCCTTCCCAAAACAAGTCCATTCACTTTGGTAACCTACCTCCTTTCTGATAAGTTAGATTTCTTCGTTGACACTCTAAGATGTACTCATCTAGTTCTTGACTTATCTTCAACATATCGGAGTCTGTCAGTTTGCCCTGTTGTTTGAAGACTTCTTTAAGCTGATATTGTAGATTCTTGATGATTTGTGTAAGGTCTTCGTTGCTTACTTCTTGCCATTCAACCATCGTTATCTGTCCCCCATAGTCTCACCCCCTCTTTTTTCACTATAGCACCTATATCAAAAAAACTATGGAAAAATTTACCTTGATACATTTGACATTATTCGATGATTTCCGCAAATTTCAGTCGAAATATGTCTGTTTGTTTTTGTTGAATTAACAAACATCAACTTGCTATAATCCTACTCGATCATATTGTAAAAAAAAGGAAGTTTGTGCTGTGGGGGGATATAGTGCAAAAGAAAACAATTGGGGACATGTTGTCTGAGAGCCGAAGAAATAATGGCTTGTCTTTTGCTGAGTTAGAAGATAGAACTGGTGTAAGTAGGGGCGTACTACAAAAGATTGAGAGCGGAGAGACAAAACGCCCTGAATTTAAAACAGTGAAGTCGATAGCCGCTCTATTTCCGTACTCGTTTGAAGAAATTATTGAAGGATACCTTGAGGATGAGACTAGGATTGAGACGTTATTTGAAATTCTTCAAGAGGTCATTCAGTGTGAATATTCTTCATTAGTGGAAAGAGTATCATTGAAAATTCTCCAATCGCCGAATGAAAAGATTGAGAAGGCATTAGAGCGACTTTATAGCTTCGCTGACTCCATTGCTATAGCTGAAACAAATGACGAAATTTGTTTGGTTCTCTTCAAGGTAATTGCAAATTATGCACGACAATGTGGAGAGCCGAAGTACATTGCAAAAGCATTATTGAAAAAATATCTGATTGAAAGAAATGATCTGAAAAGGCTAGAGGAAACATTCCGAATGGGTGAAGAGGTTTTATATTACACAGACTTCCTTACGATTGAGGAAAAGATCATCTACTATTTTAGAATGGGACTCCATGCTCATAACACCCAAAAATATTCAATGTGTATTGAACTATGCCAGAAAGGTCTTGCACTTGAAACAAGTATCACTGAGTTAAAGGCAAGAGCCTATCTTGCCATGATTAACTCTTATTTCTTCTTAGACAATTTCGATGCAGTTGAACAGCATCTAGATGTGTTTGAAGAGTTTGAATATGATTTCGTTGTAGAATCCACCAAGATTAACCGGGCAACTACTAAAGCAAGGAAAAAGGATTACGAAGTCGCTATTCCGATGTTAAGAAAGTACATGGATGAACTTCACAAAGAGAACAAGATACATGTGGTAAACGAGTTGCTCGAAATTTATTTAGAATTAGGTAATATGGATGCTATCGAAGAAGTGCTGATGAACGAGAAAGCAATCTTACCTGCTACTCCTCAGACACCTTATAAACACCGCTCGATTGGTGCTTACTACCAGCTAAAAGGCAAATTCCAAACTAAATTAGGGCGATTGGATGAGGGCATGGAAAGCTACGTTAACAGCTTAAAAGCGTATGGTGTCATTAGTGCATTTGAAGAGATGCATAAATGTTTGAACGAAATGCTAACTTATTTTGATGAAAATTCACTGCCGATGGATTTACAGTATGTCCAAAAGCTTAAAGGGGTGTATAATACAACTATGGGTAATTTTGGTAAATAGGGAGGATGTGCCCCAGATGAAAAAAGTAATGGCTTTGATGGTATTATCGTTGTCATTGACTGTGTGTGTTAATTTGTTGCCAACGGATGTGGCCTACGTTAATATGTCGCATAAATTTGAAGTAAAACAGAACGTGGCTGACCCCGGACATTGATTAGGTGACATATTTCTTTTGTGCCTTGATGAGATATTCAGGGTGCTTTTTGTTTTGATTTGTTTGAGTCCTATCTTCATTCTAAGTAGGAAGTGGTGCCTCTGTTGCATCAAATTACTTAATCCCATCAAAGCCCATGTGGTATAGGGCAAAGCAATCTAAGAAGCATCCGGTAACGACTGTTCATTTAAATGAGCAATAAGAAAAAGCAAAACGGCTGAACTCCTCAATAAAAAGGATTTCAGCCGTTTCTTTTCCCAACTAATTAAACGTAATACCACCTGTCGGGTTTAATGTCGTTCCTCCAATCTCAACTTTAATTTCACTAGATAACGGAATATTATGTTCATCAATAACCGTTCTCCACCACTCCCAAGCAAGGCCGGTGCATTCTTTCGCAAAAATCCTTATGTTTTTTGCATTAGGTGGCAGAGGAATGACTGTAGTGAAGGGAGCTGTTCTGTCTTGGTTGCTTCCTTCCCACGTTTTATGTGTGAGTACTTCTTCACCATTTTCATCATAGGAAACTTCATCCCAGGATACATCAAATTGAGCGACATACCAGCCATAATGACCAAGCGATATTTTACCTTTCGAATATTCGGTAGCCGTAGTCTCAATATAATCGGTATTGTTATGTACGGCAGCAATTGCATTATCTTTTAAGAAAACACTTGTATAGGAGATTGGATATGCTGGGTTCTTTAGGCTAAATTCCGCATTATCTTTGATGATATTCCGGATTTCACTAAAGTCTTTTGTTACGACCTTGTTATGCTCTTGTGAATCTCCGCCTAATACGACAGCCGTAAAGGAGCTGTCTTCATAAATATCCTTGTACTCGGCATTCGTTTCTACATTGGCAGTATTCTGAAGCAAGGCTTTGAATGCTGCTTTTACGTCTTTGCTCTTAGAGGTTGTTTCTAATTTGACATAAATGGTTCTACCGTAAGCGACATTTGAAACCATAAGAGGTGGGGATTGATCACTGACCCCTTTACGTTTTAAATCCTTAAACGTAACACTATCATCAAAAAGATCGGATGGATCGTTAGGCAGTTCCGCACTTACCGTATAAAATATTTGTTTATATGCCGCCACCATCACTTTTTTCTCTCCATTAGCAATCGCATGAAAGTCAATTCCTAAAGTAGAATCAAGATATTTCGCGTTAACATTCAGAGCGCTACCAATTTGAGATTTGCTATAAACCATTGATTCTGCATACTGCAATCGCGCAGGTAAAGTATGCGTTCCTGAATACTCATCGCTCCATTTAGAAACAAGCTCATCTACTGCTCCAGACACATTCCCGTATGTTGGATTATCCACAGTAATTGAATTTTCCTTTTTCAAACCTGGTAAATCAATACTAATCGTCAAAGGTTTTCTTGGTACGAGTAATACACTCGGTTTATTTTCTGTAAAAGCTTGATTGGCAAGTTGTAATGCTCCTGGGTAAGTGCGATTAGTCATAGAATCAATAATGGAAATATCGACTGGAGAAGTTGCAAGTGACTTTTTTTTACGTTCTACGACGATAAACTTACCGTGTGGATTGAGAGCTTCTTTTGGAACAAAACTATCTATCTCATCGCCACTTACTGCTAAAATTTCGTCATTATCATAGTCCAAGTCTGCTATACCGGTATTAATATCATCGGCGTTGCTTGTTTCACTGACTAAGCTAGAATCAACTGTTTCGGCAAAGGAGATAACTGGATAATTTACAGTAGCGAAAACAACAGATAAACTAGCGATTACTTTTAAAATTCTAGTATGATTTCGAATTCTCATAAGATGTTCCCCTTTGAGATGTGAGCATAACGTCAATCATTATACTCCCATTAAATATATTTTTTGGAATACTAACTATATCGGTAGTTTCCGAAATAATCTTTAGATTGAAGCAGAAAAGTACATTCTTAGTATCGAGAGAATTGGGGTTCTTTTGTGCCTTGATGAAAAAAACTGCCCCTTTCTTCGCTTTGGGGGCAGTGTAATGTCTGGGCTATTTTCTTCTATAAAATTAAAAAGTATTATATACATTTTCACATTCTTTCGCGGTCGGCTCATAAAAACAATGAAGCTTGTATCGTCCTACGTGCGGCTGATTATACCAGGTCGGCGGACAAGGTAGGGGATTTTGCGCTGTTCCCGGACGAAAATACCAGAGGGAGAATTTGCCCGGCCAATGCCGCTCCCCATTCACAGCCCGTCGTGCCAGACGGCGTTCTTTATCTCTAGACCTTTGGTAGTACATACCATGTTGCAGAGCTTCAAACGCATGCGGCTGGTTGATCATTTGGGGAATTGTCCGTATTCCTTTAAAATCGGAGCAATTCGCTCTTATTCGATTAATACCGACATTCCCCACAAGGAGCATACCCATTTCGCCTTCACCCACAGCTTCTGCTCGTAGCAACCTTGCCAACATGTCAATATCACTGTTCCTGGCTTTTACGACTGCCATCGGCTCACCTCTTTAGATTGTTCTAGGCCTATCATATTGTAGATGGAACGGATATGTTACGCTTTTCAACCAATAGAAAAAGCCGCCCCCTCGCAGATCAACGCGCAGAGCGATACCCATCTGCGCATAAGCAGCCATCGGGTTGAATACGCCAATAACAATCCCAAACGCAAAAGCAAGAGGACTGTCTTAAGTAGAAATTGGTCTTCTACCTAAGACAGTCCTCCTTTTTGACTTCAAAGTCATCAGTCCTTATTTCCAAATGAGGGATACGGTGTCAAGCGAAGGAGATCTTCCCGGCTTTTTGACAATTTCGATAGCGGGATACGGTATGCCATTTCGATAATTTTGCTTGCGACCTCAGCGCCGTTGGTAGGGATAAGACGAAATCTTTTTTGAATGGCCTCTTTATTTGCTAATGCATGCTCAATATTTGGTACAAGCTCTTCCGGTTCCTGGATCGATACCTTATCACTATTGGCTATTTCGCGTAGCATATCTATTTTTTGCTCGCGTTCTGCATCATCTGGCGGAAGGAAAAGCAAGGGGGTCCCTGTAGAGATGCAATCTCCTAAAATGCCCATACCCGGTTTGCTAATGACCAGACTGGCCGCCTGTACAAGGTTTTTGCCATTCGGGATGAGAGGGGCTTTGATGATTCTTTCATCGAATGGGTAATCTTCATCTGCCAATTGACCAGCTACAACAAATCGATAGCGGCTGGCAAGCGAGTTGATTTGATCGTACCACTTCACGATCTGTTCATAACGGTTAGCAAGTCCGCCACCCATGTGAACCAGAATAAATGACTCGTTCTTCTGAAGGCCTAACATGCGTCTTACTTCTTCCGGGGACTGGCTGATTTCCCTGGTGATTAAAGGAATAGGGATATAGATGCAGTTCATTTGCGGATGGGTCTGCTTAGGTGGTATAAGATTCATGTGCAGAAAGATATCGGATTGATTGGCGATTTCTACAATGCGGTTTTTATATTCCTGCATCGGGGCTGAATCATTTTTATCGATGATAAAGTCACTGTGATAGAGGGTCACGAGCTTTGTGTTTTCACTGACTTTTCCCTCACTGCGAAATCGAGGCACATCGGAGCGCCAATCATTTATTAATAGTGTGGTTTGTTTACCATCCTCGAATTTTTTGGATTTAAAGGCTTTTAATTGGACGTCATTGTGCAGGTTTTTCGATAAATAGCCATGTGTTTCCCGAAAGGCAAACACGTGAATGGGAAGATGGTGGTGCTGCAATTTTTCCGTTATGCTAATGCATCTACCGAGATGGCCCATACCTCTGCCAACCACAAAGGAGATCATATTTCATCACCCTTTTAAATAGGTACTTTCTTGTTCCCAGTTTGGAGCTTGGACAAATTACCCCCATACCCGCACTTGGGGGATAAGGTCACTGCCGAATTCGAGCCGTGCTCACAGCGCTTATATATTTTATGGGGATGGTTGGAACATGCTCTAGTCGTATAACGGTTTTCTGATCGCTCACAGAAAAAAGCCGCATCAGCGGAAGTCTGCATCTGTGAATTGTGCTCCCATCTAGAAATAATTGGGTATTTTCATCACACAAACCAACGCTGTCCATGAATAGTGTGTATATATAGCTCAATAAGGATATGGGGTGGGAGAATAGTGGGCACGATTCATATTGTAACAGCCGTTAATGATGGTTTTGCTATACATCTCGCAGTCATGTTATATTCCCTTTTTGAAAATAAGGTTTCGAAAAACCCAGTCATCGTTCACGTCATTGACAGCCAAGTCTCTGGGAAAAATAAATCCATCTTAACGAAAACTGTGAAACGATTCCATGCTCAAATCAAATATGTAACTATTGATCCGACCCTATATGATGGATTCCTCGTCCGTGATCATCTTACTCAAGAAACTTATCATCGAATTTCTATTCCCGACCTGCTGGACAAAGAAGTTGAAAAAGTGATTTATTTGGACAGTGATATCGTTATTAAAAAGGACATCACGCCATTATGGAACACAAAAGTTGATCAATATTTCCTTGCAGCGGTGATGGATTCTTGGCAAGGGGTAAACAAGTTAAGACATGCCGATCTGGCTATTCCTGATGGCTGTGATTACTTTAATGCGGGAGTATTAGTCATGAATTTGAAAAAATGGAGAGAGCATAACATCACAAAAAAGATTATGGATTACATGAAAAAGAACCAAAGTATTATTCGTTATCCCAGTCAAGATCCGATGAATGCGATTCTTCATGATAATTGGCTTCAACTTGACACAAAGTGGAATTATCAGTCCAAACATCTTTATAAAAGCAACCTGCGAATAGACCCGGCCATTATTCACTACACAGGGGAAGATAGCAAACCGTGGTTGAGTAAAAAGCACCCGCTTCGAGAGGAATATTTTCACTATCTCAAAAAAGTAAAGAAGCTAAACTCCTTGTAAGCTTTGGGCTTTCGGGGCTTTCCTAATTAAATAAAATGGATGGAAATCCCTTCACATGGAGAAATGATCGCTGGAGGGATTTTTGTGTTTAAAAAACTCGTGGGTGTACAAGCCGTTTCCTGAAATCATTTGGAATAGAAGGATTTATGCACAATACTAAACATCTTCATATAAAATATTGAACAAATTATGAAATATTTGGATTTTAACCATTTTCACCAACCATCTGACCTATAATGAAATGGAAACATTTTCTAATTGGATATTCTTTTGGAGGTGGAGTGAGTGGCACGCGTATTGTATGTTACGATTCCAGCAGATGGTCACGTGAATCCTACATTGGGATTAGTGAAGCAGCTAGTCGACAACGGAGAAGAAGTCGTCTATATGTGTTCAGAAGAATATCGGGATAGGCTTGCCCAGACTGGGGCGCTGTTCCGCGCTTATCAAATGGATGAACAAGTATCTCGTGATTTAGGTTTTAACCCAACAGAATTCAGACACCCTCTTCATTTCAACGATTTTATGCTGCGAGGTATTATTGAACCCCACATTCCCGAGATTCTCAGGCAGATAGAAAACGAATCATTTGATTACCTGATTTTTGACTCCTTGTTTGGGTGGGGAGGGGCGATTTTAGGGGAGAAGTTAGGAATCCCGACGATCTGCTCCGTAACCAATCTGGCCTTTGCTGAACCGCTCAGCCAAATTGTCGAAGTGTTTCATGCAAGTGATGTAGATGTGGATGCACTTTATGAACGAGTGACACAGACTGCACAGAGCATCGCTCGTGTATGCAACGTAGCCGTCCCTGCCATTGAGGATATTACCCGTCAGTATGGGGACATGAAGATTGTCTTTACCAGCCGTGAGTTCCAGCCAGATGCTGACAAGCTGGACGAGAGCTACATTTTTACAGGACCTTCGATTACTTCGCGTCCTGATGCTCCTTCGTTTCCGTTTGAAAAGCTTCGCTCTCCACACAATAAGATCGTATACATTTCCATGGGCAGTATTCTGACCAAAGATGTGGAATTGTACAAAATGTGCTTTGCCGCCTTTCAAGATATTCCGGCTCAATTCGTACTGTCTTGCGGAAGAGACACGGAGCTGGAGTCGTTCGTAGACCATATTCCACCCAACTTCATCGTTGAACCATACGTTCCGCAACTGGAAGTGCTCCGGCAAGCCGATGCTTTTATTACACATGCTGGCATGAACAGTACGAGTGAGGCTCTCTATTTTCATGTGCCACTCGTCATGATTCCACTAAGCTCTGATCAACCGATTGTAGCGAAGCGGGTGGAGGAGTTAGGGGCGGGGATTACGTTAGATAGAGGGCAGCTTACACCGACAGCTTTGAAGGATGCATTGATGCAAGTGTTGAACGAATCCACCTACAAAGAGCGTGCGATACAGGTAGGGGACTCCTTGCGTAACGCTGGCGGATACAAGGAAGCTGCAAGACGTATCATGTCTTTGTATTCCGTGCCGAATTAAAAATGAAAAAGCTTCTTGCCTCATCATCATGAGCGGCAAGAAGCTTTTTTGACTATAATTTCTTCCAAATGTTGAAGTTGAGCCATGCCTCTTGCCTGCTTTTAACTCGTCCTTGACTGTGATTTTTCGAGGAATTTATATGTGAGCAGGTGGTGTTATTTGGGTGACGTAGTGTCATAATAGAAGGATGATAGTCAGAAGGAGATAGATTTAATTGAATAAAACGGAAATGAAAAACGAGCTTCCTCCAAACTTTGAGGAATTAAAGAAAGCGGCTAATCGAACATCGAATTGGAGAGAGCGCTTAGAGGCTGTTGAAGAACTGGGACAGTGGAAGCATGAGCAAACGATTCAATTATTGACGCGTATCGTGGAAAACGATACGGTCTACAAAGTGCAAGAAACGGCTTTTCATAAGCTCAAAGCATTTGGGGTAGGTGTTCGATTACCTGCTCAGAAAAAAGGCGACTTGATCAAAGGAGCAACGAAAGCCTTGGTAAGAATTAAGAAAAGCTTGCCAAAGGATCATACGTTCGAGGAATTCAAAGAGAAACTGCAAAAAATGAGAAGCGATATCTATGATACGTACGAGGGAGAAAAAGGTACTGATTTTGATCAGTGGCTTGAAAACACCTGGGCGTCGTTATAGAAAAAAGCAGTAGAGATGGAATGAGTGGCAAAGGAAGGGGATCACGCCCCTTCCTTTTTGTTTCAATGAAATGTAAGAATTACCGATATAAGTAAAGTGGTGCAATGATTGCGAAAACTTTCACAGGGAGTAATGACATGACAGTTCCAAATCATGTAACATTTGAATGCTGCACAGAGAAAATAGACATTCAAGATATCGAAGAAGTAGAAAGTGCACTGGGGATCCGATTTCCTAGGGATTTCGTAGAGTGTATGCTTGAGAATAATGAGGGAGCTCCTACTCCCTGCGGCTTTGATTACGGGGAAGTAGAAGGGAAAGTATTTAATACATTCTATAGCCTTAGTAGTAGGGTTGGGAAATACTATATTCTAACAGCATATGAGGATGTTAAGGAATGTCTACCTGACGAAGTATTTCCTATTGGATACGATGCTAGCGGTGGTCAAATTTGCTTCGACTACATTAATGGAAAGAATGCAGAACCAATTGTTGTATTTGTAAATCACGAGTTTATTGTTACAATGGAAGATCTTTCTGAAGATGAACTAGAAGAAAAATCTCTAGAAGAATGGCAAAGAGAAGCCATCACCCCAGTTGCCTCCTCGTTTACAGATTTTTTATCGAAGTTGTATTAATGAAAATACATTAACTAAGGAAAAGCTTCGCGGACATAAATCAACCGCGAGGCTTTTCCTCATACTATTTACGCCGACTGTATTTGAGAGTTCTAAATAAATGTGGACTAATAACACTTCATACATTAAGAAGAAGAAGCCCTACACCACTTTTTGAGAGTGCAGGACTTCTTCTTTTGCTACTTATTTCAAATCCTTACCGACTTTAATCACATACATCTGCGTCGGATTGCTGTTGATTTTAATCTTACCCTTCTCATCATAGCCATCTACGCCGAAATCATTGTCATTCACAATGGCAATCGTGTTATTATCCACAATCGCTAGCCCTTCCAGTTTTTCATGCGGATAATTCAGCTTGGCTACATCCACCAGCAATTCCTTGGAAACCGGCACAATTCCTTTTTCTTTCACTTGGGCAACACTGAGTTTTTCGAAGTCATGCTCACTTGTTGACGTACCGAGCAAATTGGTTGCTTTCGAAAAATCTGCTTTGTAAATACGCTTTAGCTGTGCGTCTGCACCGGCATTTTTGTCTCGTTCGTCAATCAGTAAAACATCCTGACTGAGTACGGCCAAGTCGCTGATGACGACGTCTTTCTGTTTCACTTTCACGAAGTCTTTCGCGTTCTCTGCGATGTACATGTACTCGCCGACGACTTTTTTGGTGGCGAGATCCATCTTTAAAATGCGCAAATTACGGGAAGCTTCGCCTGTCTTTTTATCAGGGAGTGCCATTGGACTTTGGATCGAAGTATACAAGAACTTGCCGTCTGGCGAGATGGTGATACCTTCGAAACCACGGTTTGCAATGCGTTTGGAATAGACGGCTGGCAGTGTATCAAAAATCTCCATCTTTGCACCTGCGGCAAGCAGGGCTTCTTTGGTGCCCTTTGGTACATAGCGTCCCAGGATTGTGCCGTCACGCTTTACTTGAATGATGGATGGGCGGTATTCGTCGGATAACCAAAAGGTATCGTCGACCGGGTTGTAAGCGATGCCTTCCAAATCCAAACCGTCTGGATCGTAACTAATCTTTTTTGTTCCCGTCACATCGTAGGGAACTTCATCAGGGCCAGCGAGGTTCGGCAATCCACTAATATAGGTAGTTTTCGTAAAAGAGTTGATCTTGCCTTTTGGCAAACGCAGCTTGATGGTTTCCAAAACGTGAATGTTTCCATTCTCCACTTTGATTTTGTACAAGCGTGGTGTGTAGTTTTGGTCAGGGAACGTACGCAGCTCGTCCTTGCCATATTGCCCATTTGGTCCACGGTCAGCCAATGTATAAAAGATAGAAGGAGGATCGTTAGGAAGATGCACCAGACCAGAGAAGCCGCCTTCTTTAATACCTTCAGCGAGCGCAGAAGGATTTTTCCATTCATGAATTTCGGCTACAACGGGTGCTCCTGTTACATTTTGAGTTGCACCTGCTCCTTGTGTTCCGATCAAGGATAGAGCCGCAATTGTTGCGATCAGCAAGCTTTTCTTTTGAAAGTGAAACTTCATGATATCCCTCCGAATAAAAAAACGACGTAATGAACCGCTTTTGTTAGACTACCCGATCAGTATTGGGGAAATGTGAAGCTAAAATGATGGTTTTGTAAAAACTACCAACAAACTAATGAATTCTGAATAATCATAAAACAAAATTGACATACTCTCTTTTGATCTTATAAAATGCAAGGAAGGATTGAGGACTAGCTATAGCTGAGGAGAGATGAGCATGTCGTTGACAGAACAGACAAAAAAGGGATATTTCGGGGAGTTCGGAGGAAGCTTTGTGCCTCCGCAATTACAGGAAGTATTAGATTATTTAGCTGAACAATTTGAAAGGTATAAAGATGATGAGGAATTTATCGAAGAGTATAAGTATTATCTGAAAGAATATATTGGTCGGGAAAATCCGTTGACGTTTGCTCGTCATTTAACCGCAAAGCTCGGCGGTGCCAAAATTTATTTAAAGCGAGAAGATTTAAACCATACGGGTGCTCACAAGATCAATAATGTCATCGGGCAAATCCTTCTGGCAAAGCGAATGGGTGCACAGCGTATTATTGCCGAGACGGGTGCAGGACAGCATGGAGTTGCTACCGCGACGGTTTGCGCGATGTTTGGCATGGAATGTGTGATCTATATGGGCGCGGAGGATACGAAAAGACAAGCATTAAATGTATTTCGCATGGAGCTTTTAGGGGCAAAAGTGGTAGCGGTGTCCAAAGGGCAAGGCAGACTGAAGGATGCGGTTGATGAAGCGCTGAATGATTTGGTTCAAAACTACCAGAACACGTTCTATTTATTGGGATCTGCGGTTGGCCCGCACCCGTTTCCTACGATGGTAAAGTATTTCCAAGCGATTATCAGTGAAGAATCCAAACGACAGATCTTAGAAAAAGAAGGTCGTTTGCCGGATGCGGTTATCGCTGCTGTTGGCGGTGGCAGTAACGCGATTGGAGCTTTTGCCCATTATATAGAGGAACCATCCGTACGACTGATTGGTGTTGAGCCTGATCAGGCACCTACGCTGACTAAAGGGGTTCCAGCCGTCATTCATGGTTTTAAATGCCTGGTGTTGCTGGATGAGAATGGGGAACCTCAAAAAACGTATTCGATTGCTGCCGGATTGGACTATCCTGGTATTGGCCCAGAACACAGCCAGCTAAAAGTAAGTGGACGAGCGGAATACTACACGGTGACGAATGAAGAAGTATTGGCGGCTTTTCAAGAACTATCGAGAACGGAAGGGATCATTCCCGCCTTGGAAAGTGCTCATGCTATTGCGTATGCCTTGCAGTTGGCCCCCACACTTTCCCCGGAGCAAATCCTGATTGTTAACCTTTCAGGACGAGGTGACAAAGACGTAGAGCAAGTATTCCATCTGTTAAACAAATAAAGTGGTATAGAGGCTATCGCGAAAGTAGATTTTCTGCTGGAGGATAGTCTCTTTTTTATCCTTTAGTTGTGTTGTTCATAATGGTTATATATTTTTTAGTGAAACTTTAGTATTATTTTTTGAAGGGTTCCAAATAATAGTGATTTACATGTACTTTTTACAAGTTCAAGTATGAGATTGGAGATCATAATGATGAAGAAAAACATTTACTTTAATCATGATGGCGGCGTTGATGATTTAATTTCTTTATTCTTGCTGCTCCAAATGGACAATGTGAATCTGACGGGGGTATCTGTCATTCCAGCGGATTGCTACTTGGAACCAGCGATGTTTGCAAGCCGGAAAATCATTGATCGTTTTGGGAAAGGCGGTTTGGATGTAGCAGAGTCCAATTCCCGCGGGAAAAATCCCTTTCCAAAGGACTGGCGCATGCATGCATTTTATGTAGACGCACTGCCCTTGCTCAATGAATCAGGAGAAGTGATTACGCCAGTAGCAGACAAGCCTGCGCATCTTCACATTATTGAAACGCTGCGTGCAACGGAAGGGAAAACGACCTTACTGTTTACTGGTCCTTTGACTGACCTTGCGCGTGCATTGGATATCGATCCAACTATCGAAGAAAAAGTAGAGCGCCTGGTGTGGATGGGCGGAACATTCCGTGAAGAAGGAAACGTGCATGAGCCTGAGCACGATGGAACCGCAGAGTGGAACGTATTCTGGGACCCGGAAGCGGCTGCTCGCGTATGGGAAAGCGGAATGAAGATTGATTTGGTCGCACTGGAGAGCACGAATCAGGTCCCACTGACACTGGATGTTCGTGAGCGCTGGGCAAAAGAGCGCAAGCATATCGGTGTGGACTTCTTGGGTCAATGCTACGCAATGGTGCCGCCGCTCGTACACTTCTCGACCAACTCGACTTACTACCTGTGGGATGTATTAACCACAGCATTTGTTGGCAATAGTGATCTTGTAAAGGTGCAAACGGTTAACAGCATCGTGATTACAGAAGGGGCAAGCCAAGGCCGAACCGTTGAAACGGCTGACGGACGCCCTGTACATGTGGTTTATGACGTAGATCGTGATGCATTCTTTGATTACATGACAGAATTAGCGAAAAAAGCGATCTAGAACAAAGCAAGTCATCTTAGATATCGACACAGCTGGCGATACAGAAAGGATACGTTCATGCAATACATTTGGGGAGTTCTCGGCATCCTGGGCATTTTTTTAATAGCCATTGCGTTTTCGAAAAATCGGAGAGCAATTCATCCGAGAACGGTCATTGGTGCGTTTGCGATTCAGTTTATTTTTGCTTTGGTCGTACTGAAATGGGATTTTGGGAAAAAGTTTTTGGAGTACTTGGCGTCGATCGTACAAAGCATCATTGATTCGACGAATGCCGGAATCCAGTTCTTGTTTGGCGGGATACTCGGTGCACAGAATGCAGGCTTTACGTTTGCCCTGCAAGTATTGCCGATCATTATCTTCTTCTCATCCTTGATTTCGGTCCTGTATTATCTCGGAATCATGCAGTGGGCGACGAAAATTATCGGTGGATTTTTGTCTCGGGTGCTCAAAACGAGTGAAACTGAATCCATGTCGGCCTCTGCAAATATTTTCTTGGGTCCGATTGAAGCCCCACTTGTCGTAAAGCCTTATATTGAGAAAATGACCAAGTCCGAGCTGTTTGCTGTAATGACAGGTGGACTGGCGTGCGTTTCGGGTTCGGTGATCGGTGGGTATGCGATGCTCGGGGTTCCGATTGAGTATTTGCTGGCCGCCGCATTCATGGGAGCGCCGGGTGGTTTGTTGCTTGCGAAAATCATAATGCCCGAAACAGAACAGACACACAGAGTGAAACATGTGGAAGTCATGAAAGATACAGAGTCCAGAAACGTCATTGACGCGGCTGCCCGCGGAGCTTCAGACGGGCTAAAAGTAGCTGCTGGTGTCGGTGCACTGTTGCTCGCGTTTATTTCGTTGATTTTCTTGCTGAACTCGATTATTGGCTGGCTTGGCGGGTTAGTGGGAATAGAAGCGTTGACGCTTGAGCACATTTTAGGCTACTTGTTCGCGCCGATTGCCTTTATGATCGGGGTTCCATGGGAGGAAGCGCTAAAAGCCGGTTCTTTCATCGGGCAAAAGATTGTCCTCAACGAATTTGTCGCGTACACGGCTTTTGCTCCTGAGATTGCGAATTTGTCGCAAAAAAGCGTTGTGATCATCAGCTTCGCCCTTTGCGGCTTTGCCAATCTGGCTGCGCTGGCTATGGTCATTGGCGGCTTGGGCGGCTTTGCTCCGTCAAGAAGATCAGACCTTGCGGAGATGGGCTTGCGTGCAGTAGTTGCAGCAACCTTGGCGAATCTGTTGAGCGCAACGATTGCGGGGATGCTCATTTAGATGATTGGATAGAAATAAGTACGAGGGCTGGAGTGATCCATGCCCTCGTTTTTTTGGTACTACGCGAAGTTGGTACTACTCGCTTTTTGTGTTCCCCGCTACAATCTTGTTAGTAAAAACATGCCATGATTTGGTGGGGATATGATGAAGCATGTTCTGTTATTTCTAGGGCCAACAATTATGATCTTTTTGGGTTTACAAGTCATGAGTAGCGTGCCAATAACGTTTTTGCTTTTTTACGGGTGGCTGTTTGCGGTTCCGTTTGTGGACATGATCGTTTTGAAAAGAAATACATGGCGGGATACATTCAGGCAAATGGGATTGGTAATTAACCGCCCCAATATGTATCACGGCATTTTGACCGGATTTCTTTTCTTTCTCACCATGATTCTTGCGGGATATTTCTTTCACAGCTTTTTGTTTGATAAGGAGGATCTGCAAAATTTATTGGTACAATGGGATTTCTCAGGCAATCTTGTCGTTTGGCTTATCCTTGTTTTGCTGGTGATCAACCCGTTTCTTGAGGAAATCTACTGGAGAGGATATTTATTTAAAAAGCTGGAAGGAAAACAGACAAAGCGAACCATGATTTTGCTGACGTCATTGTTTTACAGCCTGTACCATTTCCTCTCCATCATTCCTTTGTTTAGCTGGCCGTATAATATCGCGATGATTTTGCCAGTATTTTTGGCGGGAATAATTTGGGGATATATGCGAAACAAGAGCACATCACTGATGGGTTCGATTGTTAGTCATATTCTTGCAGATTCAGGGATTATGGCTGTCTATCTACTATTCTTGAAATGAATGATGATCGTGGATAAGGAGGAAAAAGAGCTGTGTTGGAAAAAATAAGAAGTTAGGTAATCTCAAAAGATGGAGCTGAAATCATGAACGTTGACGTACTTTTTAACCAGTTTCCCATTTTACAATCAGATCGTTTCACCTTGAAGAAAATCGAAGAGCAGCATGTGGACGAAGTATTTGAAATCTACAGCAATGAACATGTATTTGCATACTGCGGCATTATCCCCAAGCATAATAAAGCGACAGTGAAAAGCATGATCGGGCATTTTGAGAGAGACTATCTGAAAAAATCCAGGATCAAATGGGGGATATTCGCCAAAGATACCCCGGATCATTTGCTTGGCATTATCGAAGCTTTTGACTTTCAGCAAAGGGTAAACATGGTGACGATTGGCTACTTCTTGTCCGAAGCGCATTGGGGAAAAGGGATTGCGTCGGAAGCGGTAAGCATATTGCTCCACTTTTTGTTCATGGATGTCAAGGTCAACCGAATACAGGCGGAAGTGATGCCTCCGAATGAGAACTCCAAGAAAGTATTGATGAAGAATGGCTTCATGAAGGAAGGAACACTCAGACAAGCAACGCTTTGGTCGGGAAAAGGAATCGTGGATCTAGAGATATACGGAATGCTAAAAGAGGACTATGAAAAAGAAAGGGGATGAGTCGCAGCGCCTAGTGAATAGGGATTATTAGACAGAAACCGCATATTGCCCTAATCTGAGCACTCCTATGTTACTATGTTTGTAGCAACAAACGACTGCCACAAATTCATAGGCATCTGGAATGGGGAAAACATCTTGAAAACATTTAAGAAAGTCTATATAGAAATCACCAGCGTGTGCAATCTGGCCTGTACCTTTTGTCCGCCAACAGAGCGCAGTAAAAGTTTTATTAAAGTAGAAGACTTTGCGAAAAGGCTGGATGAGATCAAGCCACACACGGATTATATTTACCTGCATGTCAAAGGGGAACCGCTTCTTCATCCCAAAATTGATGAGCTGCTCGATATCAGTCATGAGAAAGGCTTCAAGGTCAATATCACCACAAATGGAACGCTGATCGCGAAAAATCGGCATAAATTGCTGGGCAAGCCTGCGCTCCGACAAATGAACTTCTCGCTTCACAGCTTTGATGGACATATCGGCTCAACCAACCGCGAAGGTTATTTGCGGGAAATTCTTTCATTTGTTCGAGAAGCTCAGGAGCATCAAGTGATTTTTTCTTTCCGTCTGTGGAATTTGACACAGGATAACGCCACGAACATTCAAAAGAGTAGAAACCGCCAGACGCTCGAAGTGATTGAGAAAGAATTTGGGCTGGACTATCGAATTGAAGAAAAAGTAATGCCGGGCAGCGGGGTAAAAATCGATGACCGCGTGTATTTGAACCAAGATTACGAATTCCAGTGGCCGAGTCTGACAGCGCCTGAGGATGATGGAAAAGGCTTTTGCCATGGCCTACGGTCGCAGGCGGCGATTCTCGAAAATGGAACAGTTGTGCCGTGCTGTCTCGATGGGGAAGGGGTTATTAATCTAGGGAATATCAATCAGACCTCTTTCACTGATATTGTGGATGGCGAGCGGGCCAATAACCTGATAGATGGATTTTCTCGCAGGGAAGCTGTCGAGGAATTATGCAGAAGATGCGGGTACCGCCAGAGGTTTGGGGCGTAGCAAAAGCAAAACGTCCGAGTCAAATGATTCGGACGTTTTTTTATTATTATTAGAAGAACACTACTTACAACGGCGGTGACGACGACAGCGGAAGAAACAAAAACGACAGCGGCGACGACGGCGACGGAAGAAGGAACAAAACCGGCAGCGACGACGACGGCGGCAGCGGCGGCGGCCACAGCGACAACGATCATGGCCACGGTCAAAATCTTCGTCCACGTCTCTGTCGAAATCCTTTTCTATGTCTGTGTCACAATCTTTTTCAATCTCGTGTTTTTTTTCTCGATCCTTACAGCCACAAGACATACATCCACCTCCTTCGTGTTCATACCATATTTTATGAATGCCGCTTGGACATGACTGGACTAACTATAGGGGGAAAAAGCTTGTTTTCAGGCGCATAAAAGAGGCGAATGCCGCTATCCTCCCACAAAGTCATGGGCAAAAGTAATGGGAAAAACAAAAAAAGATAGCGGACTCATAGCCAAGAGGAGCTAATGAGAACCACTATCTTTTTTCTATGCCAAATGAGCCAGAACTGAGGGGGAAAAAGCCCTCAGCTATGTGAGGGCTTTTTGCTTGTATTACTTTGCAGATGTATCGTTGGAGTCTGTATTCTGCTCGGATTCTTTAGAGGCTTGAAGGTCGTCAATGATGACGATTTTGCCTTCTTCTTGCCACTTTACTTCCGCGTTCAGTTGTTCACTGATGAAGCGCAGAGGCAGGAATACACGTCCATTTTTCAGTACAGGTGCAGTGTCCAGAGAAATGGTTTTCCCGTCTACCGTTGCTTCTTTTTTATCGAGGTACAGCGTGATAGATTTTTCGCCACGCGTAATTTCTACGGTACGAGTCTCTGGCTTCCAGTTCACTTCCGCTTTCAATGCGGAGCTGATGGCACGCACAGGCACCAAAGCTCTTCCACCTTGTACAAACGGTGCCACATCCACTTTTACCTGTTTTCCATCTACGAATGCTTTCACTTCTGTCGAGCCTGTATCCTCAAGGAGTTCTCCAAGCTTTTTGAATGGTGTGTGATCTCCTTTTTGGTACGTGCGCTGAAGAAGCTCAAGCTGAACTTCCAAAGCCCCATGCTTGTCAGTGGTTTTTTCCAGTTCAGCTACCAGTTGCTCGTATTTCGCTTTTTGATCTTCCGTGATTTCAGCCGTATGCTTGAGCTCTTGGCGAAGCTCGATTAGCTGTTTTTTCAATTTTACGTCTTTGATGTTGGTTTCTGTGCTAGCTTCGGTTGAGTTCTCATCGTCGCTATCGGTATCAGATTCTTTGACAGAAGTTTCTTTCGATTTATCTTTTGCTTCTGCCTTTACTTCGGGCTTGCCTTTCCCATTTCCATTTCCTTTGCTCTCCAGGTCAGCCGCCAGAGCAGCAGGTACACTTGTTGCGAGTAGAATAGCAACCAACGAAGTAGATATAGCTTTTTTCATTTGAATCTTCCTCCTTCTAGGTGTAAGTCTCATGAACTCGACATTCCAGACGGAGGAAAATATGAATATGTTGCATAGGTTTTGAGAAAATATTTTTATTTGTACGAATGGATACCTTTCACTGTCATTCCTTCCAAATCCCGTATCTTCCTTGCACGTCCGATTACGATTCCCAGTAGCGCCACAAGTACGCCAGAAAGAACAAACAGAAAGCCAGTTCCTCTGCCCGTCCCCGTTCCGATGATCTGCCCGACCGTTTGACCTAGCAATTGATCTGGATAAAAAAGCGGGTTCAATACATGATCCGCCAAAAATCCTGCCGACCCAAATGCCAGTACGAACCCGATTTGCGAAATAGCCGTGATCATCGACCATACTCTGCCTTGCCGTTCATTCTCGACGTTTGTTCGAATGAGAACCTCGAGGCTCGTGTTCACAAAGGGAAGTGTGGTGAAAAAGAGGAAGCCAAAAACCGTAATCAGCCAAACGGAAGTAAACGCACCCATCAGGCCATAAAACAAGCCAGCAAGTACGAGAGAGGAGGAGAGCATGAACACCTTGCTCTTTCCCATACCGAAAAGTCCGATCAAAAGGCTGCTGACGAGCATGCCTGATGCAGATACAGAGAGGGCAATACCGAGTGTCTTGGAATCAGTTAACGTCAGCATCATTGGCCCAAAAAGCGATTGCAGCAGCCCGATGTAAAAGCACACGACAGACATTAACAGAACTAATGAGAAAACCCCTTTCTTTGAAAGGAGATAGCGGAAGGCTTCAGACATTTCGCGAAAAAAGCTTTGTCTTTCCTGTTTCTGGGGAGTGGTATCGTGTTTTATAATCATCAGCACGGCGCCGACAGCTAGAAGGAAGGTCAGTATATCGATGAGTAAGACGAGCTGGATATCAAAAGCACTGAGAAGAAAACCTGCAACCAGTGGAGAAATAAGATATGGAGCTGAGCTTGCCAGTTGGATGAGCCCGCTTGCCTGTGAGTACAGCTCTTCCGAAACAAGATCGGAGACGGCTGCTTTAAAGGCTGGGTTGAGAATAGCGGCAGAGATCGAGCTGATGCCGACCCCCAAATAGATGTGCCATAATTCTATACGCCCGGACAGCATGACAAGCAAGATGAACAAGATACCAGCTATAGAACCGAGATCGCCAATGATCATCATTTTCTTGCGGTCAAATCTGTCTGCCAGCACCCCGCTAAAGGGAAGTAAAAGGAAGGAGGGGAGAAAAGAAAAGAGAATGATGAACGAATAGCTCATGGTAGATTGGGTCTGTTGAAAAACAAAGACACCCAGGGCAAAAGCAGTAAGTCCACTTCCAATGGCTGAAAACATCTGCCCCGACCAAATGATCAGGAATCTGCGAAAGGCTTTATCATGAGCGTTCATTGTCTTTCCTCCTTATCATCCATTACAGAAACGAGAAGGACCCCGGCGCAGCTCCCAGTGATCTTTCAATAATCACCTGCATGGCTTGTAATCGTTTCGTCTGTTCCGCTTGCTCCCAATGAAAAATGCCTGATTCCAACAAAAATTGTGAGCCAGCGAGGATAAACTGAACGGTCTCCAAGGCATTCTCGACATGAAAGACAGCTTCTTTATTTCCCTGTTCAATGACTTGCGCAAGGACAGGGGCAATTTTTAAGATAATGGCGATATTCAGACGCTCGTGAAGCTCTCTGTTTTCAGGGCGATGCAAGCTTTCCATCCATTCGGCTTGCTTGTCGATGGGGTGGCTTTGGCTGCGCAGCATCTGGCGAACCTTCTCCATGACACCTAAGGTAGAGTCATCTGCGATTTTTTTATACTCTTCGCAAAGCGTATCGACCATGGACTGGACAAATGCTTCGAGGATCTCTTCCTTCGATTTGAAGTAGTAATAAAAGGTTCCTTTCGCTACGCCCACCTTTTGAATGATCGCATCCACGGTTGTATGGACATAACCCTGATTTCGAAATAGCTCCCCGGCGGCTTCCAATATTTCTGCTCGCCGTGTTGTAGGATCTTTCACGATTCGTTTCATCGGCGCCTCCTTCGATTGTCAGTAAGTGGTTGGATACAGATTACCATATGACTGACCGTCAGTCTATAAGTGAGTAAAAGAAAAAGAGGAGAGAAATCTCCTCTGTTCGGTAGTAGGAATTTAGTAAGATGATGGCAAACATTCGTTATAATTTCTCGGCGATAATCGTAAAGGTTTTCGGGATTCCTTTGTCAAAAACCTCTGAGGAGAGATTCGGGAGCTCTTCCAGCATTTTTAGGAACAGCCCTTTGTTTGCAATGGCCGTAACGATTTCCCCTAATGTCCAATGGCGTAACATTACTTTGGATTCAGCGACATTTGTGCCGTTCGAAAGGAATTTGGAGAAAGCAATGTCCTTTTCCTCAAGCGAGGTGTCGAAATAATCGCCTGTTACTTTATGTTTGCGGATAGTAGCAGTCGTTCCGCGTGAGGAGATGAGTTTTGTGGATACCGGATGGAAATCTTGGAGGACGAGCACGCCGCCTTTTCTCAGGAGCGAGTTGACCACCTTGAATAATTCGGTTAAGTCCAAAAAGTAATGAAGAATACCGAATTCCATAAAAACGAGATCATACTCACCAGACAATACATCTGTAGGTAGCTGCAATACATCCGATACGATGTAAGTCAGGTCAACGTCGGCAGCAGCGGCCAATTCTTTGGCGTACTGCTCATTCTCATAAGAGAAATCGGCGATGGTCACGTCGGCACCTAGCAAGGCGAGCGCAACGGCTTTGTTTCCATTTGAACCGAGTAAATTGATTATCTTTTTGCCGCGAATATCCCCCATGTGCTCATAAACTTTACCGATTCGCTTTTGGGGGTCTTCTTTAATTTTGGCCGCTGCCTCAGCAGGTGTTCCAAAGCGTTTTAGCCACGCTTGATAAGCCCCACTGTTCCAAGCCGTTTTATTTAGTTGTGCTGTTTCCACAAATTCCCCTCCATGAGTATTCCATTCAAAAAATTGGCCCCGGTATGTTGGTTACGAGAGCTTAGGTAATTTATCATACTGACGTAGCGCAATCGTGTCTATATATTTTCGAAGTGTTAATTTTTCCATGTGTGACCTGAAAGTAAGAACAATTGGGGGTGAGATTCTACAATTGTGAAGCAAAGCGGGACAGTGGTAATATTGGGAAAAATATATACGTCCGCGCTTTATGCGGTCGAGGGTGTGTTCGACAGGAGGCAAGCTGCTTTGAAAATCAAAGTGTTGATCGCAGACGACAATTCGTTTATACGGGAAGGCATGAAAATCATCCTGACGAGCTTCGAGGAGTTTGAAGTGGTGGGGAGTGTGGAGGATGGGGTCGAGGCGGTGACATTTTGTAAACAGAACGAGGTAGACGTCGCGCTTTTGGACGTTCGGATGCCGAACATGAATGGAGTGGAAGCGACTCGTGTGCTGACTGCGGAGACTACGGTCAAACCGCTCATTTTGACCACATTCGACGATGACGAATTTGTCCTCGAGGCCATTCAAGCGGGGGCACGCGGCTATTTATTGAAAAACAATGATCCCAATCGCATTCGAGATGCCATCAAGAGTGTCTATAACAACCATCATGTGTTGCAGGATGTCGTCCTGGATAAGATCAAAATGAACCTGAATACAGGGAAGAACGCGGATACCGTGTCCACTACCGCTCCTCCCAAAGTGACAGCAGCCATCCCTACCGAAAGCAAAATCGACCAAAGCTTATTTACGGAACGAGAGCTCGATGTCATGAAGCAGATCGCCAAAGGGCTATCGAACAAGGAAATCGCCAAGAAGCTGTTTATTTCCGAGGGAACAGTTGCGAATTACATTACTTCTATCTTGAATAAAACAGCGCTTGAACACCGTACCCAGATCGCGATCTATTATTTGACGGGCGAAACGAACATGTCTGATTGAAAGGAGGGCACGACCGATGGAGTTATGGACAATGGCTAATAAGGCAGTGGTGCTTGGGTTTATCATCGTGACTTCTTTTCTTGCTCATCCCACTTCTGAAGTTGACCCGTGGCAAATCCTTGTGTACTTGTTGTATTTGGCAATTAATCTCACTATTCTCATCTTGAAAAAGAGGAATCATCAGCAATGGTTTGTTGGGCTATCTATCCTGTTCGTGACAGCGAGTGGTCTCGTACTTGACCCGTTGTTTGTACTTCTCTTGCCAATCAATATTTTGGAGCTAGCATTCCTAGCTGGTAAGCAGCCGGTGGTCGTATTTATATGTATGCTGTTGCCATTTTTCATCGTGCCACCTGAATGGGTGCCCTTGTTTCTATTTACGGCTTTGCTTAGCTTTTTTCTGTATAGATGCGGCAGTATGTTGACAGATAAGCTCGGCAGGCTGGAGGATGAACGGGAGAAGCAGAAAGAGGATTTATACAGATTGACTCGTACCTTAAACGAAAATCATGAGTATTTCCGACAGTCGGCCTATACCATTCAACTAGAGGAGCGCAATCGCCTCTCCCAACAAATTCACGACGATGTTGGGCATGCGGTTGCAGGTGCGCTGATACAAATGGAAGCGTCGCGACTGCTGATGGCAACTGATCAGGACAAGGCATCCGAGCTGCTCCGCAATGCAATTGCAATATCAAAGGAAGGGCTCGAGCGAATCAGAGTGACACTCAAGGATGTGAAGCCACGGCCGGAGGAGCTGGGAATCAATCGACTTCGGTTATTTGTCGATGAGCTGTCTGCGAGAGAGACAGTGACAGCCACGCTTACTTTTGACGGGGACATTGACGTCATTACACCGATTCAGTGGAAAATCATCCAGCAAAATGCGACGGAAGCGGTCACGAATGCACTGAAATATGCGAAGGCGACAGTGATTTCCCTAGAGGTACGGGTACTGAATACATTCATTAAAGCAGTGGTTACAGACAATGGGGCTGGTGCAGAAAAGGTTGTAAAAGGGCTTGGCATTCTCGGAATGGAGGAGAGAGCCGCTTCCGCTGGTGGAACGGTGATTGTAGACGGTACGCGAGGCTTTAGCGTGACCACACTGCTGCCTTATCGCAACGAATGAAAAAGATCATGAGAAACAACATGAGAATTCTCATATGCCAAGGGATGAACTTATGCACTGACATAGGGGCATCCTTTTTTATTACAATGCAGACATAACCACGAAGGGAGTGAGTTACGTGAGTCATGTATTGGAAATTCGTCAGTTAACGAAAAAATTCGGTGATTTCGTCGCCGTCGACAATATGTCTCTGAACGTGCGTGAAGGAGAAATCTTTGGTTTCCTGGGAGCCAACGGAGCGGGAAAGAGCACGACCATCAACATGATTGCCTCCCTGTTGCGCGTAACAAAGGGTGAGATTACCCTGCTGGGAAAAAACATTGAGAAACACAGCAAATTTGCCAAAATGAACATCGGTATCGTACCGCAAGATATCGCCATCTACGAGGATATGACTGCCTATGAAAACGTGAGGTTTTTTGCTGGCTTGTATGGACTGCGTGGATCACTGCTGCGCGAACGGACGGAAGAGGCGCTTGAATTCGTAGGTCTCGGTGACAAAGCGACTAGCTTTCCCAAAAACTTCTCTGGCGGAATGAAGCGTCGGTTAAACATCGCTTGCGCCATTGCCCATCGACCAAAGCTGATCATCATGGACGAACCTACTGTCGGGATTGACCCTCATTCTCGAAATTATATCCTGAATTCGGTACGCAAGCTCAACGACATGGGCTGCACGATCATTTATACGAGCCATTACATGGAGGAAGTCGAAGAAATCTGCACCCGTATTGCCATCGTTGATCATGGAAAAGTCATTGCGGAAGGATCGAAGGAGGAGCTAAAAGCGATTATTACCGACGCGAAGGAAATCTGGATTGGCGTCAGGGCAGATGAACCGTTAAACCTCGAAGGTATTAAGGCGATTCCCGGTGTGAATGCGGTGCTTCAAGAGGAGAATACGATCAAAATCGTATCGAAAACGGAGATCAACAACCTGAACCGGATCATTCAACAATTCATCAAGGATCAGGTAGAAATCCGCTCCGTTGAAGAGCAAGCGCCGAATCTGGAGACTGTGTTCTTGACCTTAACCGGTCGAAACTTGCGAGACTAGAGGAGGGGCTTTGCCATGAATATATGGAATATCGCTGTAAAAGAAATCAAGTCCAGCCTTCGCGAAAAGAGAACGTTCATGTTTATGCTAGCACTTCCCATCATCCTGATGCTGATATTAGGTTCCGCCCTTTCCAATGCATTCGACGATACGAGGACCGTAGGAGACATGCGCTTGCTGTATAAAAGCAACGGGACGAATGAGCAAATGTCTACGGCGTGGAACTCGTTTATCAAAGCATTGGGTGATAAAGGAGTGGAGGTCGCTCAATCAAGTTCAGGCATGGATGGGCAGGAGGAAGTTCGCGCGGATCGCTATACGGGGTACGCAGTCGTCAGTGATGCGGGGATTGAGTTTTATGGAAGTAGCAAGAATGCGATAGGAAGTAATATCCTTGCGGGGATGCTAACCGTTTTTGCAGATCGGTACTCGCTCGCATCCGCAGCTTATCAGATAGATCCCGAATCTGCTTCGGCAATAGTCAAGGGTACCGGACAGCGTGATGATTTTATTCGGGAAACGGCCTTGAATCCAAATAAAAAACCGGGGGCAATCGACTATTACGCGATTGCGATGACGACCATGATTGCACTCTACTCGATGTATTCTGCGAGTTATTTGTTCACCAAGGAGCGAACGAACAAAACGTCCACACGATTAATGGCAGCACCTGTCAGCAAAGGTGCCGTTTTTACCGGAAAAATGATCGGCAGTACGTTCGTCAATCTATTTTTCGTACTCGTCGTGTTCTTAATCAGCAAATTCGTGTTCCAAGCAGATTGGGGCAACCACTACGGAATGGTTATCCTCGTGCTTTTGACAGAGGTGTTACTTGCGGTAAGCCTGGGTCTGGGGATTAGCTTTCTTTTCAAAGGTGAAGGGATAAGGGCTATCAACAATATTTTTACGCAAGTCGCCTCCTTTGTAGGTGGTGCCTATTTTCCCGTTGATCAATCAACCGGTTTCTTCAGCCTTTTGGCCAAATTCTCTCCCCTTCACTGGGCGAATACAGGTCTGATGCAAATCATCTACACAGACAATCCGAGAGGCGCATGGTTTGCGATTGCGATGAATGTGAGCATTGCCACGGCGTTCATCATCATTTCTGTTATCACGATGCGCAGACGGGAGGGGGCTTTTGTATGAATGAAATGCTATGGCTCATTCGGAAAACGCTGATGGAGACGTTTCGCAGCAAAAAAAGCTGGTTCACGTACTTGGGATTGCCGATCCTAGGTGTTCTGCTGTCTCTCACCCTTTACAGCAATGCAGGCAGCGGCACGATCCATGTCGGAATCATCAATCAAGATGGGGACCAGGTGATCACGCAGGACACAATCCGGTTTCTCGAGAGATTGAATCATATCAAGGTCACAGTCATCGACGAACAAATGATGCGTGAACAAATCGTTTCTGGTGAGCTGGATAGCGGAATTGTTTTCGAGTCAGGGTATGCTGCTAGTGTTCGAAAAGGGGCGCCAGCACACTTGAATATTGTATCAGTAAAAGGTGAACAGGTTACAGCCTACATGAAGGCCATGCTGTACAGTTACATCGGCAATCTTGCCGCGATTGGAAAAGCGACACAAACGGATGAGGCGAAGTTCACGAAGCTGTATACGGCATACCACGAGCAAAGCTACAAGCTCCATACGGTAACGCTGCAAGACACCTCGAACGTGACGCGTATGACGAATCAATCGATAGGTTTCCTCATTATGTTCATGATGTTTTCAGCGGTGAACATGTCCGAGATCATTTTAAAAGAAAAAGAGAATCGCACCTTTTTGCGACTCCTTTCTTCGCCGATGTCGGCTAGATCGTATGTATTCTCGAATATTCTCGTCAGCATGTTTATTTTGCTGCTGCAAATCATCGTAACCTTACTCGTCATGAAAAACGTCTTCGCCATAGATGCAGGCGTCTCATATGGTCAAATGATGCTGCCGTTGTTCGTGTTCGCGCTGGGGGCAATCGCACTTTCTCTGATGACTGTTGCCTTTGCGAAGAGCAGAGCAGGTGCAGGAGCGATTTCCAACCTGATCATTGTACCGTCATGCCTCCTGGCTGGCTGCTTTTTTCCAATGGAAATCATGCCGGACACCGTGCGCAAAATTTCAACATTCTTGCCCCAGCATTGGTTGCTCGATACGGTGAATAAGCTTCAACAAGGATACAGTCTGGGGAGCTTGTATTTGAACATGGCCATTTTGCTCGCATTCGCAACGGTTTTTGCCTTGATCGCCATCTATCGGTTTGGGCGGAATAACGATAGTAGGCAGTTTGTGTGAGAAAAATAGGACTGTGGAACTGCAATTTGACAAGGGATAATCCGAAGTGTGTCGAAAGATGCATACTATGACAAAGCGAAGCAACCATAATCGGAGTCATTCAAAAGCACTCATAAGTAAGTATCTTTTGATTCTTCTCTTGTTTTTAGCATTTCTCCTAGGTCTTCGGATGTTCTGGTTTTCGTTTCATACGTTTCCAGAGCGTCCGCCTGTAGTTCAAGGGGTTCTTGATATGCGCGGGTGGGACTTCGAAAATTCCCCGTCCATTTCACTGGATGGGGAATGGGAGTTTTTGCCTAATTCGTTCGTCACGCATGAAGAATTCAAACAATCATCCAATGACGAGCGGCAATACGTTCAAGTGCCTGGCGATTGGAGCAGCGCTTTTTCCAGGGACTCTCCGTCACCGTATGGCTATGGAACATACCGTTTACGGATCTTGGTCGATCAACCACTAAATCAGCCATACACCTTATGGGTTCCGCAAGTGGAGGCATCTTCTACTGTAGAGGTTAACGGAGAGATCTTAGCCAGAGTTGGAGTGCCTGCGACAACAGCGGAAGCGTACACGCCGCAGAAGGCATCCTTCACGGTTACATACAATGCAGGTGATGCAAAGGTCATTGAAGTGCTTGTCCGAACGGCCAACTACCATAATCCAATCGAAGGGGGCATCATCAGATCGATTTACTTCGGGTCGCAGGCAGCTATTGACACCGAACGTTGGTATTCTATCGGCTTCCAGATGGCAACCTTCCTCATCTTGTTGCTTCATGGCTTGTATGCCGGCATCCTGTATGTGTTGAATGCCCGCTACAAAGAGTTTCTCGTGTTTTTGCTGTTGCTTTCCTGCGTGGGGATAAAAGTTGTGTCGGATTATGACAATCTACTGTTACTTTGGATCCCGATCGATTATACATGGTCGATCAAGGTAGAAGTGCTCGCCTACATATGGCAGCCTTTGCTGATGATTTTATTGGTGAGAAGTCTATCTGATCAGGGGGAGAAAGAAAACTCTAGGCCGTTTAGGGCGTATTTTTCCGTGCTCAGTCTTTATTCGGCAGTCATCGTGCTGGGAACGGCACAATGGGTGTATATATTAGCTGGAACGCCATTTTTAGTCATTATTTATTTCGGCCCGTTGCTATTGTTTATTTTCAGAATCAGCCGCATGCTCATCCAAAACAAGCATGATGCTGTATTCTGGCTCATTGCTGCAACGAGTATTTTTTCCAATGTCATATGGTCCGCAATCATGGAATATCAAATCATCGATATCAAGTACGTGTTTTATCCGCTCGACCTGATTGCTGCTCTTGTCAGCTTCTCTGCCTATTGGTTCAAGCGATTCTTTCGCAATGCAGAGGAAAAGGCAAAGCTAACGGAGCAATTAAAAGAAGCGGACAAGCTCAAAGACCAGTTTCTCGCCCATACCTCGCATGAACTGAGGACGCCATTGCACGGCATCATGAATATCGCCCAGACTGTCGTCAACAATGAAAAGCATGCCATGGGTGGTCGCAGCACACAGGATATGGAGCTCTTAATTACGATCAGTCGCAGAATGGCGCATTTACTGGACGATTTGCTAGATGTCGTGCGATTGCAGGACAAGCATATCGTGTTGCAGAAGAAGCCGTTGCATATTCAATCGGTAGTTTCCGGCATCATCAGCATGCTCACCTATATGGTAGAGGGCAAGCCTGTTCAACTGAAAATGGACATACCGGAATCCATCCCGCCAATCTTGGCAGATGAGAAGCGGCTAGTCCAGATTCTGTTCAATCTTGTTCACAATGCACTGAAATTCACGGAAGAAGGATCGGTCATCGTTTCTGCTGAGATCGTGGAAGGACAGGTGGCGATCTATGTATCCGATACAGGGATCGGGATGGATGAGCATACCAAGGCACGTATATTTTTGCCGTATGAACAGGGAGCACAAGCAACGAACGATGGAGGAGGAATCGGCCTCGGTCTTGCTATTTGTACACAGTTGGTAGAGCTGCATGATAGCGAGCTGAGAGTCGACTCTGAACCGGGCAAAGGCTCGGTATTTAGCTTCTGGCTGCCCGTGGTTAGTACAGATGAGATGAAAGCAGCCGAGAGCCAATATGTGGAGCAGATAGATAAGAACAATCAAGTGATGGCTACCAATCAGATAGGGCAAAGTGAAGCTCCAGATATATTGGCTTTCCAGCAAACGGCTGCGCATGCAACTGTTGACAGAAAGGCGAACATATTAGCGATCGATGACGACCCGGTTAACCTAAGGGTGCTGGATCGAATGCTCTCATCCTCGCATTACCAAATCACCACGTGTACATCGCCAAGAGACGCACTCGATCTGCTTTTTACAGAGCAGTGGGATTTGCTTATCATCGATGTCATGATGCCGCATATGTCGGGCTACGAGTTGACGCAAAAGGTCAGGGAGCATTTCTCTGTTTCCGAGCTTCCGATCTTGCTCTTAACGGCGCGCAGCCAGTCTGAGGATGTATACACCGGATATTTGTCTGGTGCGAATGACTATGTCTGCAAACCAGTCGATGGCATGGAGCTGAAATATCGCGTTTGGTCGTTGACGACGCTCAAGCAAACAGTCGATGAACGACTTCGCATGGAGGCTGCCTATTTGCAGGCGCAGATTCACCCGCACTTCTTGTTCAACACACTTAGCTCGATTATGGCATTGAGCGATATTGATACGGAGAAGATGCGTAAACTCGGGGATGCGTTTACCGCCTTCTTGCATATCAGCTTTGACTTTTTGAATACAGGAAAACAAGTTGCACTCTCCCATGAGCTGGAGCTCGTCCAAGCCTATCTTTACATTGAAAAGGAACGATTTGGCGAGCGGATACAGATCGTGTGGGAGGTCGAGCCTGATATCGATCTTCTCATCCCGCCACTAACCATTCAGCCGCTGGTTGAGAATGCAATCAACCATGGTCTTTTTACCCGAATAGAGGGAGGAACTCTCCATATCCGCATCGTCCGGCAAAAGAACGCCACTCTTTTTGAGGTGAAGGATGACGGTATCGGGATGGAGGAAGCGACTGTGCGACAAATTCTCGATTTATCAAAGCAGGAGAGAGGCGGAATCGGAGTGTCCAACACGAATCGGAGACTGACGCAAATGTACGGGAAGGGCTTGCGCATCACGAGTAAGCTGGGTGAAGGAACGACGGTGTCGTTTGTTATACCGGATCGGACGCAATAGAACAGGCTTGTTATTTTAGCACCCTGGATCACTGTTACTGGTGAAGCAGGGTGCTTTCTCGCGTTTCCTATACCTCGGAACGCCGTTTACCCGCCTCTACATTCATAAGAATTACAGGCGTTACAGTCATAGTCACCATAGCGATTACCATAGATGGCACATCTAGCACAAAGGTAACAACAATTAGCTCCACTCGGATCATTTGGATTCAGCCGCTCACATTCTTCTCGAAGACGATTGGCTAGGTCTCTGCGATAATCCTGATAAGTGCCATAGTGTACGAAGCGTCCGTTGACTTTCCTGAACCCCTTCGATTTTTTTCTTTTCAAGAAGGCCCCATCCTTTCATGACAATCTAACACAGGATATGCCATGATTTTTCCAATGATTGGACATGCGGCTATTCCCGTTGAAAGAAATCATGAGGAGTTGAAAAACGACATCAGTGTCGTTTATAATGGTCTCACCAACAAAAACGACATCTATGTATATTTTGTACAAAGGAGGTTAACCCAAACCCGATGGCCCCAAAAGTAAGCGACGAATACAAAACCAAAAAGAAAACCGAATTGCTGCAAGCGGCGAAACGTGTGTTCATCACAAAAGGCTATACACGGGCTACCATGCAAGACGTCATGGACGAGGCTGGTGTATCGCGGGGAGCCTTGTACGCTTACTTCGACAACCTGGAGCACTTATATTTGGAGCTGCTGCAATTCGAGGATCAACAGGATGTACAGTTTTTCACACCAATTGCTGGCGAAACGTCCTGGAATCAAATCACCAAATGGGTCTACAAACAGCAGGTTGAGATCGAGAACATCGAACAAACACTGTCCCAAGCCAACTCAGAGTTTTTCCTGTCACTGAAAGACCAGCAAAAGCAACAGAGCTATCCATACATCACGACTCGCTATGAAAAAATGGTCGATGTGTTGATAGCTTTCTTCGCGCATGGGACGGCGACAGGTGAGTTCAAGCCACAACTACCACCTGAGGCGATTGCTCGCTATCTCATCTCGGTTATCGATGGACTGATGCTGGATACCGCGCATTTGGGCGCAGAGAAAACGAAGGTGCCCGCGCAGATGGAAGCACTGTTGTTTTCATTGAGAGCGATGCTCGGACCGGTTCAATAAGGAGGGGGGAAGAATGTTGTTTCAATCAGAGAGAATCTATCTGAGAAAAATGACGGGGGAGGATGTGGACGTCTACCACACGTGGAGAAATGACGTGGAAGTCATGTGGACAACGAGTCCGTCTATGGACGTCTTTACCCGGGACGATACGAACGGGTTTGTGAATCAGGTCATCCTGCATGCAAGCTCCTCGAAGAGCTACATGATCGTAGACAGCCAAACCAATCGACCGATCGGGATTACTTCGCTCATTCAAATCGACCTGAAAAACCGCCATGCGGAATGCATCATTGATATTGGAGAGAAGGAATACTGGGGAAAAGGGTATGGAGGAGAAGCGCTGAAGCTGCTGCTGGATTATGCTTTTTTGGAAATGAATCTGCATCGGGTATCGCTGCGCGTCTTTTCCTTTAACGAAAAGGCCATAAAGCTGTATGAAAGGCTCGGATTCAAGCAAGAGGGGATCTCGCGGCAGTTTTTGTTTCGAGAGGGAAAATGGCATGATCTCGTGCACATGGGGATTTTGCAGCAGGAATATATCTCATAAAAAGAAAGGCTGGCGGTACGAAGGGTACCATCAGCCTTTTGCGTATGAGTGAGTCTCTTATTTTTCGGCGTAAATCGGTACTTCCCACTCTACATTTTTGTGTTCAACCATTCGTTTCTCGGAAGTAATAATCAGTTGCTTAGGCAGGGTTGTGAGGTTTTCTAAGAAGATCGTACCTCCAAAAATCGCCCGGCCATTTTCATACTCAGTCTTATCGATTAAGTAGTCGGGGTCTTCGTATTTTTTCCCGGTCTCGTCTGTAATGGTCCAGTATTGATAGGGACCCATAGCGGCAGTATCTGGAGAGAGAGTTGCCTCGAATGTCAGGTCGTAGCCTTCCAATTTCGTGGTAGTCCCATCGTCGTTCACGCGGTGATGGCCGTCATAGCCTTCAAAATCAACGACTGCGTTTGGATCCTTTTGATATTTTTTGAAAGTAAACTGATCTCCCTGGTCATCCGCTGTGATAACTTCTTTCTTTTCGAGGCGATTGACGTCCAACTTCGCGTTCAACTTAGCGGTTTCCTCTGTATAGACAGACCCCAGCTTGAAGGTAAGGCTTTGGCTTGCGTCGATTGGTTGGAAGTAGTGGAAGTCTCTTGTTCCATTTTCAGTAGAGCGGCTGTGATCCCATTTCAAATACGGGATGACATTGTTTTGTTTGTTGGCTTCACGGATGACAGCCTTGGAATCCCAAGCGGCGACGACTGTGCCCTTTTCATTGACTAACACGTAGCTGTATTCTTTTCGCTGGTTATCCGTAGTCGAGCGATCTATGACCATTTCCACCCCACTCGGTGCAAACGTCATCTGTTTTACGTCCAGCTTGAGTCCTTGCGGAGTCGTGTATGTTTTGTTGATTTCATGTGTCTTCGTCGCGGCCTTTGCCTTTTTCATGTCAACAGGTACGGACAACTTCCAGTTACCTTTGATGTCGTCCAATTGTTTAAGGTTGAACTCTACAATCAGCTCGTCCGGAATTTCACTGATATCATCAAAGTAGCCGCGCAGATCACGATCCAAGGACATGTAACCAGTATCTACATTCATAACATTGTGCCAATCTTCATTTGGTTTGCGAGTGTCTTCATTTGCAGACGATTCAACGGGTTTCAGTACGTTCCCTTGTTTGTCTTTGATTGTAATGACTTGCTCCTTGTTATCTCTTCTGATCATTTCGGTCAAAAAACTGTCCATCGGTTTGCCATTCTTGTCTTTTACAATAGCAGCTATGCTAATGCGCAGAGGATCAGCCATTACTTCCTTCACCTCAAAAGTGATACCTTGGTCGGTCGCACTTACATTCACGGTTTGAGCGAAACCTTTTTTGGCTGCTTGCTCAATACCAGGGTCCCCGGACTTTTGAAGAATACTATTGCTCACAGGTGCTACAGGATCAGCCTTACCAATCGGGCTGTTCATAAAAGCAGCCTGGACATAACTAGCAAAGGTCGGGGAGACGAGCATACCTCCCGATACGACGATGGTGAATGCAGCGGCGGCAAGCGTCATTCTTTTCATGATCGTGATACTCCTTTGTTTCCACGCAGGTGGTTGATGTGAAGGGGTTACAGGGTTCAATACTCTCACAGGATGAGGGGAGAGCATCTGAATAATCTTTTGATCCATATTTGCTGAGAGGGAATCTTCCCACATCGTTTCTTCTGTTTGGTGCAGCTCATCGATCCATTGCTCTAGCTGGTGCTGGCAGTGTGTGCAATGATCGAGATGACTTTCGACATTTCGTTTGTTCACTGGTGATAAACGATCTTCCATGTAGGCGATCAGCTGTCTTTGCGTAAGGCAATTCAAAGCGGGGTACCCCCTTTTTTCTCCGGCTTGCTTAGCTGGTCTCGCAGCTTTTTCCTGGCATAGGAAAGGCGCATTCTGACAGTATCTACGGACAAAGATAGTTTGTTGCCGATCTCCCTGTAGCTTAAATGCTGGAGATAATGCAAATCGAGAATCGTCCTGTGGTTCTTGTCCAGTGTCATCATCTGCTGTCGCAAAGCATGACGCTGTTCTTTTTCCAGATAATCTTCCTCCGGGATCGGACATTCGTCTCTGACCTCGACATCCATCTCTGTTACGGAAGGCATCCGCTTTCGTTTCCGCAGCTCGTCAATCCCGCGATTGATCGCGATTCGATACAGCCAGGCAGAGAAGGAGTAGTTGGGTTTATAATCTGACAAACTGTAGTATGCCTTGATAAAAACCTCCTGCACCATGTCTTCGGCATCATGGGAGTGGTGGAGCGTGCGCCCAAGAATCGAAGCGATTTTTCCTTTGTATTTATTGACGATCAGAGCATAAGCCTCTTTATTTCCTTGAAGAACCTCCGCAATGACCTCTCGATCGTCCTGCATGTTTGTTACCTCCTTGCAAAAAGGTGCTGCGCAGCTTTCCTTTTTGGTGTTCACTACTATAGACGAAAACGAGGGTGCCCCCCTCTTAAACTTTTTCATAAAATTTGAAAATGACATAGGAAGAGGATGCCTCTCTTCGTTTGCTAGAAGGGCATCCTCTTGATCTATCACGTATGCCGCCATCACTTAAATGGAGCAGGAAATCTACATAAATTTGCAGTAATACTATAAGCACAGATGCTTCGAATTTCGTAAAGGAGTATATGACCTTGAGCCAAAACAACCATTCCATCGCGGTGATCTCCGACATACACAGCAACGCCTATGCATTGGAAGCAGTGCTGCACGACATTGATTCCCGCGGTATTCAAACCATTGTGAATTTAGGCGACACTTTATTTGGACCGCTTGATCCGATCAAAACGGCAGAGCTCTTAATGGAGCGATCTACGATCATCCACATCATGGGTAATTGTGACAGATATTTACTGGAAGAGCAAATGGAGTCCATTACTTTCAAATACGTAAAACCGTTGCTTACACCAGAAATTCTCAGTTGGATTGGGTCATTCCAAAAGCAATGGACCAAAGATGAGCTTTTGTTTTGCCATGGAACTCCTTTTGCCGATGATGTGTATTTATTGGAGAGTGTGGCTCCATATGGCATTGACGAGAAAAGCCCAAACGCGTTGATGATCGAGCTGACAGGTATCCAGCAAAAAGTCATTTTTTGCGGACATTCGCATGTGCCCAAATCCGTATGGCTCCCAGATGGCAAGCTCGTGGTAAACCCGGGGAGTGTCGGGCTGCCAGCGTATTTTGAGGAAGCGCCGTACCCGCATTCGATGGAATCGAAGACGCCCCATGCCAAGTACGTCACGGTAAAACAACAAGGCAGCGCTTGGCTAGTCGAGCACGTATTGGTCCCGTATGATTTCGAGCAGGCAGCCAGAAAAGCAGAGGAAAACGGGCGCAGAGACTATGCCTATGCGATCCGAACGGGAAGAGCAGAGCTGTAGCATGTCGATCTGTGCATTCATACTCGAAGCACAAAATGAACGGGAGAGCAGCTTTTCGTGCCGATTGCGTGGGCAGCTCATCATTTGACTCATGAAGAGGATAGAATGAAGCTAGTAGAAGGAATAGATTGGATTCAGGAAAAATTGCCGCAAGCTTTCCAACGAAAAGAAGCCATTTTGTTTATCGGATAAGGCGGGGGTTTTCATGAAGGTCGATATAATCAAGCAATTAGATTTGCATCAACAATGGACTGATTCGCTTGGGAAAGAGGGAGTGAGGTTCTTCGTGGATGAAGAAGACTTTCGCTCCATAGACGTAACGGAGTATCGTCTGGTCGAATCACGTTTGATCGCCAGTACTTTTGACGGGATGAATTTGAAGGACAAAGATTTTTATGCGGCACATTTGTATTCCTCTACCTTTCGATCAGCGAATTTGGAAAATGCGATTTTCACCAAAAGCGAGGCAGACTATGCAGATTTTACAGGTGCCAATTTGCAACGGGCGACCTTCGTCAAAAGCTCTTGCTTCGAAACTGTGTTTGCCCGAGCAGACTTAAGGCATGCAAAGCTAGTGAACTCTCTCTTTTCTCAAGCCGACTTTCGTGATGCCAATTTGGAAGGTGCAGATATCAGTGTTTCCTCGTTCCAAGAAGTATTGTTTCAAGGAGCACAACTAAAAGGGGTAACAGGTATAGAAGAAGCTTTTATCAAAAGCATAAATATCGGTACCGTCGAGCAGCCAGACCTTCTTGCAGGAGAGGAAGCGAGAAAGTGGCTCATACAGCAAATCCATACACCATGAAAAAAAGGAAGAGGACAAGTGCCCTCTTCCTTTTCCTATTAAGCCTTTTCTACTTCGCCCTCCTGCTTCTGTCCCATCTTCCCACTACGCAATGGGATTTCCTTCAGGAACAGCGCGATGATGACAGCGATTCCCGCTACAATCGCCCCAGTCAAAAACGTAGTCGTAATCCCATAGCTCATCGCTTCCCGGATCATATCCAGCATGTGAGTAAACAGCGGCTGCAAATCCGGTGGCAGACTAGCCAGCGTGGCTTCAATTTTCGGCTGATCCAACAAATTTTGCGGATTCGTAAAGAGCGCCAGCTTCTCTGCCAGAGCAGGGTCTGCTGCTGCGGGATTGTTCGCTTGACCCATGGCTCCTGACAGTTGCGTCATTTTTGCAGACATGCTGCCACTCATGACGGTTCCCATGACAGCAATTCCAATGGTCCCACCGAGGTTGCGGAAAAGCTGCGACGTTGCTGTAGCGACACCCAATTGCTGTGGTGCAACTGCATTTTGCACGGTCAAAGAGAAGACCGGCATCGCAATTCCGATCCCCAAACCGAGAATGATCATGTAGATCACGAGCAAGTAAATCGGTGTAGCTGGGGACATGAAATACATCAGCACCATGCCCAAAGCCATGACGGAAAGTCCGCCCAACGCCATCTTTTTATATTTTCCCGTCTTGGTCATGATTTGTCCGGCGAGTGCGGAGGTCGCGAGCATGGCAATCGACATCGGCATCGCCACATAACCGGCCATTGTCGGAGAGATGCCTTTGACCCCTTGGACAAAGAACGGCACATAAATGATAGCGCCCATCATCCCCGCGTTGAGGAAGAATCCAACCAGATTGGAGACAGTAAAAATACTGTTTTTGAAAAGACCCAGCGGAAGCACGGGAGTCTTTACTTTCATCTCAATCATAATAAACACGATCAACGCAATGATTGTGACGGCAAACAAACCAATAATTTGCCACGAGCCCCAAGCGTATTTACCCGGGCCATTACCTGCCCATGAGAAGGCGAGCAGCATCGGTACGATGGTGAGCGTCAGGAACAGCGAGCCGAAGTAGTCGACAGACTCTCCTTCTTGCTTCGGTACTTTTGGGAAGTGAATCATGATCAACAGAAAGGCAATCACGCCAATCGGCAAGAAGATCCAGAACACCCAGTGCCAGTCGAGATGGTCAACGATATAGCCGCCCATCAGAGGACCGAGCACACTGGATACGCCGAAGACGGCACTCATGATTCCGCCCCATTTTGCGCGCTCGCGAGGTTCGTACAGATCACCCATGGCGGTAAAAGCAGTGGACATGATGATCCCGGCACCCGCCCCTTGAATGCCACGATACGTAATCAGTTGAAAAATATCGGTAGAAAACCCGGACAACAAGGCTCCGATACTAAACAACGCGATACCCGTTAAAATAAACGGTTTTCTTCCATATATATCGGAGAGCTTCCCAACCAGCACAGAAGCAACGGTTGAGGTCAGCAAATAAATCGTAATCGCCCACGAATAGTAATCCATGCCACCCAGCTTTGAGATAATACGCGGCATGGCAACACCGATAATGGTCTGGTTGATCGCGGCGAAAAACATAGCCGTAATAATCGCGATCATAATCGTCACTTTCTTTTTCTCTGTCAATTGTTGCAATCTTGATGCTCCTCTCTTTGTTGCTCGATATTCTTCAAAACCTGGTGATAGATGCGGACTAAGTGTTGCTTGTCTTCATCAGATACGCCTGCAAAAAACTGTTCAATGGTATTTCTCACGATGATTTTGTATTGCCGCAGGATTTCTCTTCCTTCATCGGTTATGTCCAGTTGCACGACGCGGCGATCCGTACTGTCACGATTTCTCGTGGCGTAGCCGCAAGCAATCAATTTATCAGCAAGACTCGTAACAGCTCCGGGGGTAATGTTCATACGTTCTGCAATAGAAGATGCCTTCTGCGGACCGTTCATATCTAGAATTCGCAAAAGCATGGCTTGTGATCCTGATACGAGTGGGTCCAGACGCTTGTGTGACTCAGCTGAAACTTTTCGTTGGAGCTGTATATACAGTTCTTCAAAATTGACTTGGCTTTGCATGGTACCCTCTCCTGTTTTCATTGCTTAATTATATATAGAGTTAAATGTTTACCCACTAAAACATTTACGAGTATACAATGCCTCATCTATCGAAGTCAAATTAACCTTTTACCAATTTGACCAATTCAGGTGGTCATTATGTGATGAATTTCGTCATAAATCGGGAAAAAATACTAATTTTCGACCGGATTTCATGGAATTTTCAGAGTTGCGATGCTACAATCAGTTTTGGCATTCTTTTCATCTTAGATAAATAGATAGGTGGGATTTTAACGTGTTTGGGAAAAAGTTAACCAGCGCATTGCTCGCCACAGCGCTGATGAGCCCGATGTCTGCTTTTGCCGCGCAGGAGACGAAACAGCCAGCAGATGTCGTGCTAACCAACGGCGCGGTCTACACAGTGGACATGAAGAACAGCTGGGCAGAGGCAGTGGCCATTCGCGGTGATGAAATCGTCTTTGTCGGCGCAGATGAATATGCGAAAGCACATATCGGCAAGGATACGAAAGTTATCGATCTGAAAGGCCAAATGGTATTGCCAGGCTTTATCGATAGCCATACGCATGCGAGCAAAACGACGGGACTCATTTACTCCATTGATTTGTTTGACGGAGGCTCTGTCGAGGAATACGTTGCAACCATTGAGAAATTCGTAAAAGAACATCCAAACGAACCAACATTGCAAGGACGTGGCTGGAGCAATCCGGTTGTGCCTGGTATCGGTCCGCGCAAGGAAGTATTGGATAAAATCGTTCCAACGACTCCAATCGCGTTGACCTCGGATGATGGACATTCATTGTGGGTGAACTCGGCAGCATTGAAGCTGGCCGGGATCAAGAAGGATACACCAAATCCTGAGGGCGGCATTATCGAGCGCGATCCGAAAACAGGAGAACCATCTGGAACGTTGCGTGAAAGTGCAATGGATCTGGTACTGTCAAAAATCGGCGGATACACCGTACAACAATACAAGTCCGGAATTGAAGCATACCAAGAAAAAGCGGTTGAACGCGGCGTAACGACCGTGCGCGACCCGGATATGCTACGCTATCCAAACGTATTGGAAGCATACGAGGAGCTCGCGAAAGAGGACAAGCTGACCATCCGCTTCCGCAATGCATTGACAGCGAATCCGGAAAAAGGACCTGAGCAGGTCTCAGAATTCGTAAAAATCCGTGAGCGCAATCAAAACCCGCTATTCCAAGTCAACGCCGTTAAAATCTTCTTGGATGGTGTCGTAGAAGGCGCTACAGCTTACTTGGAAAAGCCGTATGTCCATAAAGAAACAAACGGAGAATTAATCTGGAAGCAAGAGGTTTACAATCAAACAGCTGCCGCAGTGGACAAGGCAGGCTTCCAATTGCACGTCCATTCCATTGGGGATGCTTCTACCCGTATTGCACTGGACGGTATGGAGCTCGCGGAAAAACAAAATGGCAAGCACGATGCTCGCCACTCGCTCGTTCACTTGCAACTGGTCAATGAAACAGACATCGAGCGCTTTAAAAAGCTGGGTGCAGTCGGAATCGTGCAGCCGTTCTGGTTTATGCAGGAAGAGGGCTACTACGAAGAGATCGAAGTACCGTACTTGGGTAAAGAACGTGCAGAAAAAGAATACCCGATGAAGAGCTTTTTGAATAAAGGGGTGCATGTAGCTTCTTCGTCTGACTACATCGTAACGCCAGAATTCAATCCCTTGCACGGCATTCAACAAGGCATTACGCGAATCGAGGATGGTGTAACTGATCCGAGCAAAATTGCCAACCCAGACGAGCGTGCGACGCTTGCGGAAATGATCGCCAGCTTCACGATTGATGGTGCTTACGCCAACCACGTGGATGATATCACAGGCTCGATCGAAGTCGGCAAGAAGGCAGATCTTATCGTGCTCGATAAAAACTTGTTTAAAATTCCAGCCACGCAAATCAAGGATGCGAAAGTCGTGCTGACCTTGGTTGAAGGGAAGGAAGTCTATCGTCAAAAGGAAGCAAAGTAAGTGGGGAAAAATGGTCGTCCGTTGCGATGACCATTTTTTTGTGCAAACACATCTGCTGACAAATTAGGTCGGGAAAGGATTCTTGTTTGTCTATGAGGAATAATTCATACGATTCAGATTCGAGCAAATGCTGGAGGTGTTCGATTTGACCCAAACAGAAGGAATCAAAATGATCAAACTGGAGATGAACGCAGGAGGCAATCCATTCGTCGTTCACACCGCGGTTCTATGGGATGAGAATGAAGCCATTCTTGTAGATACAGGCATCCCTGGACAATTGGAGTTGATTCAGAACGTACTGGCGCAAGAAGGGATTTCTTTTGAAAAATTGACGAAAATCATCATTACTCATCAAGACCGGGATCATATCGGCAGCTTGCCTGAAATGGTAGCAGCAGCGGAAGGACGCATACAGGTGGTTGCTCACGAAGTAGCGATTCCGTATCTGGCTGGAGAAACACCTTTGATCAAAAGCGGGCTACTGGCTCCTCCGGTAAAAGTGGATCATGCCGTACAGGATGGCGTCGTTCTCCCGTACTGTGGAGGTATTCAGGTGATTTATACGCCCGGTCATTCGCCAGATCACATCTCTTTGTATCATATTCCGAGCAAGACGTTGATTTCAGGAGATGCCCTCACAGCACTAGAGGGGGTACTGATGCCTTTCAATCCCGAATTCACGCCTGATCAAACGACTGCCCTGCAATCGATCCGCAAGCTGCTTGCGTTCGACATAGAGACAGTGATTGCCTATCATGGTGGTGTTTGTACAGGGGATATCAAACAGCGCCTTACGGATATCGTGGCAAAGGAAGGGAACGATTAATATGAATATCCGCAGAGCAAAAGGACAAGAAGCAAGCGAACTGAGCGAGCTAGCCTATCGCTCCAAAGCGTATTGGGGATACAGTGATGAATTCATGGAGGCCTGTCGCGACGACCTGACGCTATCACCTGCTCATATCGAGGAACACGAGGTATATGTGTTAGAGGATGAGGGCAGTATCAAGGGCTTCATGAGTCTGGAAAAGGATGCAGAGCAAGAGCAGTGGCTATTAGGCTTTTTGTTCATGGAACCGGAAGCAGTCGGAAAAGGATACGGAAAGGCTCTGTGGCAGCATATGGTGGAGGTGGCACAAAAGCTGGAAATCCCCGTCATCACCATCCATAGTGACCCGTACGCAGAACCGTTTTACTTGTCGAGGGGAGCAAAGCGAGTAGGAGAAATCGTGTCTACCGTGTTCCCAGGAAGAGTATTGCCGTTGTTGGAGGTGGAAATCGGATAGCCCTTCCTTATTTCACGATTTTATACCGGATCGCCTTGGCAACGGCCTGTGTACGATCTTCTACGCCCATTTTCTGCAAAATCCGATGGATATGCGTCTTGACGGTTCCCTCGGAGATGAGCAAGTGCTGTGCAATTTGCTCGTTCCGTTTGCCGTAGGATAGCTGCTCTAGTACGTCCTGCTCTCGATCGGTCAACTGATCTAACATGACAAGAGGGGGAAGCACAGAGTCAGTATCAGAGTCAGAATGAGAGGCAGACTTGTGATTCTTTTGTTGAAACTGTAGAGCCTCTGCTAGAGCCTTGGCAGCAGTAGCCGTGTAGAACAGTGCCTCTCCCTGATGGGCCCTGCGAATGAGGTCCAGCATATCCTGTGAATCGGAATCCTTTAGCATATAGCCGATAGCACCCGCGCGAATACCGTCTACGATGTAATCGTACGTGTCAAAGGTTGTGAGGATTAATACTTTTATCAAAGGATGGAGTCGAGTGATTTCTCGGGTTGCTTCGATTCCGGACATGTTCGGCATCTGTACATCCATTAAGACTACATCAGGAATGACTTCTCCTACGAGCTTCACCGCTTCTTCTCCATTGGAAGCCTCCCCGCTTACTTCCATATCCTTCTGCATTTTTATGACATACCCCAATCCTTGACGGATCATCGTTTGGTCATCGACCAGGACCACGCGAATGGTCTCTTTTTTATTTTGATTTACCATGCAGGCATTCCTCCGTTTACATCGCTATTTGCTCATCAAAGCGGAAAACTGATATCAATTTGAAAGCCGTGGGGCGCTCGAATGGAATAGGAAAGTTCTCCGTTTAATTGCTTCGTTTGTTCTGCGATACCTGTTAAACCAAAACCCGGTTTGATTTGATGATGATTCGTAATATTCCCATTGTCCCAAATGGAGAGGAAAACAAAGTTTTGCTTTTTTTCAATCGTGATAAAAATCTCTGTTGCATCAGAATGGCGGATGGAATTAGTAATCGCTTCTTGGAGAATCCGGTAAAGCGTAATGGTCATCTGCTGCGAGAGGGGAATATCTGGATTGGGACTGATCAACTGCATTTTGATGTCGGTATGCTGTTGGGCTCGTGATAAGAGTATACGCAGCGGTGTGATTCCCAGAGAGGATTTGTCTGCGGCTAATGTATGAACAGACGAGCGTATATCATCGAGGCTTTGCTTGGATACCGTAAGCATGTCACGGACAACCTCCTGTGCGTCACTTGGTCCACCTTGCAGCATGTATTTCAAAGCATTCAATTGAACGATCAGGGATGTGAGACTGTGTCCCAAAGCGTCGTGAACATCGCGGGCGATTCTGGTCCTCTCCTCGAGGACAGCGGCACGAAGTGTATTCACAGATGCCTCTTGAAGTTCAGAATGAGCTTCCTGGAGTTCAACATGCGCCTTTTGCAATTGTTTAAGATGCTGCTGACTCGATTCCTTTGCTTGATTTTGAAGAGATAATCCTCGTGCGCCAATATACCATCCGATATAGGCCACGACATAGCCTATTACCTCCTCAAACATATAGTCTTTATAAAAAAACATGTAAGAAAAGGAGCATGTGCCAAAAAAAATCGCATAGTACAATGCTCGACGTTCAAGAATGTGAAAGCCAATAAAAGCTACCAATGGCAGGGATAAACCGATCTCTTCCCCTACATATAGAACCTTGATAAATGACACGGTACCAATCACGATGATGGCGATGTCTTTTTGATAAGGTTTCCAGTTTCTTTTTGGTCTGAGAAACATCAGCAGGAAGCAGAAGATGATGATCAGAGAGATGATAAAGGGAATGGTGGATTCATGCATGTAAGCAGTTGGAATGAGAAAAAATGAGATCAATACAAAAAAACAAATGAGCAGGAAACGAGAGCGTAAAGATGCAGTTGAAGCGTTCAAGAAAACAACCTCCTTTCTTGGAATACGTACCCATTATAGTTTCATTTTAGCATGCGCTGTCGTCTATCTCCGGGTGTACGGTCTTCTATCTCTGGATAGATAAAATCGAATTCCATAATTTGACTACCCGATAGACTTCGGGGGCCAATCGCATAAGTAAAATGTGATTTGTGGAGGGGAACACCCCGAACGAGAGAGGGTCCCCAAAAAATGGGTAGGGAGGCTTTTATGAACGAACTGTTTCAGTTAGCGAAGATTCTACAGGAAACGAGTAGCGTGTTTTCCGCGCTTTCCATGCAAGCATTGGATTCAAGTGATATCACCTGGCAACAAGTTCTCATTCTAGAACAAATCGCGATCAGCCCGAAAACAATGGGTGAGATCAGCAAAGCTATCAATCTTTCCTATAGTACAACCTCGGGATTAATTAGTCGGCTGGAACAGATGAACTTGGTACGCAGATTTCGTGATAAATCGGATCGGCGAATTGTGTGGGCAGCATTGACGGAGCGTGTACTTGCGAATAGGAACCTGCAAGAGGGGATCAGTTGCACGCCAGCAACTCTCCATTCTTTGCGCGAGCTTATTTTAGAAAAGGAAAAACTGAGTTGATACGTTGGAACTTTCTATCCACGAAGGGGTGACGAAATTTTGAATATATCTGAACTTTCCATTAAACGTCCGGTCACCATGATTATGATATCCGTGGCCATCTTCATTTTTGGTTTGGTTACCTTTCCGCGCTTGGCTATTGAACTGATGCCGTCATTGAGTTCTCCGGTTGCGGTAGTTGTGACATCTGTTGAGGGGGCGGCCCCGGCTGAGGTAGAAAAGCTGGTTACCAAACCGATGGAAAATGTATTAGGCACGGTTCCGAATTTAGACAAGATCACATCCACTTCTGTTAACGGCTCCTCCTCGGTCATCCTCCATTTCAAGTGGGGAACAAACATGGATCAAGCGACGCTGAATATGCGAGATAAAGTAGATTTGGTCCGAGGGAGCTTGCCTGAATCGGCTGGTTCACCAAGGGTGTTGAAATATGATCCGTCAAGCCAGCCGATTATTGACCTGGCTGTAACTGGCGATCAAGATGTCAACAAACTGAAAAAAATCGCGGATGATTTGATTAAATCCCGCTTGGAACGAATTAACGGTGTTGCTTCTGTAAGTGTCACTGGTGGGCAAGAGCGTATCGTGGACATCATTGTGGACCCAGCCAAACTAGCAGCTTATGGATTGACATTGGATCAAATCAAGTCAGCTCTAGAAAACAACAATATATCCGGATCAGCCGGTGCGATACGGGAAGGTGACGGAAAGACCAGTATTCGTGTGCAAGGTGAGTTCACGAGTGTGGATACCGTTGCTCTCACCCCGATCTCTGTCGGAGAGAGCTTCATCCGAATGAGTGATATTGCCAACGTAACAGATACGATCAAAGAAGTGACCAATCTGAGCTACATTGATGGAAAGCCGAGCTTGGGAATTGCCGTGATGAAAGGCACCGGCGGCAATACGATTAAAATCGCGAAAGACGTAAAGGCTGAGCTGGAGAAAATTAATAGCACGCTTCCACCCAATGTAGAAACACGTATCGTTTTCGATACCTCCACATACATTCAGAGCTCCGTTGACAACACGGTAGTACATGCTTTGGCAGGTGGTGCCATTGGCGTACTCATGCTGTTCTTCTTCTTGGGCAGTCTGTCATCTATGCTCATTGCTGTCATTGTCCTGCCTGTATCGATCATATCGACCTTCCTCTTGATGTACATGACAGGTCAAACTATCAACCTGATTTCCCTAGCAGGTCTCACGCTCGGATTGGGATCATTAGTAGACTTTGCTGTCGTTATGCTGGAAAACATTTTCCGTCAACGGGAGCAGGGCAAGAGTATGATGGAAGCGGCATTGATCGGTTCCAAAGAAGTAGGAACGGCAGTAATGGCTTCCGCATTGGCGCAAATCTGCGTATTTTTGCCGATTGCGCTGACAGAAGGTCTTGTTGCTGAACTGTTTGCCCCGTTGGCATTGACAGTCGTATACTCGCACATCGCAGCACTCGTTTTCACCTTTTTGTTGGTTCCGATGATGAGTGCGCGCATGTTAAAAACAATACCGGAGCATACGAATCATGAAAACTATCGTGGCATCAATCCACTGATCTGGTTTAATATCGGGTTCCACAAAGTGGAAAAAGGCTATCAAAGGGTGCTCAAATGGGCATTGGGTCATCGGAAAACGGTGATTGGATCTGCTTTTGCCATGCTGATTGGCTCATTATTGCTAGTTCCATCTCTTGGCGCAGGATTTTTCCCGGATATGGACCAAGGATTAATCCAGGTAGAGATCAAGCTGCCAAAGGGTACTATCTTGACGGAAACTGAAAAAGTAATGAAGCAAGTAGAAGAAGTGGTCAATCAAGTGCCAGAAAAGAAATTGGTCAAGTCCTCGGTCGGGGGTGGCGACGGTATTTCAGAGAGCGGTGCATCTACTTCTCATAACGCAACGATCGAACTGCACGTAGGAGAGATTTCTACGAGACAGCGATCGACAGAGGAAATTGCAGTAGGCCTGCAAGAGCAAGTCAAGCATATTGCAGGAGCCGATATCAAGGTGAAATCCCTTTCCGGTGGTATGGGGGGCGGAGCAGCCATCTCGATTGAAATTCGCGGAGATGATCTGGACGTCTTAACGGAACTGAGCGAGATTGTGAAAGGGGAAATAGCCAAGGTACCAGGAACGATGAACGTATCTACCAGTGTTCAGGAAATGAGTCAGGAGTTCGATGTGAAGGTCAATACAGAGAAGGCGAGCTTGTACGGATTGACAACAAATGAAATCCTTTCTGCTGTGCGAACTTCTTTCCAAGGTCAAACGGTTACCCAGTATCGTACGGGCGAAGATGAAATTGATATCAATCTCAAGCTGCCAGAAGACTATAAGGAAGATATCAATTACTTGAAGAACCTGCGTATTTCCACGCCGACGGGCGCCCAAATCAGCCTCACGTCCGTGGCGACCATCAGCAAAGTCGATGTACCGCCATCGATTGAGCGCAAAAACATGACGCGTGAAGTGACGGTCACAAGCGATTTGATCGGGGATAACCTGCAAGCGGCCGCGTCGGAAATTACGAATATCATCAAAAAGCTGAATGTTCCGGATGGATACACCATCGAAATGGGCGGGCAGAGCGAGGATATGGGAAATTCTTTTGTGAATCTGGGTCTTGCGATTGTCTTGTCCGTCGTGCTTGTGTACATGGTCATGGCTGCTCAGTTTGAATCACTTTTCAGTCCATTTATCATCATGTTCTCGGTTCCTCCGAGCCTTACTGGGGTCATATTAGGGCTTTTGTTTACAGGCACACCTATTACCGTATCTGTTTTGATCGGGTACATTTTGCTGATCGGTCTGGTCGTGAACAATGCAATTGTGTTAATCGACTTGATCAATCAGTTGCGTGCAAAAGGTTGGGAGTTACATGAAGCGATTTTACATGCAGGACCTGCCCGTCTGCGTCCGATTATGATGACAACCCTCACGACGATTATGGCTATTGCACCACTCTCCGTTGCTGCCGGGTCTGGTTTAGAGCTGCAAGCGCCAATGGCTACGACCGTCATGTATGGTTTGATTTTCTCCACCATGATCACACTCATACTCGTACCTGTGGTTACAGCATGGTTTGATGAGATGGGACAAAAGAGACGAAACAAGCGCAAGCAAAAGCAGGAAAAGAAAATCCTTACCACGTTGGAATCGACAAATGCATGAGAAAAGAGGAGGAACCATCATGATCATAAATAAAAGAATCGCGATTGTGGCGTTACTCACCTTCACCTTGATCACAGGCTGCGCAAGCCAGGAGGATGCAGCGACGACTGCTGCCCAACCAGCAGAAACGGTTACCCCTGTACAGGTTGCAGCGGTGGCACCAGGTGTGGTCACATCTGAGTCTGGACTGACTGCGAAATTGGCACCGAGTGAGGAAGTCCAAATGTCTCCAAAAACCGGTGGGAAAATAACGTCTCTACCCGTAAAGCTGGGTCAGCCCGTAACAAAAGGACAATTATTGTTTACACTCGATAAGAATGAGCTGTCAAACACCGTAAGAGAACAAGAAGCAGCTCTCCGAGTGGCAAAAGCGAATTTAAACCAAGCAGGCAGCACCTCTGACCAAGGCTTGGTGGAAGCACAAAATGATTTGACGGAAGCAGAACGAGCGCTTGCTGACGCAAAACTGAATCAACAACGTAATCAGCAGTTGTTTTCGCAGGGAGCGATTGCTGCTGAGAAAATGGATGAGGCAAATACAACGCTCACAAAAGCCCAGATTTCCTATGACAATGCAAAGCAGAAGCTGCAAAGCGCGAAACAAAAAACGGGTGTGCAAGTATCGGCAGCGAGCGTAACGGAGTCTGAGGTCAGACTGCAAAATGCTCGTGAGCAATTGGCGAATGCAACGGTTGTCTCCCCAATCGACGGATTTGTCGCAAGCGTGACCGGAGCAGTAGGGCAGATGGCAGGCCAGCAACCAATCGTGACTGTCGTCAAAACGAATCCACTTGTGGTCAAAGCGAATTTGTCCGAAGCAGATGTGACGAAAGTAAAGGTAGGAACAGTCGTCAAAGTAAACGTGCAATCTACAGGAAAAACGATTGATGCAAAAGTAACGGCGATTAGTCCAGTCATGGATTCTCAGCTCAAAGCCTATCCAGTAGAAATCACGATCCCGAATGCTTCCCATGAATTGAAGTCCGATATGGTCGTGAATGTTACCTTCCCGCAAGATTCAGCAGGAGGGAAGTCACTGGTTATCCCTCGCAAGGCGGTATTTGATCGTGAAGGCAGACAATACGTGTTCAAGCTGGAAGGGGAAACAGCCAAGCAAGTGGAGGTGTCGACGGGTAACTCGACAAGCGAGTTGATTGAAATAGTATCCGGCCTAGCAAATGGAGATAAAGTCGTGGTAAAAGGACAGACGCTGCTTGCAGATGGCGGCAAGGTGAGTATTCAGGAGTAAGCAGAAATGCAAGCAAAAGAGGCGGAGAAGATCCGCCTCTTTTGCTTATCAAATGGAAAAATTAAAAATCAATGCCCCGAACCTTTGCGTATACCATCGTGTCACGTAACGTACCATCGATGCTGCGCTCGTCTTTTCGAAGGATTCCTTCTAAGATAAATCCTGACCGTTCAGCGACGCGGGAGCTTGCTATATTTCGAGAATCACATCGGATGACGATACGGTTTGCTTGCAGCTCACGGATCGCAAAGCTCGTAATACCAGCTACTGCCTCGGTAATGTAACCTTGTCCCCTACATGATGTGCGAACCCAATAACCGATCTCAAATTTTCTTGCATCCCAATCAATCTGGTGTAGACCGCTACAGCCAATTAGCTGACCAGAGTGTTTATCGAACAGATGGAGGCGGAGATCAGAACGCTCCAAAAATTTCAGTCTTGCTTGACGAACGTTGACCTCAGACTTTTCTTCTGTGGGAAGACTTTGTGCCCAGGGCATCCACGGACGCAAATCTTCTATACTTTCCGTCAGTGCCAGGTGAACCATTTGACCATCTCCGGCCAAGGGAGCGCGGATGTGTAGACGACTCGTTTCAAAACTCTCGGGAAAGGAAAGTAAGAGTGGTTCGATGGACAATTTGATCACTCCTGACAAGAAATTTATTCCAAATAGTAACACAAAGCATACATGCATGGTAAGGTAAACAGCACCAAAACCACTCGGGCGATTGACAGTAAAAATACTCTTTGTTATAGTTTCATCGATAATGATAATCAATGTCGACAAAGGTATTACTTACATCTATTTTACAAACGTACATAAGGGAGGCTCATCATGCCTACGAACCAAACAGTAAAAGCTGTCCTTGCTGTCATTTTTGTGTTCTCGCTTTTTTTGACGGCATGCGGTGGAGCCAATACGGCAACGCCAGCACCCGCGACAGCTTCTGCTTCCAAGCTAGCTGACAAGTCAACAGAAGCCCCTGCTGAGAACAAAATGCGCCGCATCGAAACACCAAAAGGAACGATTCAAATTCCTGACAAGCCACAACGTATTGTGACTGACTATTACGCAGGCGAGTTGATTGCAGTAGGCGGAAATGTAGTCGGTGCAGAGACGGAAGCTTTCAAAAGCCCGTTTACCGTGGAACAATTAAAAAATGCGCAGGACGTGGGTAGCCCGCTGATCAATGTGGAGAAAACATTAGAACTCGCTCCTGACCTCATTGTCGTCATGTATGACGACAATTATGAAGCCCTGTCCAAAATCGCTCCAACCGTTTATCTCCCCTTCGGTACGGCGACAAACATTTACGATACAGTCAAATTGTTTGGAGAAGTGGTTGGCGATAAAGAAAAGGCTGACAGGTTCATCGCAGACTTTGACAAGAAGGCAGCCGAGGGTCGCGAAAAGCTGAAAGGCATCGTGGATGAGAATGCGACTGTCGGTCTCTACGAACTGACCAACAAAGGAGATTTGTGGATATTCGGTGACAACGCAGGCCGCGGTGGTCAAACGGTGTACAATGCATTGAAGCTGAAAATGCCACACGCAGACAAATCCAAAGAGCAAACCGTACAACTGTCCATGGAAACTTTGCCAGAATATGCGGCAGATTACATGTTCGTGACTTTCTACAATCCGGAAAAAAATAGCGAAGCCTTGAAAACCTTACAGGCGTCCGCTGTCTGGAATGCGACCTCTGCTGCCAAAAACAATCAGATTTTCTACAACGACTACGATACATTCTATCGCTATGACCCAATCGCGATCACAGCACAAATTGATATGATCGTAGATATGCTGATCAAAAGACACGAAGAGAACAAAAGTAAAAAATAGCTTACAACGGAAGCCATCCCTCGTCGGATGGCTTTTCTTCGTCTCGCGTAATAAACCTTACAAAATGTAAAGGTAACTGTAAGGAACATCAATAGCTCCTATTCTGGAATTTGGTTACAGTTAATAGCGACGGAAACAACGAACGCTAGCCAATAGATAGAATGGAGGAACGTAGCATGAGTACTGCTGTACTAGAAGTAAAAGACGTTCAAAAAATATATGGGACAAAAGGTGAGAGCCAGTCGCATGCCTTAAAAGGCGTATCGCTGACCATAGATAAAGGAGAGTTCGTGGGAATCATGGGGCCATCCGGTTCGGGTAAAACGACTCTGCTTAACGTGATTTCCACACTGGATCGTCCTACGGAAGGCTTTATTGAAATTGCGGGAACGAACATTACACAGATGAAGCGTAACCAGCTCGCAGATTTTCGCTCGCAAAAGCTCGGCTTTATCTTTCAAGATTTCAATCTGCTAGAGAATTTGTCCGTGTACGAGAACATTGCATTACCGCTGTCCCTGCAAGGTGTCCCTTCCAAAGAGATCAGCAACAAAGTAAGTAAAGTGGCACAAACACTCGGGATCGAAGAGATTTTGCCAAAATATCCGGTTCAAATTTCCGGGGGACAAAAACAACGCGCCGCAGCAGCACGCGCACTTGTGCATGATCCGGCGATTTTGCTGGCGGACGAACCGACAGGCGCCCTCGACTCGAAGAATGCGAAAAGCTTGCTGGAAACGATGACAGATTTGAACGAGAACCACCAAGTATCAATCATGATGGTTACACATGATGCTTTTTCAGCGAGTTATTGCAAACGTATCTTGTTCATTCAGGACGGCAAGCTGTACACCGAGATTCAACGTACGGGGGATCGTCAGCAATTTTTCAAACAAATTCTGGATGTACTGGCCGAGCTGGGTGCATCACATGATGTACGCTAGGAGGTAACGTTTCATGCTTTTCAAGCTATCCTTGTCCAGTATGCGGAAGATGATGAAGGACTATCTGGTTCTGCTCGTGGGTCTGGTCATCTCCATTTCGATTTTTTACATGTTCCAGACGCTGGCCCTCAATTCTGATTACACGAAAAACAACTCGATGATCTCTTCGATTCAGATCGTTTTCAATGTAGGGGCATTCCTGCTGGCGTTTATCACGATTTTTTATATCTTCTATGCCAACTCATTTCTACTCTCGCTACGGCGCAAAGAGCTCGGAATGTACATGGTCCTAGGGGCGAAGAAGGGGAAAATCAGTCAGATTTTGTTCCTGGAAACATTGACGATGGGGATCATTTCCCTGGTGATCGGTAGTCTGGTTGGTATTGCGCTTGCAAGCGGTATTGGCGTTTTGCTCATGAACCTGCTGGAGATTTCCACGGATGGGTACTATCCTTTTTATCTGCCAGCGATTTGGATGACATGGGGATTCTTCCTCATCCTGTTTATCATCACATCCACGATCAATGCGGCTCGTTTGGCTCGTGCAACTGAGCTCGCTCTCATCCGTGCCGAGCAACAGAATGACAAAATCAAGTCAAAAGGAATCGGAGCGGTTTTGGTCGCTATCCTTGGCGTTATCCTGTTGGCTCTGGGCTATACATGCCTGCACTTGATTATGTACCTGCAAGCACTCGGCTTTATCGTAGGCGCTATTTCATGCACAATCGGGACGTACTTGATATTCATCTCGTTGCTGCCCGTTCTTGTACAGGCTTTGAAGAAAAATAAAAAGCTGAATGATAGCAAGTTGAACGCATTCACCTTTGCTCAACTGCGCTTTCGGGTGAACAACCTGACCAAAATCCTTGGTACAGTAGCCATGCTGATCGGGCTTGGTGTCGGGGCGATGGCAGGGGGCTTGGCCTTCCAGCAAAACGTCAATTTGTTTACCACGGTGTTCCATGTGTATGACGTGAATCTGCATGATCCGGTAGAAGCGGATTATCAGGCATTGAAAAAAATGAACGTCATGGAGCAAAATACGTATCGATACAAAGTCGACGATAAGGCGTATTACTACTTGAAGGAAGACTTGCTGGCAAATCCGCTGTTGCTTTCCACGAACAGCATTCAAAATTACTCTGCTGACAACAAGCCAAAACTTGTGACAGATCCGCTTCCGAAAGAAACGTATATCGTTAGTGCGTCAAAAGAAGACAAAGGTAAATACGATGCCATTCCTGAGGATTGGGACAAAGCGATATTCACCAACTTTATCAACTACCAGATGATTGAGGGCAAATCTGTTCTGGTTGTGGATCAGGCGACGTATGAGCAAACCGCTGGAAGTGAACACAAGGTTCTCCTTGCCCAGGTAGACGACTATTTGAAATACACGCAGGAATTAAAAGCAATGGATGAGCGTCAAAAGCAAATGATTGGGTCTATCACAAATGTGGAAACGAAAGACGTATACACATCTTCCAAATACAGCACGTATGCGGGCATGTATATTTTCACAAGCGGGACGATGTTCATGGGCTTCTTCCTCGGAATAGCCTTCCTGGCGATGATGGCGAGCTGCCTGATGTTCAAAATCTTGTCCGGTGCTTCCCGTGACAAAGACCGCTACAGCATGCTGCGAAAAATCGGCGTACGTCAATCGTTGCTCGTAGGTTCGATCTATAAAGAGCTGTTTATGGTATTCATTTTCCCGGCGATAGTCGGTCTGATGCACGTATTGATCGGTATGGAGATGTTCTCGTTCATCCTCTTGGACCCGTATCTGAACATCTGGATTCCAACGCTGATTTTCGTTGTGATCTATGCGATTTACTATTACATCACGGTTCAGCTTTATCGTGGAATTGTGTTGCCAAAAGAAGCGTAATTTTAAAGGAAAAAATCCTCCTCATTAGAGGGGGATTTTTTCTTTTTTATGGAGCGCTTCTTCTGTTCTTGGGAACGAACGTACCTGCATGGGATAAGCTATATGACCATTGAACTTTAATAAAAATTTTAAGTTTACCCCACTTTATATTTTAGAAGTTTTTTCTAACTTATACCTAGGAAAGAAATCATAAACGCGAAGGAGAATTGATATGAAAATAAACCTTAAAAAAACATCAGTACGTTTGACAGCTTTAGGATTGGCTACTGCGATTTCCCTATCTGGAGCTTTAGTAGTAAGTGCAAATGAAAACCCAACTCAAAAGACTGTAGCTCAAAACCAAGAATTGTATGCAGGAACTTACAAAAAGCTCTCAGCTTCCGAAGCTCTTGCCGACAAGGCTGTGAAAGCAGCAATGGATAACGTCTATGTACAGTTTCCAGAAACAAAATCTTATGAGATCGTTGCTTATCAAGATGTGGTTTCAAAAGGTGAGTATGATAAGTATGTTATTAGACTTGAAAAAGATTCAAACAACTTTTTTCACTTTGCAATAGATTCGAAAACGGGGAACCTTAGCTATACCATACAATCATTGGATGCTGCTACAGTTCTATCATACCCAAATGTAAAATCCGCGGTAGATAAATTCTATGCCTCACATCCAGAAGCAAAATCCTACGTGATTTCAAATGCCAATATTGTAGACAACTTTGTAGGCAAATTTAGCAGATATAACCTTACGTTTACTGGAAAAGATCCCAAACAATCTATCACTATTGGAATAGATGTGAAAACGGGAGAGATTATACCTACAAAGAAGCAAGAGCTCTAGGAAATAGTGTTGTAGACTGAACCTGTTGAAATGCCAAAGTTGTTTTGGAGTGAGGCTATCTAGAAAGTCGGCTTAGACTGACTTTCTAGATAGCCCCTTTACGTTTTATCACGACCATAAGGCTTTGGTTTTTTGAACTATCCTGCCCATAGTGTAATGATCCTGCGAGTCTAAGTGTTCAAAGAAAATAAAGTTTTAGACTGACTTTCGGACATTACGCTAACGGGCAGTGTAGTTCGAAGCTGTCGGTTGCCGAAAACTTTATTCCATTCCCAACAAAGAAAAAACCCAATGCAATTGCATTGGGTTCAAACATTGGTACAACCGCGTTCGCCAAGTAACCGACGTCCATGCAGCCCCATCTGAACAGCAAACCCGGGTAGACCAACAGAGCTTAGAGGGAGACTAGCTCTGCGAGCTAATAGTTTTGACAAATTATATCGCCTTTCTCCAATAACTTACAGATGATTTGGGATGCCCTGTCTTTCATCATGGAGTGCATGTAACTGTTGTCTTGAGAGTCAATGGGGTATACCTTTCCTGTAAAATTAGACCTCAGGGCATTGGATGTTTAGCAAAGAGAACTAATATGCATGCTATTTCTATTTTTATCCATATCACGCTAACGGGTTCGATAGTTGCATAACAGTAAGAACCAGAGCTGCCTTGTGAGGCAGCTTCTTTCATTAACCAACGGGCAGGAATCCTCATTATGGGTATGTCAATTTTCGTCAAGTAAATAATACCCATGGGAGGAGATGAATGGCTTGAAAAAAATGCTAAGCTTGCTTTCTATACTATTCATGTTTTTACAGGTACCTTCACAGACTAATGCTTCCAATCTAGAGGTGAATATCAAACAGATAAAGGATTTACAAGATGTTTTTATTACGACTTTGGACCCTCATATCTCTAAAGCTATTAGAGAATACTACAAAGTGAAAGGCATACCAATGAGAAGTTATGCATTATGGGATGCCAAAATTCTTGAAATACAACGGTTAGAGGAAGGTAGTTTTTCGTTTAAAGTAACTATACAAATCCGAACCTATACAGGGACACATAATCCACCAGAAGGTGTAGAGACAATGACGTTCAATATCAGTCCTTTTGGAGTAAAATTACTTGAATTTGTCCATCATGAAGGGGAACCCCAAGACTTCCTAACTGGGGATAAAATTGGTTCTTGCTTTGCCTGTTCAGTTATTCCACTAACGGGTTCGATAGTTCAATGAGTCAGTCTAAAACTCTATTATTAATGAACATCTGTCCGTTGTTCTAAAAATGGATGCTAACAATACCAGGCCTGATCATGATTATGGCAAGCCTGGTACGATGATGACACTTAATTTTTGAATAGAATTTCGCCCACCTGTGTGGAAATGTTGAGCGTTGCATTCCCGGATTGAGCCTCACCCACATATCCATTGAGTTCTTTGGAAACAACCGATGTGGTATTTGTTGCTTTTTCAAGATTAACCTGGTTATCGATATTTCCCATTTCTGTTGATAAATTTACATATAGAGGTGCTAATTGATCCGGTAGAGCGAATTCGACGTTTCCAAGGTTAGTAGATATGTTACTGCTTTCCTTGCCAATTACATCCGTTACGGTGATGTTGCCAGCATTGCTGCTCACATTTAAATGTTGGACTGATAATTCTGACTCAATGAATATGTTGCCAACTTCATTATCTATCTCAAGGGATTTGAAGTCTTTATAAGGAAGATGGATCGTTAAGGATGGCAATGGCTCCGTATTTATGAACTTCTTTTGTTCCTGTTTAAGCATAATCTGTAATGTTCCATCTTGGATCGACGTAGTCACGTTGGTATCCATTCCTTTTGAATTGCCCTTGGATAATTCCCATTCTGCTTGAGTGATTTGTTTGTCTCCTATGACTTTAACTATGGCAGCGTTACTCTGAATTTTTAGGGAATGAATGTTAGTTACATCTATTTGAGAAATATCTCCTTTTACTGCATTCGAGACATTCTTCATATCCGATGTTTCTGAATTTGCAATTGTGTTCGTCGGTATAGAAGCGTTTTGCTGGGACGAACTTTGTGCACTAGTGACGGAGGATTCCTTCGTACATCCAGCGATTCCGATACTGGCAGCGGCCAGGAGAATCATTGCTAACTTCATGTTCTTGTTCAAACGTTTATCTTCCTTTCTTCTGCATGCTAAACAGATCATCATTTTAAATTACGTGATCCGTATGTACATTAATCGTACAGTGGTTAGAAAGATTTGGTAACGGACTCTGGCTTGAATAAGAACTGGACTTAAGTCTAGAAAGAGCCTCCGCCTTTAAACCTAGAGGCACCGTTCAACTAACGGGATCGATAGCGTAATAAAACAGCGGCGAGTCTAAGACTTTTTTTCAGGTCTTAGGTCGCTGCTGTTTTATTAAGACTTTGAACACATCTTACCGTTGACAAAGATAATGATAATCATTATCATAATCAATGGTTGATTGGAAATCATGTCCATCATCCTTTCTCATTCGATGTAACACCCAGAAAAGTAAGGGGGAATTTTTTCATGCGTCTTATGAAATTACCAGTAATGCTTGTATTTTTGTCTGCGATGCTGTTACTCGCTGCTTGCGGCAATGCAGGGTCAACTGCACAATCTGGTTCCAACCAAGCTGCTACAGCTCAGCCTGACGCGGCGAAGCCTGCTGAAGAGCAAGTGCGCACAGTGAAGCACATGATGGGAGAGTCGACTATCAAAGGCACTCCTAAGCGTATCGTTGCATTGGAATGGAGCTCAGCAGAGCATTTGTTGGCTCTTGGTATTCAGCCTGTAGGGATTGCAGATATTCCAAATATGAAAAAATGGGTGAAGCTCCCTGTGGAGATTGCTCCAGAAGTAGTGGATGTAGGGAGTCGTACTTCACCGAACCTGGAATCGATCATGATGTTGAAGCCAGATTTGATTATCGGTATTAAACGAAATGTAGAAGCGAATTACGACGAAATGAGCAAAATTGCCCCAACGATTGCTTTTGATACGAATCCTGCTGAAGGGCAGGGATCACAGTATGATCGAATGATCGAGATCTTCAAGCAAATTGCGGATATCACAGGTAAAAATGCAGAAGCCGAAGCCGCTTTGAAAGACCTCGACAAGACTTATGCAGAAGCAAAAGAAAAGCTGACCAAAGCTGGTGCAGATAAAGTTCCATTCGTCCTCGCAATGGGCTACAGCAGTCAAAATGCAGTAGAATTCCGTTTGTCTACGGATAACTCTACAGCAGCAAGCATCTTGATTAACATTGGTCTGACAAATAAGTATAAGCCTAAGAAATTTGAGCAAACAGGAATGACACTGGCAGATGTGGAGGCACTTCCAGCGTTGCAGGATGCGAATTTCCTCCATATCATTCAAAATGATGACAACGTGATTGAGAATCAATTGAAGAACAACCCGGTTTGGAACGGTCTCACTTTTGTGAAAGAAAATCGCGTCTATGCTCTGGGCGGAGATCTGTGGCCGTATGGTGGTACCATGTCTGCAAAGATTCTCGCGAATAAAGTTGTAGATCTGTTGGCAAAATAATGAGTTTAGCCAAACATAAAATGTTTACACGAACTGACATCACTCCAGCCACTTCCTCACAAAGAGGGGGCTGGAGATTGTTCTTGATGTTAGGGAGTGGACTTGTCGCTCTGTTAGTGCTTACATTTGTCAGTTTGACACAGGGGATGGCAGACATTTCTCTGCGTTCTGTCGTACAGGCCATTATTGCTCCGCAAGACATTTCTGATCACCATATGATACAAGGTGTCAGGCTTCCAAGAACGGTCATGGGGCTTTTGTCTGGTGCAGCATTGGCTATTGCCGGGGCATTGATGCAGACGGTGACACGAAACCCGCTCGCTTCGGAAACGACCTTGGGGGTAAACGCGGGTGCCTATTTCTTCGTGGTGTTCGGGATGGTTTTTTGGCCATCATTCTTGCATGAACATCCGCTTCCATTTGCAATGGCGGGTGGAATACTTGCAGCCGTTACCGTATACTTCATGTCTGGCGGGCGCAAGGGTACGCCAGTGCGTGTGGCATTGTCCGGGATGATTGTCACCTTGGTGTACTCCTCTTTGACGAGTGCCATCATCTTGTTTAATGAAGAAACGACAAACGGCATTTTCCTCTGGGGTTCAGGCTCCTTGAAGCAAAATGACTGGTCAGGTGTAGAATTCAGTTGGCCTTGGATTGTAGCTGGGATTTTGGTCAGCTTTTTCATGGCCAGACAGCTCGATGTACTTAGCCTTAATGAAGAGACGGCGAAATCATTGGGGCAAAAGGTGGCAAAAACACGGCTTTTCACCATGTTTATTGCGATCTTGGTTACGTGCGTTAGTGTCAGTGTGGTCGGGCCTATCGGTTTCATCGGACTCGTGGCTCCGCATCTGGTGCGATTGTCCGGTATCACGCAGCATAGATGGCTGCTGCCGCTATGTGCCATCTGGGGGGCAGCGCTGCTTGTCGCTTCCGATACGATTGCACGTATGTTTATCAATCATTATGGTGAACTCCCGGCAGGAGCCATCACGGCAGCTATTGGCGGACCATGGCTGATCTGGCTGGCTTTGCGTGTCTCGCGCAGTATGACTGCTGGGACTGGAGGCTCGATGAGTGTCGGTGGAGCACAACGCAAAGTTTCGTATCCGTTGATTGTGTGCACGCTTGCTGTTCTGCTCGTGGTCGCTTGGATGCTTAGCCTGTCTAGCGGAAACTTGTACTTGCCGTGGACCGAGATCATCGCCATTTTCATGGGACAAGGAAATGAGATGTACAGTCAATTGGTGTTTGAGCTTCGGATGCCACGACTGTTGACAGCGATGTTGGCAGGTGTGGCACTCGCGATCAGCGGAAGTCTCATGCAGAGTGCAGTACGTAATCCGCTTGCAGATCCGCAGATTGTCGGTGTAACAAGCGGTGCGGGTGTAGGGGCGATTATCGTGCTCCTCGTGTTCCCTCAACTATCGGCTTGGATGCCGCTTGGGGCTGTTGCAGGCGGAATCATCTCTGCTGCGATTGTATACGCGGTCTCTTGGAGAAGGGGACTCAATCCAATCATCTTGACGCTAGTAGGTATTGCGGTTTCTGCCGCAGGTGCCGCCCTTATCAATATTTTGATCGTACATTCTATGATCTTGGCAGCGCCTGCACTCACTTGGCTGGCAGGAAGTACATACGGGCGGGGATGGATGGAAGTAGGCCGACTTTTGCCAACGATCCTCGTCTTAGCACCGATCGCGTGGTGGTTAGGACGTCGGGTGGACCTCTTGTCATTTAACGACGAGAGCTCGACTGGATTGGGGTTAAAGGTGCGGATGACGAGGTTGTCTGTGGCACTCATTGCCGTGCTGCTCGCTTCAGCAGCAGTTGCCAGTGTCGGAGCTGTAGGGTTTATCGGTCTTCTCGCTCCGCATGCAGCACGTATGCTTGTTGGACCTCATCATCGCCGTGCGGTCGTCGTCTCAGCCATGCTTGGAGCTGTATTGTTGGCTGCTTCTGATTTGCTGGGGAGGATCGTCATGATCCCGAAAGATATTCCGGCGGGGGTCGTAGTGGCGTTGCTAGGCGCGCCCTATCTGTTCTTGCTGATGTTCCGTTCGAGTCGTTCCTCACAATAGACAGGCAGGTACTTGCCAAATAGAAAGATCTCCAACATGATGAAAGTAGAACAGGCTGATTCTGGCAATCAGCTTGTCTACTTTTTCTTGTTATTTCCGGCGATAGAAGGATGTGAATCTGTTGATGATGAATCAAGATTATCCTGGCTTTTTGATGACCGCCTTTCGCAAACAGCGATTGAAAAATTTTCACCTGCGTCAGGTGGAGGTAAACACCCATGTCCTTTGCTATGTGGTAGAAGGAAGTGCAGAGATTACGGTTGATGGTCAAAAGCAGGTGCTCGACGCCGGTAAGCTCTTGTTGTTGCGCCCGACGACGAAGATAGAAGAATTGCGGTTCCAATCAGGGCCGTTGCACATATACAGGCTTCATTTCGTGGAAGCAAGACGCGATCAGTACGAGAGCGCTCCCGAGAGGAAAGAAGTCAAGGTTTTGACTGTCTCTACTCCCGCCTCATTTCTGACGGTATTGGATGAGCTCTCGCAATTGACACGGAAGCGGGACTACTCTTCTTTTTTGCGGAGCCAAGCATTGTTCTACGAGCTGCTTGGTGTTGTTCATGTTGAACAGAAAAAGAAAGAAGAAAAGGGTATTGGAGCGATTGAGGAGACGATCGCCTACATGCAAAAGCACTACCGCGAGCCACTGGAATTGGGGAGCTTGCCCAAACTGGCGGGGTTGACTCCCAGCTCATATTGCCGTGCTTTCAAACGTGTGACGGGAATGACACCTGGGGAGTATTTGACTGGGTTGCGGATGGACCAGGCCAAGGAGCTGCTTGTCCATTCTGGAGGAAGTGTGAAGGATGTGGCTCGTAACGTCGGTTATACGGATGAGCTGTATTTTAGTAGACTCTTCAAAAAACGAGAAGGATTGTCGCCGCAAATATATATGAAGCAAAGTGACCAACGGGTAGTCGTGGTCAGCAAACTATTTTTGCAGGATCATTTTCTTGCGATGGGAATTCAGCCGATTGCTGCCCCCTCCTTCCCGAATTACTTTGAAACGAGGACGGGCTTTCCTTCTTATTTGCAGCAAAAACTGCGCGGGACAAAAGCACTGAATGCAGAGCAATTGATCGATCCGAAAGAGATTTTGACTTTGTCGCCTGATGTGATCGTCAGGATGAATTTTTTCCACAATCGGGAGGCAGGAGACTGGGAGAAAATAAAAGGAACGGTCTCCTTTGACGGCTATCCGAACTGGATTGACTACCAAACCAAATTGGCAACGCTCTTCAAGAAAGAGAGTCAGGCAGAGAAAATCATCAAGCACATCGACAAAGTAGAAAAACAAGCTAGAGATGCACTACTGCCAGTTACACGCACGGGTGAATGGACGATGATTCGCGTCCTTGCAGATGAGGTGCGCCTGTATGGTGTAGAGGGACACGCCCTCGCTGACTTGTTTTATCACAAGCTTGGATTTGCGCCTGACCCGAATGTGACTCACGCGGCCTATCAACCAAATGCCCTCAACGATCTGATCAAATTGAACCCGGAGCGAATCCTCGTGTTCTGGAGTGAACGGGAGCATGTGGCAGCACTGTGGAACAACCCGCTGTGGAGAGACTTGCGTGCAGTGCGGGAAAACAAAGTGTACCATCCCGCCAATCACGAATGGGACCCATGGGGACCGTTTGGCAGAGAACATACGATTCAAAGGAGCACAGCGTATTTTCTCCAGGTTGCTCAGGGGTAATCTGGTCCATGGCAATTAGACAATCACGTCCATAGAAAAGTAAGAGGAGTCTCTATATACTATCAATTGATAATTGTTATCAATAAGTTGATAAGCAGAAGTGGGGGCATTCTCGATATGAAAAGTAAGACCAGTTTACGTACCATGCGCCACATCATGACCAGCTTCTTCGCGCTGTGCTTACTGGTTGTCCTTGCCGGTTGCGGAGGCAATGCCAACCAAGCTCAACAAGCGCCAGTTGCATCGGGAACGACGACTGAGGCTACTCCAGCACCAGCGGATTCCAATGAAGTGCGTGAAGTGAAACATGCAATGGGTACCACCCCGATTAAGGGAACACCAGAACGCGTGGTTATTTTAACCAATGAAGGTACGGAAGCTTTGCTAGCACTTGGCGTCAAGCCAATCGCTGCTGTACAGTCCTGGGATGAAGATCCTTGGTATCCTCACATCAAGGATGAGATGACAGGCGTAGAAGTGTTGGGCTTTGAAGACCAGCCGAATCTCGAAGCGATTGTAAGCCTGAGTCCTGATTTGATCATCGGAAACAAAGTACGTCATGAAAAGATTTACGATCAACTGTCCAAAATCGCTCCAACCGTCTTCTCTGAAGAGCTGTCCGGAAGATGGAAAAGCAACTTCACGCTCTATGCAGAAGCACTGAACAAGAAGGCGGAAGGCGAGCAAGTCCTGAAAGAATTCGACGACCGTGTAGCCGCTGCGAAAGCAAAGCTGGGTCCTAAAGCTTCTACAAAAGTATCCGTAGCGAAATTCTCCAAAAAAGGCGTACAAATCTATCAAAAAGATACCTTTAGCGGTGTGCTGCTCGATCAGCTTGGACTCGCACGTCCAGCTTCCCAGGACGTAAACAACTTTGCGGAAATGATCAGCGAAGAAGGCATGTCCGCTATGGACGGCGACATCCTGTTCTACTGGGTAACGGAGCCAACGAAAGAATCCGCAGACATTGCGAACAACGCGAAAAAATGGATGGAAAGCCCAGTCTTCCAATCTCTGAATGTGGCGAAGACCAATCAAGTTTACCAAGTAGACGAAACGGTTTGGAACAAAGCAGGCGGCATCAAGGCAGCGAATTTGCTGCTCGAAGATATCATGAAGCGCCTCGATGTGAAGTAAGAAGAATAAAGAGTCAAAGCCAAGGACCTCATCCGAAGTATGGATGGGGTCTTTTTACTAAACCTAAATTTTCCATTCCTTTGTTCAACCATGACATTTGTCATGTCCTCGACTTGACGTTTATGACTACAGCGGACAGACTCTATTTTCTACAATAAGGGTAGAATAAGGCGTACGGCGCATTCCATGTCTCTATGCGCTTTGAACGAGGAGGAAACAATTGATGCATAAAGCCAATATTGCCGAGTTGAAAAAGAATGTTGCCCCCTTTGAAAAATCAGACATGAAAAAGAGTATCCGACAGCTAATCAATACACTAGTTCCGCTGATTCTACTCTGGTACGGTGCTTATCTCAGTCTGTCTGTGTCCTATTGGCTCACGCTGCCTATCGTCATTGTTGCAGCAGGCTTCGTCATCCGTACCTTCATCATTTGCCACGATTGCTGCCACCAATCCTTTTTCAAAAATCGCCTGGCAAATGACATCGTGGGGACGATTACAGGTGTGATTACCCTTGTTCCGTATGAACAATGGAAAAATAGTCACAATATTCACCATGCAACGAGCAGCAACCTCGACAAACGAGGCGTAGGCGATCTGTGGATGTTGACTGTTAATGAATATCTCGAAGCTCCAACCTGGCGAAAAATTGCTTATCGGTTGTATCGTAATCCGATCGTTATGTTTGGTTTGGGTCCTATTTTTGTCTTTTTGCTTCAATATCGTTTTAATGTAAAGCGAGCTCGCCGCAAAGAGCGGATGAATACGTATTTGACGAATGTGCTGCTGGTCGGTCTTTATACGCTCTTAATCTGGGCGGTTGGCTGGCAAGCATTCCTGCTGATTCAAGGTCCGATCTTTTTTGTCTCAGGATTGTTTGGGATTTGGCTGTTTTATGTGCAGCATACGTATGAGGATTCGTACTTTGAGAACGAAGAAGAGTGGAGCTACGTGAAAGCAGCAGTAGAAGGAAGCTCTTACTACAAGCTGCCGAAGGTGCTGCAATGGATCACAGGCAATATTGGTTTTCACCACGTCCATCACTTAAGCCCACGTGTACCGAATTACAACCTGGAAAAAGCACATAACGAGACACCGCCGCTTCAGAAGGCGACAACGATTACACTGGCGGCCAGCGTGCAGTGCCTGCGTTTTCATTTATGGGATGAGAGCAACAAGCGTTTTGTGAGCTTCAAAGGCATCAAGCGGTTGGCTGCTGCTCGATCCGAAGCGATCATGGATGCACTTAAAGGCACCCAAACGAGTTTGGAAGGAAAATAAGCCTGCCATAAACCTTTGAATTCCGATACACTTGAGAGAGTGGCGAAGAAAAGGTGGGCAAGCATGCAGAAGCAGAAGTGGTATCACATTCTACAAAAAAATACGGGTTTGAGCCCTTATGTGTGGGTTGTCTTCTACATCCTGCCATTCTATTTCATCTTCCGGTCATCCTCGACGTACGAAGCGGTGATCGGAATCATCATGATCATTCTGTTTTTCATTTGCTATGTATTCTCCTTCCTGTCAAAGGGCTGGCTGATTTACTTTTGGACGAGTGTGCAGATCATCATATCCATCGCCATGACCTTGATGTTCGGCTATGTGTATTTCTCGCTCTTCCTGGCGTTTTTTATCGGGAATATCGAGAACAAGATCGGCTTTGTTACGCTGTACACGGTTCATTTGATTAGCACCACCATATCGGTCAACATCGGCTTTTTCACCAAAAACGCGCAATTGATTGGCCAGCTTCCGTTTGTTTTGGTTAGCATGATTGCGGTCATTCTCTTGCCCGTGACCACGTACAACTGGAATAAGCGAGAGAAGTTGCAGGGAGAGCTGGAGCATGCGAACAAGCGAATATCGGAGCTGGTCAAGCTCGAGGAACGCCAACGCATTGCCCGCGATTTGCATGATACGTTGGGGCAGAAGCTCTCCTTGATTGGGTTGAAAAGCGATTTGGCGAACAAGCTGATCAACAAAAATCCTGCTCTGGCGAGAACAGAGCTGGAAGAAATCAGGCAAACGGCGCGAATCGCTTTGAAAGAAGTACGGGAAATGGTCACGCAAATGCGTGGGACGCGGCTAGAAGATGAGATGTTTCGGATCAAGCAAATTTTCAAGGCGGCGGAAATTGAATTCGTGCTGGAAGGCGACACGAATCTGACCAACACTTCGCTGATGACAGAAAACGTGTTGTGCATGTGTCTGAAAGAAGCAGTCAACAATATTGTGAAGCATAGCAATGCCACCGCCTGCTCCATCGTCATCGAACCCACCCGTACTGATCTCGTCGTAAGCGTAACGGACAATGGGATTGGAATGGCGGAGGAATTGGTCTATCGAGGCAACGGTTTGCGCGGGATGAAGGAACGGCTGGAATTTGTCAACGGAAGCATGGAAATCCAGTCCTCCATGTCTGGAACACAGCTAGTGATTCGAGTACCCAACGTCTTCAAACAACCTGAACAGGAGGCGGGAGGATGATTCGCATTGTCATTGCAGAGGATCAGCGGATGCTCTTGGGAGCCCTTGCTTCCCTGCTCGATTTGGAAGAGGATATGAAGGTCGTCGGAAAAGCAAGTAATGGTGAGGATGCGGTCAAGCTCGTGCATCAGCATCAACCCGACATTTGCATCATGGATATCGAAATGCCGGTCAAAAGCGGATTGGATGCTGCCGAGGAATTGAAAGGCAGCGGCTGCAAGGTGATGATTCTGACGACCTTTGCCCGCCCAGGTTACTTCGAACGAGCACTGAAGGCAGGTGCAAACGGCTACTTGCTCAAGGACAGTCCGAGCGAAGAGCTGGCCAGCTCGATTCGCAGCATTATGGCAGGGCGGCGGATCTATGCGCCTGAGCTGGTCGATGAGGCATACGGACAAGAGAATCCACTGACGGAGCGGGAAAAGGAAGTCCTGCTTTTGATCGCTGACGGGAAGAACACCAAGGAGATTGCCAGCCAACTGTATATTACGACAGGGACTGTGCGGAATTACATCTCCGTTATTCTCGACAAGCTCGGTGTGAGCAATCGGATCGAGGCGATTATGCATTCCAAGGAAAAAGGCTGGTTTAAGTAGCAGATCAGTTGGAGGAGGCCCTTTCTGTTTTGGCAGGAAGGGTTTTTGTTTTTTACAATCATTAATCAAAAAAAATTGATGTTACGATTGCATCTTTCGGGGAACCATGCATATAATAAATATATCAAAAAAAATTGATGAATGAGGTCATCTTCCATGAACGATATGAAACAAAAGCTGGAGCAATATGAGAAGAAATTCAAAGCTCTTGCCGATCAGAAACGATTAGAAATCATGTATGAGCTTTGTCAGAGAGGCAAGACGTGCGTATGTGACCTCACTGAGGTTTTTGACATGCCACAATCGAAGTTATCCTATCATCTCAAGATTTTGTTGGATGCGAATCTGATCATAAAAGAAACCAAAGGTACTTGGAGTTATTACGACTTGAACGACAGCGAAGTCAATCAACTGTTATCGGAAGAGCTTTGTTGTATTTTCAGGAAAACAGGTAAAGGCAGCTGCTGTTAATTTTTTTAAACCTTATATCAATTTTTTTTGATGAATCTATGTAATCTTAGGAGGAACATGAGAATGAAGTATGTTCACGTTGGGATTAACGTTACGAGCCTGGAGAAATCGATTGAATTCTATCAAAAGGTATTTGGAGTAGAGCCTGTGAAGGTAAAGACCGATTATGCAAAGTTTTTGCTGGAAAGCCCGGGGCTGAACTTTACGTTAAATGTCCGCGACGCCGTTAGTGGGAATCAAGTCAATCATTTTGGATTCCAGGTTGAAAGTACGGAGGAAATTGTTGCTCATAAGGAAAGGCTAGAAAAAGAAGGCTTTTTCGCACGAGATGAGATGGATACGACATGCTGCTATGCTGTGCAGGATAAATTTTGGGTAACAGATCCAGACGGGAATGAATGGGAATTTTTTTACACCAAGGCTGACAGTGACGTTCATAAAATCGAATCCTCTTCCTGCTGTGCAGATTCAAATACAGTCGTAAGCAAAGCTTGCTGTTAAACGAAGGAGTGCTTCATGAAACAACTATCCTTTTTAGATCGCTACTTAACGCTGTGGATTTTCCTTGCCATGGTTATTGGAATTACGGTAGGAACATTCTTTCCGGCCTTCACAAGTGGATTGAACAGCTTGCAAATTGGTACAACATCCATCCCTCTTGCCATTGGCTTAATTTTGATGATGTATCCCCCACTGGCAAAAGTTCGTTACGAAGAGATGGGACGTGTCTTTCAAGATCGTAAGGTTCTTTTTCTTTCCCTCATTCAAAACTGGGTGATTGGTCCGGTTTTGATGTTCGTGTTGGCAATCGTTTTCTTGCCAGATAAGCCAGAATATATGGTAGGGCTGATAATGATTGGCTTGGCACGTTGCATTGCCATGGTGATTGTGTGGAATGACCTAGCTAAGGGCGATACCGAGTATGCAGCCGGACTTGTGGCGTTTAATTCTGTATTTCAGATGCTGTTCTTTTCGGTTTATGCCTATGTGTTTGTTACGATTATTCCAGAATGGCTTGGTATCCAGGGAGCAGTCGTTGACATTACGATGGCGGAAGTAGCCAAATCAGTGTTCATCTACTTGGGTATCCCATTTCTTGCAGGGATGCTGACGCGCTTTACTTTGGTGAAAGCAAAAGGCAGACAGTGGTATGAGAAAGTGTTTATCCCCAAAATAAGCCCTATGACATTAATAGCGTTGCTTTTTACGATCGTCGTCATGTTCTCGATACAAGGAGAAAATATCGTGAGTGTACCAGTTGATGTGGTTCGAATCGCGATCCCCCTTCTTATCTATTTCATCTTGATGTTCTTTATTTCGTTCTTTATGGGGAAAAAAATTGGTGCGAACTATCCGGTGACAACGACGCTTGCGTTTACGGCAGGCAGTAATAACTTTGAGTTGGCAATCGCAGTAGCAGTCGGTGTTTTTGGGATTCACTCAGGTGCCGCCTTTGCAGCTGTCATCGGTCCTCTTGTTGAAGTTCCGGTGATGATTGCCTTAGTTAACGTAGCATTATGGTTCAAGCGGAAGTATTTTGCCAATTCAATATCGTAATGGAAAAAGGTGAGTATATCATGGAAAACAAGAAGACTATTTACTTCTTATGCACAGGGAATTCTTGCCGTAGCCAAATGGCGGAAGCATGGGGAAAGAAATATTTAGGTGACTCGTGGAATGTGTTTTCTGCGGGAATTGAAGCGCATGGTGTCAATCCAAATGCCATTCGAGCTATGGAAGAAGTGGGAATAGATATTTCCAAACAAACATCTGACGTCATTGATCCTGATATCCTAAACAAAGCAGATCTGGTCGTGACACTATGTAGTCATGCAGACTCCGTTTGCCCAACCACACCACCTCATGTGAAACGCGTCCATTGGGGATTTGACGATCCCGCAGGAAAAGAATGGTCTGAGTTTCAAAGGGTTAGAGACGAAATTGGGACACGTATTAAAGCGTATAAGGAAACGGGGAAGTAGTTTTTGGGTGAGGGGAAAGTGGAGTGTCGCTGTACAGCGAATGGAGGCTGTCAGAAGACACTCTTTTTCTTATTTTTCCAACGAATAAAAACAGTCATTCACCATCCTGCCAGCAATTTCAGTGCTTTCGGGCACGATTTTATCCAGCTTCATTCCAGACTTTTCCAAAACACGTCGTGAAGCCACATGCTCTTCGGAACAAACAGCCGTAAATTTCTTGAATCCAAACGTATCCACAGCGAAATCAAATACGCGTCTGATTGCTTCCGTTGCATAGCCCTTGCCTTTGAATCCGTCCAGAATGATGAAGCCTACTTCCGCAGTGAGATTTTCCCGGTTACGGGTGCAGATGCTAATCAAGCCAACGTCGCTACTGGAGTCGGTTTCACGTATGATCCAGGTTAGCCAGTGGATGGATTCGAGGCTCCACGGAGCGAGTTCTTTCTCAAAGTTACGGCGGATATCTTCCTCGCTCATGGTCGCTCCGATATGCTCCATCAGTGTTGGGTTGGAATAGATGGAGCGGATCAGCTCCCAATCGGGTAATGCCACTTTAGTGAGAGTCAGGCGCGCACTGAGAATTTGATTATTCATGGGGAGCCTCCTTTGGTAATCGTAAGGAATATTTATAATAGTATCCGCAATTAGATAAGAAGGAAAGGAGTCTATCACCAAGAGTGGGGGTGTTCATCAAAAAAGGCCGTCGACTTTCTCGACAGCCAAAAGAGTGCCTTGCCTTGTCTTTTTATGTGGGACAAAGCATTCGTTATCGACTATAAATTCTTATAAGCTCATTGATGTCATTTTGTGTAGGGCCTGTAATTCTTGTTAGCCAGGAATTATTCATGATCGAGTGATCCGACCTATGATTTAGTCGTAGGACATGTCCAATCTCATGAGTAGCCAAAGCTTCTAAATAAGCGGCGTTTCTGTTGCTCACTCTGTTCCATTGGATGACGGTACCACCGGTAACTCTGGAACCATTCGATTGCCACCAGCCAAATCCATCATACCCCCTCGCATAGCCTTCACCTAAGGTTATGGGAGCATTTTGTGTTGGTGTTAATGAAACAATTCCTGTGTTATTCCAATTTCGTATGGCATTTTCATAGGCCTGTCTGAGAGCAGGGATATTCGTCGTAATTGTTACCTGATACGAGACTAATACCTTATTTTGATCGGTTGCAGGTGGGTTTCCATTAATAAAAGCAGAGGCAACATAGTGTTTTACGCCGTTTTTCTCGTAGAAAAACCATCTATTATCAGGGGCATTTGTCCAAAAGTCATTGAGCGAGGTCCCTCGGGTCCAACCTGAAAATTGTACACGGGTATTTGGTTGAAGCTTGTCGATGATAGTAGCAGAAGTAGTCGGGCCGGTACGGATATTGACAGGGATCGAAGCGGATACACCACTAAAATCTACGCGATACTCGGATTGATCCTGTGCGTGTGTCGGCGTTACAAAATATCCATTTACAAGAGTGACAAGAGAAATGGTGAGCAATAAAAGTTTACCCAAAATTCTTTCTAACATCATGAAGCTCCTTTCCAAACAAGAGTTTTCGTGTTTCCAAGTACAGTTCTCTGTGGACCTCCTTCTCAATTTTTTTGATTACAAAAACAATTTCATTCCTACTAGTCCATCTCTTTTGAGTAGTTTGAAATTGTTTGTCTAATGGTAAAATAAATACCCAATATTTTCAAGATAACTACAAATCATTTACAATATTGTCGTTTTTTACTGAAAATGATCAAGAAGCTTCGGTAGAGGTTGGAGTCCTCTGCCTGTGGCCAAAGAGAAAAGGAAAAAAGCTGATGTCGATTGAGTTTCGACGTCAGCTTGTGGACGGGATACATGTCATGTGCCTAGTAATTGAGGACGCGGTTATCCCATTATTCTGATTAGCCTATAGGCGCTTGATCAGGTTCATTGTTCCCGATGATCTGATAATGATCCAGCCGTCAGGAATAGGCGAGCCTAGCATCACCCATACCTCTTGACCAGAAGAAGCGTTGTTCAAATTTTTAATCTGGTTCATATTCCCAGAGCTTCTGATCACAACCCAGCCGTCAGGAATAGGCGAGCCGAGCATTACCCAAACTTCCTGGCCAGAAGAAGCGTTATTCAAATTTTTGATCTGGTTCATATTCCCAGAACTTCTGATCACAACCCAGCCGTCAGGAATAGGTGAGCCGAGCATTACCCAAACCTCGTAACCAGCAGGAGCATTGTTCAAATCCATAATCAGGTTCATATTGCCAGAAGATCTGATCACGACCCATCCGGTTGGAATAGGCGAGCCGAGCATTACCCAGACTTCTTGACCAAATGCGGCATTTTTGATTATTGTTTTTGCGGAGGCGGGCGCCTTCTCCTGTGAAGGTAGATCTGCCCCTTGGGCTTGAGCGGCTACACTTGGTACAGCGACAACTGAGCTTAATGTCAGGATGATCAAGGCTTTTTTAAACATGAACATCAACCTTTCTTGACAGTGGTAAATGTAGCGCTGAAACGATCATCGAGTAGATGCCAGATGTTGCGGTACTCTATCAAAGATATAAGGTGGATATCATCGCCTCTCTCTAAAAAAGCCATATATACCATTTTATAGGATGTTTCTTCCTTTTGCTTTAGGAGATATTGTCGAATAGTAGACAAAATAAAAAGCACCCATAAAGGATGCTTTCACTTCACGAAAGATTTAACGCGGTCTGGATATTTTGCTGATCCAACTGAATCTGCTCGGTAATATTCCATGGATGATACCAGCCTCGCTCAATCATGTACAGGCTGATCTTTTCGTGTAAATCGATTGCTTCTT